>NZGT01000093.1 GCA_002691025.1 Spirochaeta sp. | reverse complement strand
GCCGGGCTCCGGACGAGCCGCCTGCAAGACCCTGGTCGAAACCGACGAAGAACCGATCTATCCCCTGGCCGAAGAAGGCAAACGCCGCGCCTGGAGCTATGAGGTGCTGGCCAACGAACGCAACGATCGACACAGCGAGATGGAGTACTCGGTTCCGGAGGAACACGGCCCGGCGTGCCTGCAGGAAATCCGCACGATGCTGGGGCTCGATTTCCCGGACCTCGCATGGCCTGTCGAGTACCGCACCCTTCGCGAGGATGACCTCTGGATCTCCAGCGCACGCGGCCGTCCCACTGTGACCCTCTCGGTCCATCAAGGCGTGGACCAACCCGATGAAGAACTCTTCCGGGCCTGTGAAACGATTTTTCGCCAGTACGATGGTCGGCCCCACTGGGGCAAGGCCCACTTCATGACAGGGCCGGACTTTGCGCGGATTCATCCACGCTGGCAAGATTGGTGGCGGATTCGTGATCAATACGATCCGGATCAACTCTTCCTCAATCCCCACCTCCACGAATTGAGACCCGATGCCGACTGAAAACAGAGGTCCGTCCTGGTCCCGACTGTCTCCTTCCGCACAATCGATCCTGATTCTCGTCGTCGGATCCACCGTTCTCCTTGGGCTGGCTCTCGCCGTGGCCAGCCGTGGCGCAAATCCGATCCTCTATTTCAAGGTGGTGGTCATCAAGGGACTGCTTCCCCAAACTCTCCTGACCCTGGGATTCCTCCCCCTGCTTCGACGCTTCCGAGTCCGTAAAGCCAGTCGAGCGCACGCCAAAGAGGCGGCGAACCCGGGTGCCGGAACCCTTTTTCTCGAGTGTTTCATCATGGCGGCACTCGCGTTTTCGGCTGTGGTCCCGTTCTTCCTGAACCTCGAACTACCCGGTTGGCCGGCCCTGCGGATGGTCGATGCCGAGCAACGCATCGGGACCTTCATCGCCATGACCCTCGGCGTCACACTCCTCGTCTGGTGGCCCCGATGGCAGGCCGGGTACGACCTCTCCAAGGAAGCGGAAGAGCAGGCGGGCGAGTGAGCCAGAGAGCCGAACCGGAATCCGCTAAGAGCCTTCAACCCGAGCCCGTGTTCCGACTCGGCGGACTCTGGTGGTTCACCTTTGCGAGCCTCGGCCTCTACTTCCCCTACTACAGTCTCTACCTGCGCGAGAATGCGGGCCTCAGCGCCAGCGAGGTCGGCATGATCGTGGCCACCGTGCCGCTCATGGGCATGCTGGCTCAACCACTCTGGGGCCGCTTGGGGGATCGCACGGGGTCACGTTCTCGCATCCTGGCCCTGGTCGCCTTCGGCGCCAGCGTGGGGCACGTCTGCCTCGCCTGGCCCACCACCTTCAGCGGCTATCTCATCGCCACCTCCAGTGTGGCCTTCTTTGGTTCGGCTTTGGCTCCCATGGCGGTTTCGACGAGTCTCGCCCACCTCCATGCCCCGGCCGAAAGAAAATACGGACGCGTGCGCGTCATGGGAACCCTGGCCTTTGCCGTGAGCGTGGGCACACTGCCCCTGTGGATCCACGACGTTGCGCCTTTTCGCGCTTCCGTCCCGGGCGCCTCCACGCCCGGCCTGGGCTGGATCTTCCCTCTGGCCGGATTCTACCTGCTGATCGCCGCAGCCTTGGCTCTCTCCCTGCCCCGTCAGTCGGACTCTGGGGGCAAAGCCGTCTCGGGAGACTGGCGTCTCCTCTTTCAGAATGCCGCCTTCGGCCGCTTGCTCCTGCTGACTCTACTCGCCTACTTCCTGCTCCAGGGGCCCACCGTACTCTTCCCCCTCCTCGTGCGAGCCCACGGTGGAGGCCTGGAAGTCATCAGCCAGATGTGGCTGCTCATGATCCTGCTGGAGATTCCGCTGGTCTTCTGGGTGGGCTCTACCATGGACCGGATCGGCCCGCGCGGTGTGATCGCCATCGGCCTGCTCTCCGCCGCGGTGCGCTGGGGGGTGAGCGGGTTCTCGGAAGATCTGACGTGGGTCTACGCGGCCCAGATTCTCCACGGGGTGACGGTCTGGGGCATCGTCATCGGCATCCCGCTCTATGCTGACCGGATCATGCCCGAACGACTGCGATCCACCGGCCAGAGCCTCCTGGCCATGGTCGGGATCAGCCTGGGAAGCATCCTTTCGAACCTGACCACGGGCGCCTTGACCGAACACCTTGGCCCGAAGGCCCCCGCTCAACTCACCAGCGTCGCCCTCATCCTGCTCCTCGCACTCCTTCCCTTCCTTCTGAGGCGCTCGGATATCAAAAGCACCTAGCCACTTCTGACCCACCCCCTTCAAAGAGCCCGCTCAAATCGTCTATGCTGAACCGATGGCAGCCGAAGAACTGGTTCTCGACGAAGGGGTCCTCGAAGACGCACGCGTTTGTGAATTCCAGGGCATGCAGGCCGTCCGTCGCTGCGGGGGACTCTCCGTTCTCAGCTGGCGGGCCGATTGGCACAAGGCCGAGGCGTACGAACTGAGATCGGTCTCTTCCGGATCCCAACTCCAGGATGCACGTTTTGCACAATGCCTTGTGCACCTGCAGAAAAGCCGACCGGCCACCTGGCAGGACCTGGGCCACGCATGGGCCCACCTTGAACCCGGGGGTCGGCTTCTTTTCTGCGGTGGCAATGAACTCGGCATCACCTCTGCCGTAAAACGACTGGCCGAACAGTTGGGACAGAAACCCCAGATTGTCAGCAATCGGCGCCGTGCCCGGATCGTCGCCTTTGAACGCGATGCAGGCGAAGGGCCACTCGTCCCGGAATCCGACCATTTCCAGGTTCCCCAAACCACCGAACCCGGCTTCTCACTGCGTGCTGACCCGGGTGTATTCAGCACGCGGCGCCTTGATCCCGGCAGCGAGCTCCTCCTGAAAACACTCGCCGACAGGGCGCCCGCTCAACGGATTCTTGATCTCGGATGCGGGGCTGGACCGCTCGGACTGAGCGCACTGCGACGCTGGCCCGACGCAACCGGACTTCTCCTCGATGGAGATGCCCGAGCCGTGAAATGCGCCAGCGACAACGCCGCCGCGCTCGGTCTCAGCGCGCGCTGCCAGGTCGAGTGGTGGGACATCCGAGAACCCGTCCCCATGGCCGAATTCGACCTGGTGCTGATCAACCCGCCCTTCCATGGAGGCAAGGAAGTGGATCTGGGACCCGCCCACGCCATGTTCGAGGCCGCTCGCCTGGCACTTGCTCCCGATGGCCAGGCCCTGATCGTCGCCAATCGGACCCTGCCCTACGAACGAAGTCTGCGCGAACTCGGAACACTCGAAATACTTGAAGACACGCGCACCTTCAAAGTGCTCTCTTTGCAGGTTTCCTAGGGACCCACCCCGCGTCCGACTGCCCCTTCATCTGGAGCGTCTTCTCGAGCGCCGTCGCCAAGGCTCGTCCGACATCGGCTATGCTGGTCCAGATGCAGGCTTCGAATTCGGCTCTTCATATGGGGCGCACCCTGGTTCTGATCCTCCTCGTGGCCTTCGGCGCCACGAGCCTGCCTCACGTTTCCCAGGCCCAGATCCACCGGACCCTGGAAAGCCTGGGGCCCTCGGATCTGATGAAATCAGAACGGCAACGAAAGCGCGCCAACGAGTTGGCGCTGCGATCTCTGGGCAGTCCCCTTCGTGGAGGAGGTCTTCGTAATCTCGAAATCCTCCAACGGTTGATCAACGGCGATTTCATCTCCAAAGACGATGTCATGGACCAACAATCCCTGGGCGTGGTTCTCGGCGATGTCATGGCCCAGAATCTCCACCTCACCTGGATCGTGGTGGACGACGAGATCGGTCACAGCCGAGCGCTGCGCTGGCGGGACACCCAACCCATCTTCTTTCCGGTGACGATGATTTCAAAGAGAATGGTGGCGGGCGAGAAAGTCGACATCCAGGCGCTCTACCAGGGTGTCTCCGATCAGGTCGAGGCGCTTGAAGCCAGCTACGGCTCAACTCGCAAGCCCCGAAAGAAACCCAAGAGAGAACCATGAAGAAACCCAATCTCCTGGTCACGGCCCTCCTGCTGCTCGCGTGGAGCGGATTCGACGCAAGGGGCGCTCGGGCCCAGGACTGCCCTCAGTTCCAAGACTCCGTTTCCCTTGGCCAAGCGGACATCCCCGGGCTGACCGAGGCCTCGGGCCTCGCCGCAAGCCGTCAACAAGCGGGCCTTCTTTGGACCCACAACGACAGCGGGAACCCACCCACGGCCTTTGCCTTTGAATACGACGGTTCGCTCCGCGCCGCCTACTCACTCTCGGGGATCCCCAATCAGGACTGGGAGGATCTGGCCATCGGCCCCGGTCCCCTTGCTGGAAAGGACTACCTCTACCTCGCTGACATCGGTGACAACGCNGAGGCCCGAAACTCCATCACGGTCTACCGGGTGGCCGAACCCGAAGTGCCGACCTCGCCTTCGAGCGACCCGCTCCCACTCCCCGGGGCCGTTTCTTTACAGTTGAAATATCCCGACGGGGCTCACGACGCCGAGACCCTGATGGTGGATCCGGCTCAGGCCGACCTCTATGTCCTGACCAAAGACCGCAGCGCGGGCGTGAGTCGGCTGTACCGTGCCGCCTACCCACAGGANGAAAGCNGCGTATCGACCCTGGAACACCTGGGCGACATCNCCTTTCCTGGCAATCAGGCCGAGCGCCTCGCCACAGGAGGCGACATTTCACCCTCCGGTGACGCCATCGTGATTCGCACCTACCTGAACGCACACGTCTGGCCCCGAAGTCCAGGGGAGTCCATCGCCGAGACCCTGCAAAAACCCCGCTGCACCACCAACCTGACCCTGGAACCGCAAGGCGAAGCCATCGCCTTCACGCCGGACGGTCAGGCTTTCATCACGCTGAGCGAAGGGACCGAACAACCCATCCATGAATACAGGATCATCCCCGCCACCTCTCTTCTCGGTCCCGCCGGTATCCCCCTTCTCGCCGGACTCCTGGCCGTGGTCGGAATCCACAAAGCCCTCTGAAACACGCGGGACAGCACANGGAGCCACNCACCATGGAATTCGACCATCTCGTCATCGCCACTCGTGATCTGGATCAAGCCAAAGAGCGATTCCTGGAACTCAGCGGAGTCCGTCCCATCGATGGCGGACCGCACCCCGGGCGCGGCACGCGCAATGCCCTGGTCTCATTGGGGGAAGGCCAGTATCTCGAGATCCTGGCCCCCGACCCGGAGCAGGATACCCCGGAAGGCCTGATGGCTTCATTTCCGCCGGACGGACACGACGAGATCTTCCACTGGGCCATTCGGAGCCAGGACCTCCCCGGTGTGGCNCGACGCGCCACCGAGGTCGGACTCAAACCCAGCCCCGTCGTCGCCGCCTCCCGGGTTCAACCCTCCGGCGAACCCCTTGAGTGGGATCTCATGGCGGTGGGCGGGCACGGACTCGCAGGCTTGGCCCCCTTCTTCATCGACTGGAAGCAATCGATCCACCCTTCGACGAACGCCCCATGGGTCGGCGCTCTTCGCGCGGTCTCTTTTCGGATTCCCAGAACCAGTGCCCTGACCTACTTGCTCGACCCGCCCGCAAAGGGTGTGGAGATCGTGGACGGTGAACCCGAAATCGAAGTCCAATTCGAGTCGCCAGAGGGGCGAATCACCTTGCGCGGAAACACGCCCTCCGGCTTCCGATTCTAGGCACGGAGCCTCATCTTGGAGGATTCCCAGGCCAGGCNTTNTCGCCTCAAGGGGCAATCACCACCTTGCCGAAATTTTCTCGTTCTTCCAGCAAGCGGTCCGCTTCGCGCACCTCGCTCAGAGGGAGCACGCAATCCACCACCGGCANCAAAACCCCTTCCCTGGCCTTTTCAAGCAGAATCTCGATGTCACTTCGCCGCCATCCGTTTGCGCCAATCAGGGTCTGCTCGAAGGTCCATACGTAACGCAGATCCAACTCATCCTTGAAGCCCGCCGTCGCGCCACACGTGAGGAGTCGCCCGCCCANCTTCAGGCAGCGCACTGAATCCGTCAGGGTCCCACCTCCGGTGGAATTCATCACCACATCGACCCCCCCGGTCCCGACGATGCGGGGCTTGCCCACGATA
Organism: Spirochaeta sp.; assembly: GCA_002691025.1. Taxonomy (GTDB): domain Bacteria; phylum Myxococcota_A; class UBA9160; order UBA9160; family UBA4427; genus MED660. The sequence continues at coordinate 19,555 of NZGT01000093.1, read as the reverse complement.
TCCCAGACCGCTTTTCGCATGTCCTGGTTCGCGTAATCGATGACGTGGTCTGCACCGAGTTCACGAAGGCGCTCCAATTTCTCCTCGCTGCTCCCACAGGCGATCACTTCGGCGCCCGCCATCTTGGCCAGCAGCACCGATGCGGTCCCGACGCCACCACTGGCTCCCAGGATCAGGACTTTTTCGCCGGCCGTGATTCCACCTCGCGTCACCATCAAGCGGTGCGCGGTCGCGTAGGCGAGCGGAATCGAGGAGGCCGTCACGAAGTCCACACCTTCCGGAATCGGAACAAGTTGCGAGGCATGCGCCAGACAGAATTCAGCCCGCCCCCCATCGAAGGCTTCACCGATCATCTTGCCGCCATTCTCCGCTGAAGGCTGGGGGTCCACCAGGACNCGGTCCCCCGGCGCCACTCCCGANACACCCTCCCCGCACTCCACNACTTCGCCCGCAATATCGGAACCGATGATCAACGGGAGGGGAATCTTGATGCCCGGCATCCCGCGACGACTGAAGATGTCATGAAAATTGACGGAAACCGCGTGGACGCGGAGCTTCACCCAGCCCTCGGACACTTCGGGCTCGGGGTAGTTGTCTTCCAGGACGATCTTCTCTCGATCGCCGTGCTCATACACGACCGCTGCTCTCATGGTATCCAGATGCTCCTTCTTGAAATGGAAAGACCGCGTCNATCCGCTCCACANGATACGGCGGTCCCNTGGAAAGTTGCAACAGGCAGCGCTTCGACGNGGCGACCGGTGCNGACCTCGNTCACTCNCCGAGATTCTGCTTGGCCTTGAGGTCTTCGGCAAAAGTGCGGGACGCCATGTAGAAATGGAAGACCGACCAGGACGAGAACAAGACGACGACACCGAGCAGGGAGTAACGAAGAGAGTCGACTCCATAGACGGGCTCCAGCAGGTCACTGACGATGCCCGTGCCCTGAGGCCCCAGGCCCAGGCCGATGATGTTGATCACAAAAAGCAGGATCGCGGAGGCGGTGGCGCGCATGATCGGAGGCGCCAGGGTCTGGGTGGCGGCAAAAACCGGACCCATCCACATGCCACCCAGAAGCGCGCCCGGAAACGAGAGGAGCAAAGCCGTCCTGCCATCGGGCCAGAGATAGACCAGGAAGGCAAAGGGCATGGAAACGGCCGTGGCCACCGCCGGCACCCACATCTGCCACCGGACATCCGACACCGAGAGCCGGTCGCTCAAGTAACCGCCCAGAAACGTACCCGCCACCCCGCCCGTACATCCGATCACGGCCAGCCAGGTCCCCAACTCGCCACTGGAGAGGGCGTGAGAACGCATGAAGAAGGCCGCAATGAAGGCCGCGACCCCGTAGGCATAGAAGGAGTGCAGAGCCGACGCGAAAGACATGTGGCGAAAGGATCGAAGCCCCCAGATGAAAGCCAGGACCTCACGAACCGGTTTCTTCTTGGCGGCTCGCGTGGCCAGATCATCGTAGACACCGCGAACCGGCTCGGGCAACGTGAAGTGGACCAGAACAGCCAGGGCCACGCCGGGCAGCCCCACCACCACGAAGGCCGTGCGCCAATCAAACCACTCGTTGATCCAACCCCCCGTCAGGTTTCCAATGCCGCTGCCGATCGGAATCCCCAAGGCGTAGATGGCCAGAGCCGTGGCTCTTTTCTCAGGTGGGTAGTAGTCCGAAATCAAGGAGTGGGCCGGCGGACTGCATCCGGCCTCCCCCACCCCCACTCCCACACGGGCCATGGCCAGCTGCGCAAAACTACGGGCGGCTCCGGTGAGCGCCGTCATGCCGCTCCACACGAAGATGGCCAGGGCGATGATCCGGGTCCGCTTTCCGGTATCCGCCCAACGGGCAATGGGAATCCCCATCAGCGTATAGAAGGCTGCGAACGCGATCCCCGAGAGAAAGCCCAGATACGTGTCCGAGACATTGAACTCTTCTTTGATCGGCTCCAGCAGAATCGAGAGAATCGACCGATCGATGAAGTTGAAGACGTAGACCACGACAAGGAGACCCAGCGCGTAGCGAACCGCCGAGGAGGACAGCGTCTGCTCGAGCTGCTCTCCCTCTCCCCCCTGCCCGCTTCCATCCATTCCGGCCCCGTCGGGGCTAGATCCGGTCTGGCTCATCTCCAAACCGTATCAGCTTTCCACGACAAGCGCGCCAGTGGGATCGGGAACGGAACGGGCCTTCAGGATGCGGCAGGCGGCTCGATTTCCTTGGCTCGCAGGCAGCAAAGCGGACACGACAGGCCTTGTAAAACCAGACTGACGCCCCCCCCAAAGCCCCACAGCGCGTTCTGCGACTTTTTGCCATCGCCCCCAAGCCGGATACAGTTAGGAATCGGGCTAAATCCCGGCCCACATGGAGGTCGACCCTTACAATGAGCGGCAAGCACGTAGTAGTGGTAGGCAGCAGCGCCGCCGGTCTTTTTACAACTCTCGCCCTCTCGCAAAGTGGACATCGCGTCACCTTGCTCGAAAAAGAAGCGCTCACTCCGTGTGAGAGTCCCATCGAAGCCTTCGAGAAGTGGGAGCGCCGTGGGGCGCCCCAGACCCGACATTCCCATGCCTTCCTGGCCCGACTTCACAACGGAATCCGAGACCGGCTGCCGGTCCTCTACGAAGAGCTCAAAGAGGCCGGAGCGGAAACCCTCAGCTTCAAGACCATGGTGGAGGAGATCCACGAGAATCCCGAGTTCGTGCCGGAGGACGATGACCTCGTACTACTGGCCTGCCGGCGAATCACGCTGGACTGGGTGCTCCATCGCCATGTGGACAAGCACACCGACACAGAGCGCCGCATCGGGGTCGAAGTGTCAGGCCTTCTGGTCCACGAAGACTCCGGATCGGGTCCCCCCCGCGTCCGAGGCGTGGCCATCAAGAACGAAGACGGTGAGATGGAGGAACTGGAAGCCGACCTGGTGGTGGATACTTCTGGGCGGAACAGTCAGCTTCGACACTGGCTCGATGACATCCAGGCCGAGGAGATGGAACAAGACACAGAGAGCTGCGGCATCTTCTACTGCTCACGCTTCTATGCCCTGCACGAAGGCGTGGAGACGCCGCCGCTGGAGGGGCCCATAGCGGGCGACCTGGGCTACATGAAATACGCGATCTTCCAGGGGGATTCCGGCGTCTTCTCCATCACCCTGGCCGCCTCACCCCAGGATGATTCGCTGAGACAGATCCGGCACGAAGAGGCCTTCGAGGCCGCCGCCCGGAAACTACCGGCCATCCATCGGTGGATCGAAAAGGATGTATCCCGACCGATCACCGACGTCTACACCTACGCCAATCTCAAGAACACCCGAAGGTTCTTCGTGAAAGACGGCCAACCCCGGGCCCTGAACCTCTTCCCCATCGGCGACGCCCTGATTCACATGAACCCCATCACCGGTCGAGGCTGCACCACCTCATGGGTGAGCGCCTGGCTGCTGGCCGACGCTCTCGATGCCAACCCGGACGACCCGCTGGCCTTCGCGCGTGATCTCGACGAAGGCATCATCCGCGAAGTGGTACCGTGGTACGAAAGCATGCGGATGCAGGATCAAGCCACACACGAAATGGCCGAACTCGCCGAGGGCGGGGAAGATCCCTACTCGTTCGAACGTGAGGACGGTACCGTCGATCCCAAAGCGTATATGCGCTCCCTCCTGCGAGACGGTGTGATGCCCGCCATGCGCGAAGACATCGTGATCATGCGGGCCTTCATGCGGGTGTTCAACATGCTGGACGCGCCCAGCGACATGCTGGCCAAGCCGGAGCTCTTGCCGAGAATCCTTGCGGTCTGGCAGCGTCGAGAAGAGCGACCCCCGGTCAATATGGGTCCCTCTCGCAACGAGTTGGCCGAGGAAATCGAGTCGGCAGTCGCCTGAAGCCGTTGCTATACAGACTGGATGAGTATCCCTTCTCCAGAGCGTGAAGTCCGTACCGCCATCGTGACCGGGGCTTCCTCCGGTCTGGGCGTGGCCATGGCCGAAGCCCTCGGTCTCCAGGGGTTTCGTGTCGCCATCGGCGCCCGACGTGAAGACCGACTCCAACAAACCGCCCAAAAAGTCCGGGCCGCAGGCGGAGACTGCCTGGTCCATGTTCTCGATGTCGCACAACCCGAGAGCATCGAGACCTTTTTTTCCGCGGTGGAAGCCGAATTCGGGTTCGCCGACATCGTGATCAACAATGCTGGCCTCAGTCATCCCGCCCCGGTCCATGAACTGGAGCTCGAGCGGGTTCGCCAGGAACTCGATGTCAACCTGCTCGGAGCGGTCCTGGTCTCGCGCCGCTTCCTCCGCCCCCTCCTCGAGGCCGGGCGACGCGGCGACCTGATCCACATCACTTCCGATGCCGCCCGCTTCCCCCGCCCCCATCAATCGATCTACACGGCGACCAAAGCGGCCCTTGAAGCGTTTTCCTCGACCCTCGCCCTGGAACTCGAAGGCACCGGCATTCGATCCACCGTGGTGAGGCCGGGCCCAGCCATCTCCGAATATGCGGCCGGCTGGGACCCGAAGAAGATCGAGTCCCTCTTGCATCGCTGGCAACACTACGGACTGCAGCGGCATTCGGGCGTCATGCCCTCAGAGGCCGTGGCTCAGGCCGTCATGGCCGCGATCAACACGCCCCCGGGCGTGCGCCTCGACCTGATCGAAGTCCAGCCTGAAGCCACGCACGGCTCGCCCCAGGACGAATCCGCATAGAACCGCATAGCCCCACACTATCGGCTGGGGCAGGCCCTTTTCCCATCACACCCCACGAAGGAGAACGAGATGTCGGACGACGAACGATTCGAAAAAGGCATGGAGAAATTCAAGGAAGTCTACTGCGGCGACGTGGTTCCGATTCCCCGTGGCCAGAGCGACTTTTTCGACCTCATGATCGAGAATCTCTTCTGTGACGTGTGGACGCGGCCCGCCCTCAGCCAACGAGACCGCCGCCTGGTCATGATGGGCGCCATCTGTGCCCTGGGTGAATCCATGACCTTTGGCATCCAGGCCAAAGCCGCCCTCAAGAACGAAGAACTCAACCCCGAGCAGTTGCGGGAGATCTTGATCCACATGACGCAATACGTGGGATACCCGCGCGTCGCGCCGCTGGTCGGTGTTGTGGAACAACAGATCGCCGCGGTCGAAAAAGAGAAGTCCGAGGCGTAGAGGCCTCAGCCGAGGCCCCCGCTCATTTCTTCTTGGCCGGCGGCGGGAACTTGGCCAGGATCTTCTGAACTTCGTTCGAGATCTTCTTCTGGGCCTCTTCNGGGCTGCTCGACTTGTCGAGACGCGCGGATCCGGTNCCACGCCAGATCAGGTTCTTGCCATCGTTGGTCGTGATGTCGATGATCAAGGTGCCCTGCTTGTAGGAATTCACGAAAGTCTGTGAGCCAAAGCCACCGGGACCCCAACCCCAACCGGCACCGTACCCATAGCCCCAACCCCAACCCGGGCCGTATCCCCAGTAGTTGTTCATGGTGGTGACGGAAAGNTTCTTGTTGACCACGCGGAAGAACGAAACATAGAAGTCCGACTCGCCTCCCCCGACAACCTGGCTATACCCGCGCTTTCCCAGGCTCGTATCGAGGGCCGTNCGCACCCGACCGTCGTAAAGGCCGTCGTTATAGAGGGCAATGTTGTCGTGCTTCTGCGTCGGAGCCGGCGCGAATTGCCAGGTCTTCAAATTGGCGAAGTCAAAAGATGAATTCCAATCCGAAGTCACCTGCACCGTGTTGCACGCACTCAACGACGCAGCCAGAACCAGAAACAGCAGACTCAACACGATGCGCATGACATTTTCCTCCGAATCGATCAATAGACTTGAATGTGAAGACCCCAGAGGATCCCGCTCAGACCACGTTTGCGCAACCCCCCGACCCAAGCGCACCCGCCCGCAGACCGGCGATGGACAAGTGCGGGATCAACGACGCGCCGCAACCCAGGGGCGNAAACCGAACCACACCAGATAGAACGCCACCANGCCGAGGCAGACGTAGGGGAACAACCAGCCAAAGCGCGCNTAGACGGTGGGCTCGGCCTCCGAGTTNCTNAGCAACGCGACCTCGACAAGCAGGCTCTCCGATGGATAAGCGGACAGGGTCTCCGGCTCCACCGGACGCACGGGCAAAAGGGCCTGGATCTGCCCCGTCGCGTCCACCACCGCACTGACGCCCGTGGTGGTGCTCCGTACCAGGGGAATCCGGTGTTCTACGCTGCGGAATTGGGCGAGTGCGAGATGCTCCCAAGGCTCGGACCCGTACCCGTACCAGGCATCAATGGTGCCATTCACGAACAATTCGACGCCGCCCGGCAGCGTCGCCACTTCACGCACAAAGCCAGGCAGGATGTCCTCGTAACAGATGAGCGGACCCACGGGCACCGGGTCCGCCAAAGAGGCGACGTCCACGGAGAAGATCTCGGGACCGGCGCCGGCATAGAGATGCCTCACATAGGGGATCTGCCTGGAAACCCAATCGGGGTCCACCAGGGGGATCGCTTCGCCAAAGGGAACCCGATTGACTTTGTCGTAGCGCCCGGCCACGCCCCCTTCTGAATCCACGAAGAAGAACGAATTGAACCCGAAAGGAGCGTCGGGCTCCCTGGACCCCGCCCCGAAAAGNGTGGGCAANCGATGCCGAGCCAACACCCCCGAATCGCCCAGATCCCGATCATGGACGTGGGCTCGAGGCAAAAGGTAGGGATACGCTCCGGCCTCGGGCCAGACCACCAGTTCCGCCCCCTGGCTTTGCAGTTCTTCAGACGCACTCCAAAGCCTCTCCAAACGGTCGCGAGAGGTGCCGCCACCGGGTGGGACATTGGGCTGGACTACACCGACCCGCAAAATCGGAGCCGAAGCCATTTCAGCCTCCAGNGCCTCGATCCTCTGATGGCCAAAGAGAACGAGCAGCAGAGGAACCCCCACCACAGCCAGCGCCGGGCGAAGCCAGGAACCCGGCGGCCCCACGAGAAGCCAGGCCACGCACGCCGCCCAACCCACCACAAGCGCCTCAAGNCCGTGGACGCCAATCCACTCGGCCNACTGCATNAGTGGCGGATACTCGGCAAAACCCAGTANGGGGGTGTACGGAAAGAGGTTGGGCCAAACGAACATCAGCGCCGGAAANAGAATCATGGGCCAGAGAACCGAAAGCAGACCCGCCTGCGGTCCGTGACGAAGCCCCAGACCAAAAAGGCCATAGGGCAAAGCCATCCAGCCCGAAAACGCAAGCAAGCCCAAGCCGGCCAGGAACCAGGGCANACCGGCAAACCGCACCAGCATTTCCGCAATCCACGGAAACCCCACCAACCCGATCCCCAAGCCACCCACCCATCCAAGCCAGAAAGCCTGACCCCGGGTCACCGAGGGGCGCCTGACCATCAGGATCAGGGGCACAAAACCGAGCCACTCACCCGGAATCCAGCCCTGGGGCGGAGCCCCCAACCCGATCAGGATGGAAGAGGTCGCGGCCACTCCGAGACTGGGCCAGAAACGGAGGCCAAAGATCCACTCGCGCATCCCGGGATCGTGGAGGATTGTGCGCTGGCCCGCCAGAGTGCAGGCCCAAAAGATCCGCGAATCCCGATCCGGGCCTTCAGGGCTGCTAGGGTCTGGATCTCGATGGCCCAAGCGGCGCCCTGCCCCAGGTTGCCCGCCGAAGGCCTCTCAAGGCCCGACCCGGTTCAGCCAGGAACAGGCCACACACAAGAAGTGTCATCTCAGACGAAAGGAATCAGCCGTGCAGATCAACTCCATCGCCGCCGTAGTCACGGGAGGCGCTTCCGGACTCGGTGAAGCCACCGCCCGAAGATTGACCGCTCAAGGAGCCCGCGTGGCTCTCCTTGACCTGGGACGCTCCAACGGCGCCGAAGTCGCTCGCGATATCGGAGGCGACACCCTTTTCATCGAGACCGATGTCAGCAGCGAAGAGCAGGTTTCCGCCGCGGTAAAGCAGGCCGCGGAGGCCTTCGGCGGAATTCAGGTCGCCGTCAACTGCGCCGGCATCGGAATGGCGGGACGGACCCTGGGCAAGGGAAATGAGCCCTTCAACCTGGACGCCTTCCGCCTCACCATCGAAGTCAACCTGATCGGCACCTTCAATGTAATTCGCCTGGCCGCCGCGCAGATGGCGGAAAACACACCCAACGAAACCGGTGAGCGAGGCGTCATCATCAACACCGCCTCCATCGCGGCCTACGATGGTCAGATCGGACAATGTGCCTACTCGGCCTCCAAAGGCGGTGTCGTGGGCATGACCCTCCCCATTGCACGGGACCTCTCTCGCACCGGGATCCGGGTGGTCACCATTGCGCCGGGCCTCTTTGCCACTCCGATGCTGATGGGTCTCCCGGAGCCGGCGCGCGATGCCTTGGGCGCATCGGTCCCCTTCCCTTCTCGCCTGGGTGACCCGACGGAGTACGGCCAGCTGGCTTGCCAGATCGTGGAGAATCCCATGCTCAACGGCGAGGTGATCCGACTCGACGGCGCGCTTCGGATGGCCCCCAAATAAAGCCCGACGGCACCGGAGACCCGGGTCGCAAGGCGCCGCTGGGAACAAACCTCCGCGCCAAGCCGAAGGCCAAAGCCTTCGACCTTCGCTTCAGGTCATGGCCCCTGAATCAGTGCAAGGTCTCGGGCTTGAAGGTCTTGGGCTTGAAGATCTCGGTCAGGACGTCCCTGACTTTGACCTCTTCGTCCCGACCCGGCATCGCCTGGTAGACATGCATCTCAAAACGGGGCGGATCCTGAGAAGGGAACTGATCGGCAAATTCCGAAGACAGACGTTCGATCACGCTCAAGGCTTGATCGGCGTCTACATCGGCCAGATGCACCACGGCTCGCTCACGCGTCATGCGGAAGATCCCGTCTTCCACACGCAACGCGCTCTGCAGATAGGCGATGTAGTCGGGGAAGGCGGGGTCGCCCTCCTCGGCCGCCATGCCAATCAAAGCCGAAGACACCTCATGCTCGCCCGCCAAGCTGGCCGCGCGGGCCACCATGGCACTCAGTTTCCGAGGATCGTCGTATAGGTCACTGCTCATTGTCGATTCGATCATAGTCATCTTATCGGCGGCCGCCTCTGGAACCTGAATTTCTCACATTCGAAACGAATTTTTTCCAAAACAACCCCCCAAAGGGCACTGATATCCGCTCAGAGGCCCCTGAGAACCGTGACAATGTGACATACTCCGCCCGTCCAACCGTCAGGAGAACTCCATGCGCCCGCACGAAATTTTCGCCGCCATGTCGGAAGAGCAGAGCCAAAGCTTTTTCAAACGCCTCGCCGATGATTCCCAGATGACCTTCTCGCAGGCCGTGGCCGGCGCTGCGGCTGCCATGAACAGTCGACCGCAATACCTTTTCAAGCAGCCCCTGCCCAAGCAAGTAGCCGCTGTCAGGAGGGCCCTCTCGCGGGTCGCAGCCAGGCCCCTCGCCGAAGAAATCCTGGCGGTCTACTTCCTTGAATGCCGAAAGGAACTCCTGACGGAGTGGCTCGACCAACTGGGCCTTGAGCACGAAGAGGGTGTCCTCGCCGACAGCAACCCCGAATGCCCGGAGCAGGAGAAGCTCGGGAAAGCGGTGGAAACCTATCGCGGTCAGGACGACGATCCCGATCGTGAACTGCTTCTTCGGGCCTTCGCCTCCCAGTCGGCCATTGACTGGCCGGCGCTGGACGCCCTGATCCACGAAGGCAAGGCCTGAGCGCCAAACGCAAAAAAAGCGGGCCAGACAAGCGCAACGCGCCCACCTGACCCGCTCTGGATGAGTTTCCTACTGGGACAGGGCCTTCGCCATGACGCCCATCTCATCCCCAATGCTGGCCGGAATGATGTAATCACCCGGCTCATGGATCTGGGCAAAGTTGGCCTGGATTTCCTCCACGCTCACCGTGCCGTCTGTCTTGGTCCACCCCGGAGCCAGACCGACGAAGATCCGCGCAAAGCGACCCCCGCCCACCGAGTAGACCGAATGGGTCTCTTCATTGGCTTCCGAGCAGAGATAGACCACAAGCGGGGTCACGTTGACCGGATCGAGCTTCTCGGCCAGAGGACCGAGCAGGTCTTCGGTCAGCCGCGTGCGCGCGATCGGCGCGATCACGTTGCTCTTGATGTTGTTCTTGGCGCCTTCCACGGCCAGCACATTGGACAGGCCCACGAGACCCATCTTGGCGGCTCCGTAATTGCTCTGACCAAAGTTGCCAAAGATGCCGGCCGCTGAAGCCGTGTGGATGAAGCGTCCGTAGTTGCGCTCCTTCATCACGCGGAAAGCCGGCTGGGAAACAAAGAAGGCTCCCTTGAGGTGCACATCGATCACGATCTCGAGTTCCGCGGGCGAAAGCTTCACAAAGCTCTTGTCCCGCAGAATGCCCGCATTGTTCACGACAATGTCGACCTGGCCGAAGTTGTCCACGGCACTCTGGATGATGGCTTCACCGCCTTCGGGCGTCGACACCGAATCGTAGTTGGCCACCGCTGTACCGCCTGCGGCTTCGATGTCTTTGACGACCTGGTCCGCCATGCTGTTTCCGCCGCCCGTTCCATCGGCCGCGCCGCCCAGATCATTCACCACCACTTTGGCCCCACGTCGCGCAAACTCAAGCGCATAGGTTCGACCCAGACCGCCTCCTGCGCCTGTAATCACCGCCACTCGATCATCAAAACTGATTTCACTCATGCTTTTGCCCTGCTCCTTGATCCCTCGATCGGAGACCCTCGCACGAAGGCGAACCTCGCCCCTACGCGAAAAGAATCCGATGAAAAGAAAATGAATGACCCGGTTCGTGCGTCTCCAGAAACTCGCACCCGGATTGATGGGGCGAGATCACGACGATCACCGGGCTACCCTGAACCGACCGACGTCACGCGACCCCGAACCGGCCCGGAAGGCTTCGGACGATAGCGAAGGCGAGAGGGTCCACCCAGTTCACCCATCGTGGCACCGGGCTCCGCTTTCCACCCCGGAAAGCCGCTCTGAGAGGGTCACGATGCTGTATGGTCCGTCCTTTCCAGGGATTCGTTGCGGGCTGCCCCGGCGAAACCAAATGCAAGAGGAACGTCCATGGAGCCCGAATCCACCCCCGCCAAAACCACCGCGGAGCCGAAACACGCTGGCGGAGCGATGCTGCGCCGCATCGCCATCGGGCTGATCGCACTGGGCTCCTTCTTTGTCCTGGCTCGAATGGTGGGCGACCAACTTCCTGCCTGGACCAGTTGGGTTCAGTCACTGGGGGCCTGGGGGCCTGTCGTCTTCATCCTCCTGTATATCCTGGCCATCNNNCTCTTCGTGCCNGGCTCCATCCTGACNTTGGCGGGAGGCGCGTTGTTCGGCGTCGTCCTCGGAACCGTCTACGTATTCATNGCGGCGGTCCTGGGTTCCTGCCTCTCCTTCCTGATCGCCCGCTACGGCGGACGGAGTTTCGTGGAGAAGCGCCTGGGGCAGAACCCCCGCTTTGATGCCGTCGCTCGGGCCATCGCCCAGAACGGACTGAAGATCACCTTCCTGCTTCGACTCTCGCCCGCCTTTCCCTTCAGCCTGATGAACTATGCGCTGGGCCTCACGCGCGTTCGTTTCCAGGACTACGTCCTGGCGTCTGTCGGCATGCTGCCAGCGACCCTGCTCTATGTCTATTCAGGCCGGGTCATCGGAGACGTCGCCGCGCTCACCGGCGGGGCCACGCCCCAGCAAGGAGCCGGTCAATACGTCCTCCTGGCCGTCGGCCTGGCGGCCACACTGGCGGTGGCCATCATGGTGACCCGAATTGCCCGACGTGCTTTGAATGAAATGACAGAATCCGAAGCACCCGCCCAGCCCGGAGAAGAAACATGATCCGCGAAAACGAATTTGATCGAAAGCTTCTTGAACAAGTCATGCCGGAGGGCACGCCCCATCCCGAGGCCTCCGAACGCTACAACCTCGTCGTGGTGGGAGCGGGCACCGCCGGGCTCGTGGCCGCGGCCGGCGCGGCCGGACTCGGAGCCCGCGTGGCTCTCATCGAACGAGCCGCCATGGGAGGGGACTGCCTGAATACAGGCTGCGTCCCGTCCAAGAGCCTGCTCAAGAGTGCCCACGCGGTGGGCGACATGAAAAGAGCCGCCAAGCTGGGCATCCACATCGAAGGCGAGATCCGGGTCGACTTCGCGGCCGTGATGAACCGCATGCGACGCATCCGGGCGGAGATCGCCAAAAACGACTCGGTGACGCGATTCCGAGACGAATTGGGGGTCGACGTCTTCCTGGGTGAGGGACGTTTTGTCGATAAGCAACAAGTGGAAGTCGGCGACCAGGAACTGTCCTTTTCCCGAGCCGTCATCGCCACCGGCGCTCGCGCGCGGGTGCCGGATATCCCCGGCCTCCATGACGTCGGGTACCTGACTCACGAGAGCGCCTTCGATCTGGAAGTCCTGCCCGAGCGACTGACCATTCTCGGCGGTGGCCCCATCGGGTGTGAACTGGCCCAGGCCTTTGGCCGCCTGGGGTCGAAGGTCACGCTGCTCGAGGCCGAAGATCAATTCCTCGGACGTGAAGATCCGGACGCCGCGCAGATCCTCTGGGAGAGCCTGCGAGAGGATGGCGTTGACGTGCGTCTCTCCACACGGCTCCAGAACATCGAGCCCGGCCAGAACGCGCCCCACCGAGCCCAGATCCAGACCCAGGGTTCCGAAGAAGAACTGCTCTTTGATCAGATCCTGGTGGCCGCCGGACGCGCCCCCAACGTGGAGGAACTCGGTCTCGACCAAGCCGGGGTTCGCTTCGATGAAGCTCGCGGTGTGGAGATCAACGACGCCTTCCAGACCACGAATTCACGCATCTATGCCATCGGGGACGTGGCCATGGACTTCAAATTCACCCACGCGGCGGACGCCGCGGCGCGGGCTGTGGTCCAGAACGCACTCTTCTCCGTGGGCGGCGTGGGCCAGAAGACCCTGAGCAGCCTGACCATTCCCTGGTGCACCTACACCGACCCGGAGATTGCCCACGTGGGGCTGACCTTGCGTGAAGCGGCCGCGCAGGACCTGGAGATTGAAACCTACCGCTGCGATCTGGCCCATGTCGATCGAGCCATCACCGACGGACGAGAAGAGGGGTTCGTCAAGGTCCACGTCAAGAAGGGAAGTGACCGGATCCTGGGCGCCACCATCGTGGCCCCGCACGCAGGGGAGTTGATCAACGAGATCTCGGTGGCCATGGCCGCCGACATGGGACTCGGTGGCCTTGCCGGTGTCATCCACCCCTACCCCACACTGGCCATGGCGATCCGGGAGACCGGCAACGCGTACACGCGCACCCGCCTCACGCCCAGTGTGGCCAAGCTCTTTGGGCGCGTCCTGGAGTGGCGACGGTAGCCTTCACACCTCAGGACCCGACAAGAACAGCCACAAGGAGCGTGCGGTGCAGGATCGAAAAACCATTGTGGTCGTGAGTGGCATCCCCCGGTCCGGCACGTCCTTGATGATGAGCATCCTGGGCCAGGCCGGGATTCCCCTGTTGACGGATGACGCGCGCGCACCAGACGACTCCAACCCCCGAGGCTATTTCGAATTGGCCGCCGTCCGGAAAACGAACGAGGACAGCGCGTGGCTTGAGCAAGCCCCCGGTCAGGCCGTCAAGGTGATCCACCGCCTGCTGCCTGCTCTGCCCGACGAATACCACTACCGGGTCATCCTGATGCACAGACCGGTCGAAGAGGTCGTGCAGAGTCAAGACCGTATGCTGGCTCGCCTCGGAGCCGACCCCACGGACCTGCCCACCGATCGGGTTCAAGCCATCTTCAAGGAACAGCACGCGCAAACCCGGATCCTTCTTGAGAACGGGGCCCATTTCGAATGGATCGAAATCGCCTATCCCACCCTCATCCAGGCACCGGAAGCCGAGATCGAGCGAGTGATCCGCTTTCTTGAACTCGAGGCCGAGGTCCATGACCTCGCCACCGCCATCGATGATCGGCTCTATCGGGAAAGGCTCTGAACCCATCACCGGCGGAACCCCGAACGGCGGATCCGCAATCGCTCCGAGGCTCTGGTGAGCCTCACGAGAATGCGCGATGCTCGTCGCGTCGCGCTCGGTCGAATACACGGCCCGCACAACAACAAGAAGAAGTCATGGCCAGCCTACTTCGTTTCCTTGGAATCAACGACAACCGCGCACCCCAGGATCAAGCCGGAGACGTCCTCCAGCCCATCGCGCAGAAGCTGGATGAGCTCCAGCCCGAACGCGCCCGGTTCTTTGCGGCCTTCGCCTATCTCCTGGCCCGCATCGCCGGCGCCGACTTGAAGATCCAGGACGATGAGCGGAATGCGATGGAGAAAGCCTTGCAGGAATCTGCGGGCGTCAGCGCCCAGGAAGCCGCGCTCACCATGGAGATTGCGGCTACCGCCATGGAGGATCTCGGCGGATCCTACAATTTCCTCGTGGCTCGAGAATTTGGCCAACACAGCACCCAGGAAGAGCGCCTCGCCCTGCTCCGCTGCCTCTTCACGGTGGCCGCGGCCGACGGGCTCATCACCGGAGACGAGTCCAACGAAATCATCGGCATCGGTGAAGAAATCGGCCTGGCACGAGGCGACGTCATGGCCCTGCGAGGCGAATTCCGGGACGCGTTGGCCGAGCTGCGCAAATTACCGGGCGAGAACGACGGCTGAGATCTCGTCGGCTCCAGGCTAGTTCCGGACGAGAAGAAGTGTCCGAGGATCGAGTCCCACATGCAACTTGAGCACGTCTTCGTTGTCGTGATCCTTGAGCGCACGCAAGGTGACTTCGTCGCCGCGAGGCTCAAGAGCCAGGACCACGCTCATGATTCCTTCAAGGCCCGCATACTCGGCCGGTAGACCCTTTACTCGCTCATCCTTGGAATCAAAGCTGAACCAGACCTCCACCGCCCACGTCCGCGCCAGGTCCTGGATCGCGAGGAAGTCGTCCAGGCTGATCTCTCCGGGGGCGAGGCCATCAATCACCAGAAGCGTGGGACGTCCCCCCACCTCGGCTTCCAGTTCGGTCACATGGACCAACTTGCTCGCATTGAAATTGCGGGGCCAGAACGAATGGATCCGGCGATTCTGGTCCAACTCGGTCCGTGTCAGGAGCGCATCATCCAGATGCGTTTCGCGAGCGAGAGACGAGTAGATGGCGTCGTAGTGGTCGCGGACATGCCCCACACTCTGCCCGAGTGCGATGTGGATGACGGTCCCACCCCGCAGCAACTCATCCAGAGCCACGCAGACCAGGAAAGACGTCTTACCCACGCCAGGCCCGGCCACGCAGGCACCCAGATTGCCGATGCCCAGCCCTCCATGGAGGCCCTTCTCGAGCAACCGCATAGGGCTACGCGCGTTCACGAACTTTCGATACATACCGTATAGCCCCCGGCTCGCGCCGTCAGGCTACTCGTCGTCGTCCGTGATCTTCGACTTGTACTTCTCTTTCAGCTCTTTTTGCACTTCGGACGGCGCCGGCAGGTACTTGGAGAATTCCATGGTGAATTCCGCCTTGCCCTGAGTGGTCGAACGCAAGTCGGTCGCGTACCCGAACATCTCGGAGAGCGGCACCTCGGACTCGACGCGCGAGAACCCGGACTCTTCCGTGGTCCCGATCACCTGACCACGACGCTGCATGATGGTCTTGAGGATCGCGCCCTGGAACTCGCCCGGCCCTTCGACTTCGAGACGCATGATGGGCTCGAGAATCTGGGGCTTGGCGCGTCCGTAGACATCACGGAAAGCGCCTCGCGCAGCGGCCTGGAAGGCCATTTCCGAGGAGTCCACACTGTGGGACTGGCCGTCATTGATGACCACACGCATACCGAGAACCGGGAAGCCGATCAGGCGCCCCTTGTCGAGACTCTGACGGAAGCCCTTCTCCACGGCCGGAATGTATTCCGTGGGAATCGAACCCCCCCGGATTTCACTCACGAACTGGAAGTCATGCGGGCCCTCTTCCGAGTCTTCAATGGGTTCGGCAAAACCGGCCACACGACCGTACTGACCCGAGCCACCCGTCTGCTTCTTGTGGGTGTAGTTGAAGGTCGTCTTCTGGGTGATCGTCTCCCGATACGCAACCTGGGGTGCGCCGGTTTCGACCTCGCAGTTGTATTCACGCTTCATGCGCTCCACATAGACGTCGAGATGCAACTCGCCCATGCCGGAGATCACCGTCTCGTTGCTCTCCGGGTCGACCTGGGTCCGGAACGTCGGGTCCTCACGGACAAAACGCCCGAGCGCCTTGCCCATGTTGTCCGAAGCCTTCTGGTCCTTGGGCTTGATGGACAGCGAGATCACCGGATCCGGGACATGCATGGACGTCATGGCCACATCGAGCTTGCCATCGGTAAAGGTATCGCCGGAAGCACAATCAATCCCGAAAAGGGCCACGATATCTCCGGCTCCGGAATTCTCGATTTCTTCCATGTCATCCGAATGCATCCGGATCAAGCGACCGACCTTGACCTTCTTCTTGGTCCGCGAGTTGAAGATCTGATCGCCTCGGGCGATCGTGCCCTGATAGACCCGCAAGTAGGTCAACTGGCCATAGCGCGTGTCCTCGAGCTTGAACGCCAGAGCCACCATGGGCAGCTCGGGGTCGCTCTTGAGTTCCACCTCGGCCTCATCGTTCGAGAGGTCCACGCCCATGTTCTGGATATCCAGGGGGCTGGGCAGATAGCTTGAAACCGCATTGAGCAGCAGCTGAACGCCCTTGTTCTTGTAGGCGGACCCCATGAAAACCGGAGTCAGGTCCATGGAAAGGGTTCCCGCCCGCACGGCCTCGTGGATCAGCTCTTCGGTGACGTTCTCTTCCAGGATCGCTTCCATGAGCTCATCGGAAAACATGGAAACCGCATCCAGCATTTCCTCGCGAGCCGCATTCGCTGCGTCCACCATGTCGTCGGGAATATCCCCTTCAATGATGTTCTCACCGTTGTCGCCGTCGAAGCGCATGGATTTCATGGTCACGAGATCCACCACGCCCTCGTGATCGGCCTCGAGGCCGATGGGCAACTGCATCAGGATCGCATTGTGAGACAGCTTTTCGCGCAACTGCTCGGTGACCTTGATGGGATCCGCACCCGAACGGTCGAGTTTGTTGATGAAGGCGATCCGCGGAACGCGGTAGCGCTTCATCTGCCGGTCCACGGTCATGGACTGGGACTGCACACCCGCCACGCCGCAAAGAATCAGCACCGCTCCATCGAGCACCCGCAGCGCTCGCTCCACTTCAATGGTGAAGTCGACGTGACCNGGNGTNTCNATGATGTTGACGTGNTTNTCGCCCCACTGNCAATGCGTNGCCGCNGANGCAATCGTNATGCCNCGCTCACGNTCGAGCTCCATGGAGTCCATNGTNGCNCCCACTTCGTCCTTGCCGCGGACTTCGTGGATGGCGTGGATCCGGCCCGTGTAATAAAGCACGCGTTCGGTCAGGGTCGTCTTGCCCGAATCGATGTGCGCGCTGATGCCTATATTCCTGACTTTCTCGAGATCATCAATCATAGTCTTCTCATAGTGGGGGCGTTGAAAACACCCGGCGGACATACTCTGCTCGGTTCTGGCCCGAGGGCCCGAATCCGGCCGTCTTTCGGGATCCGGGCGGGCTAGAGCGGGCGGCAAACTACCCGACCCTGGGCAGATCGGCGACCCCAAAATGAATCTATTCCCGCGGGGGCTTAGAGTTCTTGATTTTTGGGGCGAAATGGAGCTGAGGGGCTCTAGACGAAAAGGCCTCCCACCGGGATCCCACTCTCGGCCGCGGACACCTTCTTGCCTTCCGCCCGGCGGACCCGGGTGATCCGCAAGGCCGTTTCACCGGCCGCGGCGATGCGCATCCGCCCCTCCTCATCGGGGTCCAGCACCCGACCCGGCGTCTCTCCGTGAGACACCCCCGCTTCGAGGCTGCCTCCGTAAAAACGAACCGGCTCCCCTTCGTATTCGGCCCAGGCTCCAGGCTGGGGGTCGCAACCTCGGATCCGTCGGTCAANCTCGGTTCCCCCGAGTGACCAGTCCAGACGGGCCACCTCATCGTCTACCAGGCCCTGGAAGCTGGCCCCGTCCTCGTCTTGCGGCAAGAACTCGGCTCGGNCTTCAGCCACGGCCGCCACGGCGTCCGCCATCGCCTCCACGCCCAGGGGATAGAGATGATCAAAGTACAGGGAAGCCGAGGTGTCGTGTGCCCCGATNGGCACCCCACCCTTCTGGACCACGATGGGCCCNGTATCGACACCCTCGTCCGGCCGGAAAACCGTCACACCGGCCTCCTCGGCCCCCATGATGATCTGCCAGGCCAACGCGTTTCCTCCGCGAAACGCAGGAAGTAAAGAAGGATGAAAACAAAGCGAGCCCAACCGGGGCCCNTCAATGATCTCCGGCGGCAAGATCACGGTGGTGAAAGCCAGCACATTGAGATCNGCCTCATGGGAAGCATGCTCCTCGATACGCTGAGGCATGGCGACGCCGGCTTTCCGGTACGCTTTATGACGAAANAGCGGCCAACCGCGCTCCTCACTCGCTTCAGCCAGAGGGTCCGCGCGGCCGCCTCCATCCGGCGGTACGTGCACGGCCACCATCTCGTGGCCCGCCTCAGCCAGCCGTAGAGCCACATCACGACCAAACGGCGCCTGACCAAAAAGCGCGATCCGAAGTCCCATTTTCCAAACCTCCCCTATTCAGGATTCAGGCACCGACTAGATCGGAACCTGGCTGCGATCCCCGACGGTCCCCCGCACGCGAGCCGGAGAACCGAAAGCCAGCGAGTGCGGAGGGATGTCGCTGGTCACTACAGAGCGGGATCCGATCACCGAGTGGGCCCCGATGGAGACCCCTCGCATCACCGCCACATCCGCCGCCACCCAGGTATGATCGCCGATCTCCACGGGATCACGCCTCTCGGGCGTGTTTTCGTCCAGGTCATGCTGATCGGCGTCAAAAACCCGGGTGCCTGGCCCGAGCCAGACGCCTCGTCCAAGCCTCACGCCGGCCTTGGCGGAAACCATGCAGCCGTTGAGAAAGCTATCGGCTCCAATCTCCAGCTTCGCCCCTGGATANACGTAAAGAAGCACCGGAGCGAGATCACTGCGNAGCCACACATTCTCCGCGATATCCAGTTCCGCGTTTTCGCGAACCGAGACCCGCAAGCCATCAAAGCGCCGCTCTGTGACCACACCGGGCCCGAAGCGCACCTTGGCCCCTTCATAGAGATGAAAGGTTCCCGTGCCGAGGGCCGAACTGGCCCCAGGATCGACATGAAAGCCCGGGTGCTCTCGACTCAGGCGAGAAAGCCGCCTGCGATCCGAGGCCGCTATCCAACGAAGNCGCCATGCCAAACCGCGATTGCCCATACGGAAGGTCTCGTATTAGCGCGCAGCCTGACCTTCGCGCAGCCGGAAGGTGATGAAGCCGTGCGAGGGGTCATAGGGCGAGAGGCCCACGGTCACGCGATCTCCAGGGATGACGCGAATGCGAAAACGGCGCATGCGACCCGAAAGCTGGGCCGTCACCACCTGTCCTGACTCAAGTGTGATCTGATAGCGACCGCCGCCCAGGATCTTGTCAACCGTGCCTGTGGCTTCGATCAAATCGTCGCGCGCCAAACG
>NZGT01000092.1 GCA_002691025.1 Spirochaeta sp. | reverse complement strand
GTGATCGAGCGGATGCCGCCCGGATAGCCGGTATGTCGGTGGTAGATCTTCTGTTGTCGCTTGCGCCCGGTGAGCTTCACCTTCTCGGCATTGATCACGATCACATGCTCTCCCGTGTCAACGTGAGGCGTGTAGATCGGTCGGTGCTTGCCCTTGAGAATGGTGGCCACGCGAGTAGCGAGACGACCCAGTACCATGTCTTCGGCATCGATCACGTACCACTTGCGCTCGACCTCTGAGGGCCGGGTACTCCGGGTCGCTCGATGCGATTGCGCTGCCATTTGGTATTTCCTTATCCTGAATCCGATTCGGCCCATCCTCTTTCAGGACAAACCGTTCGAAAACCTTCAGGTTCACGAAGTAGCCAGACCCATCACCGGAATCCCGAGCGGGCCAAAGCCAAACAAGCCCACCGAGAGACAGCGGGCCGCGCCAATTTTTAGGTGATCCGGCGGGGCCAGTCAAGCCCGGAGGCCCTCGCCTCAGACACTCTTTCCCTTTGAATCCCGAGACTTTGCGTCCCCCTCCCCGGGACCAAAGGGGTCGCTGGGGTAGAAGACCCGCTCTAGCGTCAGTCCATGGGCCGGCGCCGTGGGGCCCGCAGCCCCCCGATCGCACCGAGCCAGCAGACTCGGCATGGAAGACGCTTCTCGTCGCCCTGCGCCCACCTCAAGCAGCGTCCCCACCAGATTTCGAACCATATGCCTCAAGAAGCCCTTTCCATGCGCCAGAATCTCGATTTCCCCCAAGGGCCCTGGCTTCAAACTCAACTCATGGAGCTCTCGCACGGTGGTTTTCACATCCGAGCCCGCCGCCTGGAAGGACTGAAAATCCTGCTCTCCTGTCAGCAGGACCGCCGCCTCCTGCATGGCCTCCACCGCCAACGGGTATGGGATATGGGCAAAACGCGCAGCCCTCAGAGGGGAGCGCTCTCTCCGGTTCCAGATTCGATACCGATATTCTTTCCCGATGGCGTCGCGAAGGGCATCAAAGCCCTCGGCCACACGAGCCACCTGCCTTGCGCCGACATCGGCCGGCAGCACACCGTTGAGAGCCCTTTCAAGCTTCCCGGGATCCCAATCCGTCTCGAGAGCAAAGCTCGCCACCTGCCCCTCCGCATGAACGCCCGAGTCGGTGCGACCCGAACCCCGCGGAGTGACCGATTCGCCTGTGAGCGTAGCAAGGGCCTCTCGCAGACAGCCTTGCACAGTGCGAGACCCTTCCCCCTGGATCTGCCAACCCTCAAAAGCCTCGCCCTGGTACTCAAGTAGAACGGCATAGCTCGCCATGCGCCGTCCTCCCCCTCAATGCACCGAGAGCCGAGCCCGCATGAGAGCCACAGCATTCTCGGCCGCCTGCCGAATGGGATCCGCGCTCAGCCACATCTGCAGCGAGCGGTCAGGATCCGAACCCGAGGCATCGGATCGCAAACGAGCCACCTCCACGTCCGCCGACCCGACGGTCTCCCGAGTACTCGCCACCTCTCCTTCCGAGGCCACGTGAAGGCCCGGCGCAGCTTCGAACCAACGCGCCACATCTTCGGCTTTCACCGCGTCGCGCGTTGTCACCGAAAGCACACTCCCTTCGCCTGCAAAGGCCGGCACCTGGACACTGGTGACCGAAACCCGCAAGTCCTCCCGCCCCATCAGCCGAACCAGCGATCGAGCCAGCCTGGATTCGCCGGGAGCCGACGAGGAGTCCTCGGCCTCGGCCCCTTCCGCCGGGTGTGGGAAACA
Organism: Spirochaeta sp.; assembly: GCA_002691025.1. Classification (GTDB taxonomy): domain Bacteria; phylum Myxococcota_A; class UBA9160; order UBA9160; family UBA4427; genus MED660. The sequence continues at coordinate 15,726 of NZGT01000092.1, read as the reverse complement.
GTCAAAGGCCACGGGCGCGGCGAACACCTCCTCGGGAGGCGCTTCGCTCTGGCTCAGAAGAGCCAGGGTCTGTACAGAAAGTTCTTCGATGCCTGCGCGACCCTCAAGAGAAGCCGAGTGCAAGACGGTCCCTGAGACCCCCTCGACCCCCACTTCTTCTTCGAGGATACGAAGCACCCGAAACCAGGCCAGGCTGGCATCGGTGGGCGCGCTCACCAGAGGCGCCGACCAGACCGAAGGGGTCTCGCCTGCTCCCGCCACCAGCAACGGAACGTCTTCTGACGCCAACAACGCCCCCGAGCAGTCCACGCAGGGGACCTCGGCTCTCAGCGCACTGCGAATTTCTTCCAGGGCGAGGCCCGCCGAGGAGGCCAGCAGAACCATATCGAGCCCCGCAAAGTCACCGGGCGCGGACGGAAGTGCCATCATGGCCTCGGGATCGAACTCAGCGCCCTCGTCCCCCGGCTCAAAATCTGCGAACGCGCGCAATTCCGCCAGAACCAGATCGGGCTCGTCCACCAGGACACTGGCTATTTCGTGACCCAGCGTGGTCGTTGCACCCACCAGACCCAACCGCACATCTCGACTCACGCGCCCTCCAGGCCAGCCAGCACGTGCCGGCCCATGGCCTCGCAGCCGATGGTTTCCCGTTCTTCGCCGGCCAGGACCAGATCTCCCGTCCGATGTCCGGCCGCCAAGGTGCTCGCAACGCTCGCGCGAACTTCTTCCGCTCCCTTCGGACAATCCAGGGAGGTCTCAAGCAGCATGGCCACACTGAGAATCGCAGCCAGCGGGTTGGCCAGATCCTGCCCGGCGATATCGGGCGCAGACCCGTGCACCGGCTCATAGAGGCCAAAGCCCCCAGTTGCCAGACTGGCCGAAGGCAACATTCCCAGTGAGCCCGTGATCTCAGCCGCTTCATCGGAAAGGATGTCGCCAAAGAGATTTCCGGTGACCAACACGTCGAAACGACGCGGATCGCGCACCAGGAGCATCGCGCAAGAATCCACCAGCTGATGGGCCAACTCGACATCGGGATACTCGGTGGCCACCTCGTCGACCACCTCCATCCAGAGCTGGGATACGTCGAGCACATTGGCCTTGTGGACATGGGTCACATGGCCGCGCCGCAAGCGGGCTTGCTCGAAAGCGACACGTGTAATGCGTGCCACTTCTTCCTCGTCATAGACCATGGTGTTGAAGCCCTTGCGCAGACCGCCTTCGGTGGCGCGTCCCCGCGGCTCGCCAAAATAGATCCCGCCCGTCAATTCCCTCACCACGAGCAGATCAATGCCCTCGACGACTTCGGGACGAAGCGCCGAAGCGTCTGCCAGGGCCGGAATCACCGTAGCCGGACGCAAATTGGCAAAGAGGCCGAGATCCTTCCGAATCCGGAGCAGGCCTTTTTCGGGGCGCACGTCTACCGGCATGTCATCCCACTTCGGTCCGCCCACCGCCCCGAGGAGAACGGCGCGACTTCCTCGACACAGATCCACCACCTCATCTCGCAGCGGCTCTCCATGCTGATCAATCGAGGCGCCTCCGATCAACTCCTCCACGAACTCAAGCTCCATTCCATGACGACGCGCCACCGCGTCCAGAACGGCCCGTGCCTGCACCATCACCTCGGGACCAATCCCGTCTCCCGGCAAAAGAACGATCCTATCCAATCTTCCCCACTCCCTTTCGCACCTCTTCGGGCGCGAGTCTGATGAACCAAAGGCGACCCACGTGGCCCCTATATTCCTTTGGGCTCTTCCTCTTGGTGTCGACTCTTGTGCCATTCCAGTTTGTTGATGGCGTGCACATAAGCCCGCCCACTGGCCACCATGACGTCTTCGTGAACGCCATTGCCGATGACCCGCCGGCCTTCTTCCTCGATGGTCACGGTGACCTCGCCCTGGGCGTCCAGCCCAGCCGTCACCGCATGAACCTGGTACCGGATCAAATCACTTCCCGTCTGGGTCACATCCGCAATGGCCTTGAAGATGGCGTCCACCGGCCCCACACCGGAGGCCTGGGTCGCCTTCTTCTCTCCGTCCACACTCAGACTCACCGTCGCCTCGGGACTCATCCCCGTCCCGCTCTGGATCACGAGGTCGAGCAACTCGAATCGCTCTTCGACACTGATCATCATGTCATTCGCGATGGCTTCCAGGTCCTCGTTGTAGATCACCTTCTTGGCATCCGCCAAGGCCTTGAACCGGACGAAAGCCCGCTCAAAGGACTCCCCTTCCAGCGAAATGCCCAACTCTTCAAGACGGTCCCGAAAGGCATGCCGTCCCGAATGTTTCCCCAATACGAGTTCATTGGAGGATCGCCCGATCGAAGCGGGCGTCATGATCTCGTAGGTGATGGTGGCCTTGAGAACCCCATCCTGATGGATTCCGGCTTCGTGCGCAAAAGCGTTGTCACCGACGATGGCCTTGTTGGGCTGCACCTGAACCCCTGTCACCGACGAAAGAAGGCGGCTCGACGGGTAGATCTCCGTCGTCCTGATGCCCGTCTCCACGTCGCCGTAGACGCCCGGTCGCGTCTGCAACGTCATCACGATCTCTTCGAGAGAGGCATTGCCCGCCCGCTCTCCGATGCCATTGACCGTACATTCAATCTGCCGCGCTCCGGCCCCCACCGCGGCCAGACTGTTGGCCACACCCAGCCCCAGATCGTCGTGGCAATGCACGGAGAAGACCGCGTTTTCGCTGCCCAGGACCGCGCCTTTGAGATAGGCGATGAGATCCGCATACTCGGTGGGCGTCGTGTAGCCCACGGTATCCGGCACGTTCAATGTGCTGGCTCCCGCCTCGAGGGCCACGGAGAAGACCTCAGCCAGAAAGGCCCGATCCGAGCGGGTCGCGTCTTCGGCCGAGAACTCGACATCGTCCGCATAGCCACGCGCCTGGGAGACCGCTCTTCCCACCTCTTCCAGAACCTGATCGCGACTCATACGCAACTTGTGCTCCAGATGGATGTCACTGGTCGCGATGAAGGTATGGATACGAGGCCGCTTCGCCGGAGCCAGGGCTTCCGCAGCCCGACTCACGTCGCCGGGTCCCGTCCGGGCCAGCCCACACACCACCACTTCAGTCAACTCTTCGGCCAGGGTCTTCACGGCTTCGAAATCGCCTTCGCTCGCGATGGGAAAACCCGCTTCAATCACGTCCACGCCCAGCTTCTCGAGCTGCCGAGCCAGCGCCAACTTCTCATTCAGATTCATGCTGCAGCCTGGAGACTGCTCGCCATCACGCAAGGTGGTATCGAAGATGAAGATCTTGTCAGACATGCGTTTCCCTTCGTGCCCAGCACAGCCCGTTCATTCGGCTGATTCGTCCTTGTCGCCCTGCCCCCCAGACAAGCTGGGATCGAGCGAGAACTCAAGAGGACGTCCGCCGCGGCGGCGCCACCACCAGGCGGCTGGCCCGGAGACCGTGTACGCGGTGCCCAGAAGAAAGAAGTTGAGTCCTGGCTCGATCAGCAGGAGAATCGACACCACCACGCCAATCACGATGGCCGAGTAGGATCCCCTGACATCGACTTCCTTGAAACTGTGGTAGGGAATCGGAGAGACCATCAGGAGCCCCAGGATCATGAGACCGATTGCTGGCAGAAGCGCCGGTAGACTCAGATCAATCCCGTTGGACTGCAGGAACCCGTAGAACCAGACCGTCGACACCACCATGCCCGCGGCCGCCGGCGAGGGCAAACCATCAAAGCGCCCCCGAAAACGCCCCGAGGTCACATTGAAGCGAGCCAACCGCAAGGAAGCGCAGGCGGTATACACGAAGGCCATCACCCAGCCGGCCCAACCGAGATCGATCAAGCCACCGCCGTGAAAAGCAATGACGGCGGGCGCCACACCGAAGGAAACCGTATCCGCAATCGAATCGTACTCCGCTCCGAAGCGACTCTCGTTGCCCAACAGCCGAGCCGCCCTTCCATCAAGGACATCGAAGACAGCCGCCACGAAAACCGCATAGGAGGCCACAAGCGGCTCACCGGTGCTGGCCTTCACAATGGCAAAAAAGCCAGCCGCCAGATTCCCCGTGGTCAGCAGCGAGGGAAGAACATGCCCGAACGTACCCGCTCTATTGTTCCGCTTTCGGGAACGTCGGCGCTTGCGCGTCCGCGTCGCCTGCGGATCTTCCTCGTCGACGGCCTTCAGCACCATCCCTCGATCCCCTTACCGCAGAGCGGTCAGTTCTTGGAGCGATCTACGAGTTGCCTTTCCTTCAGCCAGGGCATCAGGGATCGCAAGCGAGCGCCCACTTCTTCCATGGGATGCTCGGCGGCCTGCTTGCGCATGGCCTGGAAAGCCACTCCACCCGATTTNTTCTCCAGNATGAAGCGCTTCGCAAACTCGCCCCCCTGGATCTCGCTGAGGATATCCTTCATCCGCGCCTTGGTATCGGCATCCACCACCCGCGGTCCACTCACGAAATCACCGTACTCGGCTGTATTCGAAACCGAGTAGCGCATGTTGGCGATGCCATCCTGATAGATCAGGTCCACGATCAGCTTGACTTCGTGAATGCATTCGAAGTAGGCCATTTCCGGCGCATAACCGGCTTCCACCAGGGTTTCGAAACCAGCCTGCATCAGTGAGGTCAGGCCCCCGCAGAGCACCGCCTGCTCTCCGAAGAGATCGGTTTCNGTNTCTTCCTTGAAGGTCGTCTCGATGATCCCCGCGCGACCGCCTCCAATGGCACTCGCATAGGCCAGGGCCATCTGCAGCGTATCACCGGAGGGATCCTGATGAACCGCCACCAGGCAAGGCACACCTCGCCCGGCCTCATAATGATCTCGAACGGTATGGCCGGGGCCCTTGGGCGCCACCATGAAGACATTGACATCCTCGGGCACGGCGATGGCTCCGAAGTGGATGTTGAAACCGTGCGGCACGGCCAGGTAGTTGCCTGCCTCGATCTCCGACGCAATCTCATCCTTGTAGATATCAGCGGCAAGTTCGTCGGGAAGCGCCAGCATGATGACATCGGCCTGACGAGCGGCGTCGCTCACCGTAGCCACCGCGAGGCCGGCCCCTTCGGCCTTGGCCCAACTCGAAGAGTCCTTTCGGAGACCGACCACCACCTTCACGCCCGAGTTGTGAAGGTTCTGCGCGTGCGCGTGGCCCTGGCTCCCGTAGCCCATGATGGCCACAGTGCGCCCTGAAAGCCGGCTCAGATCCGCGTCCTTGTCGTAGTAGATATTCAGTGCCATGGGTCTCGCCTTCTCCCTGCGCGCATTTTCAGAGTCTGGCTCTGCGCGCGAATCGCCATCCCGTCCGGGAATGGAACGCTGCCGCCTTCCCGTGAGCCCCCCACGGGTGCGAAGCACACGAGGCTAATCGAGTTTGACGAGGGTGTCAAAGAAGTCCCGAATCAGAGGGACCCTCACTCCAGAGGCCGGGAAATACGCTGGGCCTCAGCCTCCGCTCGACGTACATAGCGGGGCACCAATGAATCCACTGCCACGCCCTGCCCAGCCGCCATGGAGGCCTGCCCCAACAGCCCCACACTCACTGCGTCGGGAACCGTCACGCCTTCCGTCTCCCGCAAAAAGGGTGCATCCGAAGCCGAGAGCCCCGCGGAAAGGACCACCTCCGCACCTCCGCCGATGAGTTGCCCCCCATTCGGAAGCGCGCCCATCAGGTCTTCTGCGGAGTACACGGACGAGGGCAGCCTTTCGACCGCTTCGGCTTCGGCCAACTGATCCATGTCATACGCCGCGGCATAGACCTCACCCCGACGCGCGTCCAGCATGGGAACCACCGGCAGCGAGCCCTTCAGCCGGCCGGCTCGTTTTCCGCTCAGGGCCAGCGCCTGCAGGGTCGACACGGGAACTACGAGTTGATCCCGCCCAAATGCGAGCCCCTTCAAGGTAGCCAGACCGATTCGCAGGCTGGTAAAAGCGCCCGGACCGATCGAAATCGCGAAAAAGTCCAGATCGGACAGCGAAAGCCTGGAACCGGTCAGCGCTCGATCGACCATGGGAAGGAGGTTTTCCGAGTGATGCTGCCCCGAAGGCCCCTGCTCCTCGGCCAGAACCTGCTCCCCCCGCAGCAAAGCCACACTGGCCACCGGCGTCGCTGACTCGATGGCCAGACACAATGACCCCGGAGTCACAGTTCAGAACCCAGCCAATCGATCAATTTCGACCACTGACCCGAAAGATCATTCCAGAAGGCAAGCCCCATCATCATCACGATGATGATGAAACCGAACTGGTAGACCCACTCGCGGGTCTGCACAGAGAGAGGCGAGCGCTTCACGCCCTCAATGACGTAGATCATCAACTGGCCGCCGTCCAGAATCGGAATCGGNAGNAGATTCACCAGGGCCAGATTGATACTGATGAAGATCATCATGGCCAGATAGGCCTGCCAACCCATATCCAGGGACTTCCGAGCCACCTGAGCGATGGTAATCGGTCCGCGCAACTGATCGGCTCCCACCTCGCCCGTCAACAGTTTNCCCAGTCCGCGCAGAAGAAGACCGACATTGTCAGCCGTCATACTCACAGCCCGGGGAAACGACACCAGGGGATTGCGCTCGCGGTCCAGTCCCATCGTACCCGGCAGCGTCGCCATCGCGTGGGCGATCCCGACCTGATAGATCTCTTCTTCCATTCCATCGATCTCAAAAGGTCCGTCTACCTGTCGCACCACCGGCTTGACATCAACCGAGGTCACCTGTCCGTCTCGGGCGTATACGATGTTCAGCGCCCGGCCCCCGCTCGTGCGCACGGTGTCGGCAAAGTTGAGAAAACTTCCCACCGGACGTCCCTCCACCTCGAGGATCAAGTCACCCGGCTCAAGGCCTGCCGCCTCGGCAGGCATTCCCTCCACGACTTGCCCCACCAGGACCGTCGCCGAGATCACGCCCAACTCGGGCAAACTCCCGACCACGGGCACATCCACGGTACGCTGNGGTGAATCGGGCTCCGTTGAAGTCTCGACGGTAAAGGCCACACTCTCGCGTCCCGCCGCCTGTGCATAGGCTTCGGAGAGANCGCTCCAGTCTTCCACGGGCTCGCCCTGCACAGCCACCACGCGATCCCCCGAACGCAGGCCACTCTGGGCCGCCCACGAGTCCGCTTCCGGAACCCCGAGCAAAGCCGGCAGACGCTGGCTGGCCAGACCAATCCAGCCCACGGATTCCGCGTCGCCGAATTCATCCATGGCCGAACGCGCGCCCAAAGGCACGTTCACATCCAGGACCTGCCCCGCTCGGTCCACCTGCAGGTCGATGTCTTTCCCGTCATGGTCTTCAATGGCCCGATTGACCTCGACCCACCACTCCACCGGGGTGCCGTCCACGGCCACGATCTGGTCTCCCACCCGGAGCCCCGCTTCCAGGGCCGGCGAATCACGCTCCACCATCCCGATGACAGAGGACGTCTTGGGAATCCCCACCCAGAGCATGACCACGAAGATGAACACAGGGAGAACCAGATTCATCAGGGGACCCGCCGCCGTAATGGCAATCTTCTGCCAGACAGGCTTGGACTCCAGATACTCGTCCGGCCGGGCGTCCAGGGGTTCTTCCAAGCTATCGCCGCCCTCGCCCGGGATCGCTTCTCCTAGAAGCCTCACAAAACCACCGAGGGGAATCCAAGCCACCACGTATTCGGTTCCGCCACGCTCCCAGCGCATCCGATGGCGACCAAAACCAATGGGCGAGCCAAACCCCAGCGAGAACCGGAGAACCCGAACACCACAAAGCTTGGCCACGATGAAATGACCGAACTCGTGGACGAAAACCAGGATTCCCAGCATGGGAATGGCCGCAAAGGCATAGTCGAAAAAAGCCATCAGCGCGTCGCCTCATTCAGCCGAGCCACTCGCTCGCCTTCCGACTCGAGGTCAAGCTTCTCGCGACTCACGCCGCGCGCCCAGCCATCGGCACGCAGCACATCATCCAACGACTCAAGGCTTTCACCCTGACACGAGCGGAGATGCTCGTCCAGCACCCCCGCGTTGGTCTCCGCAATCGCCGAAAACGGGATTTTCCGGTCCAGGAAAGCCTGCACGGCCACTTCATTGGCCGCATTGAGCACCGCCGGAGCCGCTTCACTTCCCTTCAAGGCGCGCGTGGCCAGATCCAGGCAGGGAAAGCGCTCCCGATCGGGCGCTTCAAATTCAAGCCGCCCCACTTCGGACAGGGACAAACGTGGCAGATCAAGACGGATCCGCTCCGGGTGGGCCAGCGCCACCGCAATCGGAACCCGCATATCCGGCAAGCCCAACTGAGCCAGAACGGAGGTATCACAAAATTCCACCAGGGAATGGACGATGGATTCAGGGTGGACCACCACATCGATTCTTTCCGGCGGTACATCAAAGAGCCAACGCGCCTCGATCAGTTCAAGCCCCTTGTTCATCAGGGTCGCCGAGTCGATGCTGATCTTGGCGCCCATATCCCAATTCGGATGCGCCAACGCTTCCTCCACCGTCACGCCGGCCAGGCGATCCGCAGGCCAGACGGAAGGGTCTCGGAAAGGCCCCCCGGAGCAGGTCAAGATCAGTGTGGCGATGTCCTGGTCGCGTTGCCCCGAAAGAGCCTGGAAGATTGCGCTGTGCTCGCTGTCCACCGGGATCAACCGGGTTCCGGAAGCTGCCACCTCACGTTGGACGAGAGCCCCGGCCATCACCATCACTTCCTTGTTGGCCAGAGCCACATCGCGCCCGGCGCGGATCGCCGCCAGCGTCGGCGACAAGCCCACCGCGCCAACCAGGCCAGCCACCACCGTGTCGCAATCGTGGGTGGCGACAGCGATGAGTCCCTCCTCACCAAAATGGATCTCCAGATCGGGTCCGAAACGATCTCGCAGACGTTGGGCGGCCACTTCATCGCCCACTGACACCCGCTCGGGTTGAAAGCGCTCGACCTGCTCGCACAACCGATCCACATTCTGGCCGGCCGCCAGCGCCACCACCCGAAAAGAATCGGGATCGGCTTCGACGACTTCAAGCGTCTGGCACCCGATGCTACCCGTGCTTCCTAGAATGGAGATGCGGCGACTCATTTCTCAGGCACCCCGTCCGAAGGAGGCTTCACCGACCCGGATCGCGCCTGAGCGCCGGTGAGCCCAAAGCGTCTTTCTCGACCTGCATAGTCGAGGATGGCTTCTTCAAATTCGGCTCGATGGAAGTCCGGCCACATCACCGGAGCCGAGTAGAGTTCCGAATAGGCAATCTGCCACAGGAGGAAATTGGAAACCCGATACTCACCCCCGGTTCGGATCATGAGGTCCGGGTCCGGCACATCCGGCACATAGAGATGGGATGCAAAAATCTTTTCATCGATCTGCTCGGGATCCAGATCGCCTCGCGCCACAGACCGGACCAGCCCCCGGGCCGCATCCACGATTTCAGCTCGGGCGCCGTACGAAAGCGCCAGAATCAGGTGGCGTTCGGTATTGCGACGAGTCGCCTGCATGGCTTTGTCCACAGCGGTTCGCGTAGACGGCGGGAGGCGATCCAACCGACCGACCGCGCGAATCCGGACGCCTTGCGAAACCGCCTCCTCCAGGTCCTCCTCGAGAAAGTGTTCCAACAAGTGCATCAGTTCGCTGACTTCACCCTTGGGCCGCTCCCAGTTCTCGCTGGAAAAGGCGTAGAGGGTCAGGTACTTGAGCCCCAGATCTCCTGAAGCCCGTACGATCTCACGCACATTCTCGAGCCCCGCGCGATGGCCGGCATTGCGCTCCAGCCCTCGAGCCTCAGCCCACCGACCATTCCCGTCCATGATCACGGCAATGTGATTCGGCATTCGGTCCGAATCCATCTCGGTCAAAGGCATCATCAGACCTCGAGAACTTCCTTTTCCTTCTGACCGGTCAACGCCTCGATCCGGCCCACGAATTCATCCGTCAGATCCTGGACACCCTTCTCGGCCCGGCGACAGTCATCCTTGGGCAACGTGCCATCCTTCTCCAGATCCTTCAGGAGCGATATCGCTTCACGACGCCCATCCCTGACCCCCACCCGGTGATCTTCGGCGATCTTCTTCACCTGCCGTACAAGGTCCTTGCGTCGATCCTCGGTCAAGGCCGGAATCGGAACCCGGATCACCCGCCCATCGTTTGCCGGAGTCAAACCCAGATTGGCCGACTGGATCGCTCGCTCGACATCGGCCAGGCACGACTTGTCAAAGGGTGAAATCACGATCATGCGCGGATCGGGGACGGAGAGTCCGGCGAGCTGCTTGAGAGGCGTTGGCGTATCGAAGTAGTTGACCATGATGCCGTCGAGCAGCGCGGTGCTGGCCCGCCCCGTCCTCACCTTGATCAACGCATGCTTGTAGTTCTCTTCCGTCTTCTCCATGGCTTCTCGGCACTCACTGAGCACGAGTTCCACTTCTTCTTCACCCGCCATGACCTGCCTCCTGGCTACGAACCCACCACCGTACCGACTGTCTCTCCCATAGCCACCCGATGGATGTTGTCAGACACGCTCATATCGAACACCACGATCGGAAGCGAGTTCTCCCGACACAAGGCAATCGCCGTCTGATCCATGAAACGGAGATCCTGCTGCAAGGCCTGATGGAAGGAGAGCGTCTCGTAGCGGACCGCAGCCGAATCCTTGGCCGGATCCCGATCATAAACGCCGTCCACCTGCGTCGCCTTGAGGATCACCTCCGCTCCAATTTCTGCGGCCCGAAGCGCGGCCGCGGTATCCGTGGAGAAGTAGGGGTTCCCTGTCCCTCCTCCAAAGATCACGACTCGGCCCTTCTCCATGTGCCGGATGGCCCGACGGCGGATGTAGAGCTCGGCCACCTGCTTGATCTCCAAGGCGGTCAGAACACGGGTCTCCACAGATTCCTTCTCAAGCGAGTCCTGGAGTGCCATGGCATTGATCACGCCCGCGAGCATGCCCATGTAGTCCGCGTTGGCCCGATCCATGCCCTGGGAAGCAGCCGTCATCCCGCGAATGATGTTTCCGCCCCCGATCACGATACTGAGCTCCACGCCCAGTTCATGCACCGATCGAATCTGCTTGGCCAGGCCAGCAATCACGGAAGGATCGATGCCGTGACCATTTTCACCGGCCAGCCCCTCTCCGGAGAGCTTGAGCAGGATTCGCTTGTAAGGCCCGTTCACTCGGCGGCTTCCCCCAGTTTGAATCGAATGAATTCCGAAACCGTGGCTCCGCCCGCTTCGCCCACCACGTCGCCGACCTTCTTGTCCATATCCTTGACAAACGGCTGCTCGACCAGGCAATTCTCGGCGTAGAACTTGTTGATCCGACCACTGACCATGTTCTCGACGATCTTCTCGGGCTTTCCACTGGCCAGCGCCTGGTTCCGAAGGATTTCCCGCTCCTTCTCTACCACGGTGGCATCGACTCCGTCTCGGTCGACGGCCAACGGCGTCGGATCCGAAGCCGCCACATGCATGGCGACATCGCGAGCAACTCCCTCGGCCTCGGCCGGCGAGTCGGTCTTCAACCCCACCAGGACACCGAGCTTCCCGCCGCCGTGGATATAGCCGCCAAGGGCGCCATCGACCTGGATGGCTCCGACACGCTTGAGCTGGATGTTCTCTCCCATCCGGCCCACGGCTGCCTTGATGTGCTCGTCGATGGTTTCACCATCCATCTTGAATGCAAGCGCCTGCTCGGGCTCCGCCGCACCACCGGCCTCTCGCACGGCATCGGCGATCTGCTGAACCAACTGCTGGAACTGGTCGTTGCGTGACACGAAATCGGTCTCACAGCCCAGTTCCACGATAGTCCCCGAGCCCCCATCGATGGAAACCGCCACGGCCCCTTCGCTGGTCTCTCGTCCTGCCCTTTTGCCGGCCTTGGAAAGACCTCGCTCACGAAGCAGATCCAGTGCCTGCTCTATATTTCCTTCGGCGTCCGTCAGGGCCTTCTTGCAGTCCATCATGCCTGCGCCCGTTTGATCCCGGAGGGCCTTCACGTCCTTAGCGGATATTCCTGCCAACTGTCCTCTCCTGCTCTATCGATTCTTTTACGTACCGCCTGCGAGAACTCGCTCGGCGCTAGCTTTTGCCTTCTTCGGATCCCTCGGCCGGGGCGGCCTCGCCCCCACCCTCTTGCTCCTTGCCGGTCCAACCCCCTGCGCTCTGGGTGCGTCCACCGCCTGCAGCGCCCCCTTGACCGGCGGCGCCTCGGCCGCGACGCGGCGGTTGGGTGATCTCGACGACGCGACGACCACCGACCTTGGCCACCTTCTCCTCGACGGAAACCGGACGGTCGCGCTCCTTCTCGAGAATCTGGTCCTGACGGGCGGCCGCTCCCTCGATGCAGGCATCGGCGATGCACTTGCAATAGAGGTCCACGGCTCGACTGGCATCATCATTTCCGGGCACAACAAAGTCGATATTGCGAGGGTCACAGTTCGTATCCACGACACCGATGACGGGGATGCCCAACCGTTTCGCCTCACTGATCGCGATGCCTTCGTTCAACACGTCGATCACGAAGAGAGCACTCGGAAGGCGAGGCATGTCCTTGATGCCCTCCAGTGACTTCGCATACTTCTCACACAAACGCGTCATCCGCGCGAGTTCCTTCTTGGAGTGCTCGGCGCGTCGCTCTTCATCGCCCAGGATCTCGAGAAGGCTCTTGTAGGTCTCGATGGACTTCTTGACCGTCTTCCAGTTGGTCATCATGCCACCGAGCCAGCGCTTGTTCACATAGTACTGACCGGCTCTCTTGGCCTCGTCCTCGATGCACTGGGCGGCCTGTCGCTTGGTTGCGACAAAGAGAACGTGTCCTCCCTGCGCGGTCACCTCGCGAACATATTCCAGACCCGCCTGGAAGAGCGGAAGTGTCTGATCCAGATCAAGGATATGAGTGCCATTGCGGGCCCCGAAAATGAAGGGGCGCATGAGCGGATTCCAACGATCGGTTTGGTGGCCAAAATGGACGCCGGCCTCCAGCATGGATCGAATGGAGAGCTCCGTGGGCTCAAGGGCGGCCGCAAGACTTTCGGCCTCCGGGGCGGGGGCGGCGGGCACAGTGCCGTCCGCCGACGACGGAGTCGTCGTTTCAGTCATTCTATTCTCCTTCGCGGTTGATCCTCCGCACCAGAGCCGTCGCTCCCCAACCGGGTTCAACCGGCACCGCAGGGGTGACTCGATGCGTGTGAAGTGCCGGAAATACCCTTCCGACCGACGGTGGGTTTAGCAGAATCCCCCAGCAGGGACCACGATCAGCCCCGCGGGCCTATTCCGTCCCGTACGTCCGCCCCCCATTGGGCCTCACACCGGGCTCAGGTGGTGTATTCGGCGTTGATTCGGACATAGTCGTAGCTCAGGTCACAGGTCCACATTCTCGCAGAATGCGTCCCGGCGCCGAGATCCACCTCAATCGCCACCGAATCCGCGCTCAAACGACTCGCGGCTTTCTTTCGAGCGGCTGGCCCGGCCGACGCCCCTCTCCGAAAGACCGTGACCCCTCCCAACCGAACGCGGACCGCCTCGGCCCGCATGGCGATCCGCCCGGCCCCCACGGTCTGGAGAATCCTTCCCCAATTGGGATCCCCTCCAAAGAGAGCCGTCTTCACCAGCATTGAATTCGCAATCCGACGCGCGGCTTGATCGGCCTCTCCGGCTGAGCGAGCGCCCGAAACCACCACGGTCACAAGCTTGGTCGCGCCCTCACCGTCTCGCGCCAGAGACTGGGCCAATTCTTCGGCCACGTCGCAGAAAGCCTCCTCAAAGGCCTCCGCCTCGGGTCGACGACGATTCGTGATACGCGGATTTTGAGCCGCACCGCCCGCCAGGGCGATGACGCTATCACTGGTGCTGCCTTCGCCGTCCACGCTGACACGATTGAAGGTTCGATCCGCCACCCGGCGCAACACCCCTCTCAAATAGACGGGCGAGACATGGGCATCCGTTGCCAGAAACGAGAGCATGGTCGCCATGTCGGGCTCGATCATTCCGGACCCCTTGGCGATTCCCACAATCGTCACTTCTTGATCCCCCAACCGGATCTTCCGAGAAGCCACCTTGGCAAAGGTGTCCGTGGTCCGAATCGCCTCCGCCGCCGCAAGCCACCCCGACTCCGACAACGAATCCACAGCCATCGGGATTCCGCTGCGCAACGACGCCATGGGGAGCGGCTCCCCGATCACACCCGTCGAAGCCACCAGCACATCTTTTTCAGCGCAAGGAAGCGACTGAGCCACCCGCTTCGTCATCTGCACGGCGTCCTTACGACCCCGCTCGCCCATGGCCACGTTGGAAACGCCACTGTTGACCACCACCGCACGCGCGCGGCCGGCCGCAACCCGCTGACGCGAAAGTTCCACCGGTGCGCCCACAAGGGTCGAGCGCGTAAAGACGCCCGCGGCCACAGCCGGCCCATCCGAGACGATCAAAGCCAGGTCCGGAGCCGAAGCCTTGATTCCACAATGGATTCCGGAGGCCTTGAATCCGGGGACCCACGGCTCTTTGGTTTTCTTCATGATTCCCCTGCCTCAGAGGCTGAAAAAAAAGACCGAAAACCCCTCACGCCCCGTGGCACCGCTTGTATTTCTTACCGCTACCACAGGGACACGGCTCATTGCGACCCACTTTCGCCATCTCGGTCCCGGGGCCGGATTCAGAGCCCAGCCCCGGCGACCCCGATCCCATGGCCGGAGCCGCTGTGGTGGAACGAGGCCGGGGCTTGGCCGCAGCCTCAGACGCCGCCGCTTGGGCCGTACTCTCGAGTTGGGGCCGTGGAAAGCCGAACTTGAAGACCGTTTCCACGACCTGCTCATCGACCCGCTCTTCCATCTCGCCAAAGAGCGCAAAGCCTTCTTTCTGATACTCCACCTTCGGATCGCGCTGCGCGTAGCCCCGCAGCCCAATGGCTTCTCGCAGGGCCTCCATCGTTCGCAGATGGTCCTTCCACTGCGCATCGAGGATGCGGAGCAGGATGTCTCGCTCAAACCACTCGAACTCAGGGTACTCGAAGGTGCCTTTGTACTCTTCGGTCAACGCCTCGCAGGCCCGGGTTTTTTCCTCCATCAGGCCCATGAGATGAGTCAGGACCTGGGGACCGACCTGCTCCTTGGGAAGCTCGGCGCCGTCCTCGGATCGAATCGGTGCCGACCCCGAATCCAGGAGCACGCCGTATTGGCGCTCCAGCATGCCGACCAACTGGTGAAGGTCCTCCTCCTCGGGCTGCCCCTTGTCCGGCCAGACTTCGTTGAGGATGTTCACGAGTTGACCTTCCGTCATCTCGATGATTTCGTCATGCACCCCTTCGTTGTGAAGAGCCTGCAAGCGCCGACCGTAGAAGGCCTGCCGCTGCTTGTTCTTGACGTCGTCATACTCGAGGAGATGCTTTCGAATGTCGAAGTTCCGGGACTCCACCTTCTTCTGGGCCCCTTCGATCACACGAGTCAGCATCCGGTTCTCGATGGCCTCGCCTTCCTGCACACCCACACGGTCCCACCACTGGGCCACCCGGTCGGCCTCGAAAATCCGCAGAAGATCGTCTTCCAGCGAAAGGAAGAACTGACTGGATCCCGGATCGCCTTGCCGCCCCGATCGGCCTCGCAACTGGTTGTCGATCCGACGGCTCTCATGCCGCTCGGTGCCCAGGATATGCAGGCCACCCGCCTCCAGTACCTCGAGTTGCTCCGCGGCACATTGGGACTCGAACTGCGCCAGCACCACCGGGTAATCCGGATGGTCCTTGTCATGACCGCACTTGACCAGCGCCATGGTCTCGGGATTCCCGCCGAGCATGATGTCGGTTCC
>NZGT01000091.1 GCA_002691025.1 Spirochaeta sp. | reverse complement strand
TACGCCTGGGGGGCGGGTCTGACCTTTGGTTTTGGGGGCTATTGGAATGTGAAGTTACAAGAGGCCTGCGGCTGTACGGCGGATGAGATTTCCAGCTTGGAGATGGGGCTCTTTTCGGGGCTGGCCGCGGGCATGCTTGTGGCGGGCCTGCTTGGGGGTCGCGCTTCGCGGTGGCGGTTGATTCTCCGCACTTCGACGACCCTGACGTGGGTCCTCATGGCGGTGACGCTCTGGGTTTCAGCCATCGCTTCCATGGGCCAACTTCTTTCCTTGATGGTGGCTTTGGGTTTTCTTTTCGGCACCTGCTCGCTGGGGTTTGCTGTGGCCGCGTTTGGACTCCCTTTGAGTCAGTCCGCCACGGTGGTGGCCATCGTCAATGCGGGCGGCTGTTTGAGTGGCGCTCTGCTCCAGGCTCTTCCGATCTGGCTCGGAAAAGGGGCGGCCAGTCTGTCCACGGTCAGCATCACCTATCTCGGGATCGCCGCCTTTGGTGTCTGGATTGCGTGGCGGTTGCCTGCGGTGGAAGAACCGGAATGAAGGGCCTGGGTCAGGTCTACAGTCGGTAGCGAACGCCGATTTCGAGAACCCGGTCTGCCGGCAGTTGGTAGTGCTTGATGGGTTCTTCTGCATTCCGGTTCAGGAAGGCGTAGAGCTGTTTTCGCCAGATGGGCATTCCCTTGGCTTGTGTCACGTGGCCCGTCTGGCGACCCACGAAGAAAGTCGTCTGATCCGGAAGGTATTCGACCCCATCCTTGCCCAGGGAATTCAGCACGGCGGGAAGGTTGGGGGTCTGCATGAATCCGTAGTGGACATTGACCCGGAGAATGCCAGCCCCTTGCTCCACGATATTCACTCGTTTGGCCAGCGTGACCCGGGGAATCGGGTCGGTGATGACCGTCATGAGGATGATTCNCTCCGGCAGGGAGTGGGTATGTTCGTAGTAGGCGGCGAGGGTCTTGGGGAAACCGACGCCACGGCTATCGAGGAAGACGCCGGTGCCGGGAGTCCGAATGGCCTGCGGGCCGTTGTCGTCTCGGATCAGTTTTTCGGCGGATTGGCCGAGAGCCGAGAGTCGTTTTTCTTCCAGCCGTCGGCCCATGGCCCAGGTGGTCATGACCGCGAACATGACTACGGCCACCAGTGCNGGGAACCAGCCCCCGTCTCCCAACTTGACCAGGTTGGCGCCGAGAAAGGANAGGTCGAAGGTCAGGAAGAACAAGGATGGCAGGGTGGAGAGGAACCAGCCCCACCTCCGTGCAAACGTGATGTTCGCGAGAATCGTGGTGATCACCATGGTGGCTGAAACCGCGAGCCCATAGGCGCCCGCCATGGAGTCGGAGGACCGGAAGCCCACTACGAGCAGGCTGGCCGATACGAAAAGCAGGCCATTCACCACCGGAACATAGACCTGGCCTTCCCCATCTTCGGCNTAGTGCTTGACCGTAAGTCGCGGCATGAACCCGAGTTGGATGGCTTGATATGAGAGCGAAAAGGCTCCTGAGATGACCGCCTGGGAGGCAATGATGGCCGCCAGGGTGGCCAGGGCCACGAGCGGATAGAGCAGGAATGGCGGGGCCATGGCATAGAAGCTGTGAGTGAACTGATCGGGGTGTTTGAGCATGAAGGCCGCTTGCCCGAAGTAGTTGAGGAGGATGGCAGGCATCGCAACCACGAACCATCCCAGTCGGATGGGTTTCAGTCCGAAGTGTCCAAGGTCNGCGTAGAGGGCTTCGCCCCCGGTCACCACCAGGAAGACGAAGCCGAGGACCAGGAAGCCTGCCCAACCATGATCCAGAAGGAATCGGATTCCGTGGCGGGGGTCGACAGCGTGGAGCACTTCGGGGTTGCCGACGATCCAGGAAGCNCCCATCAGACCGATGACGGTGAACCACACGAGCATGATGGGGCCGAAGTATTGGCCGATTCGTTTGGTGCCGTGCCGCTGTACCGCAAAAATCCCGATCAGGATCAGGAGGCTCAGGGGGATGATGGCCTCGTCGAGGTTCGGNGAGGCCACAGCGAGGCCCTCGATGGCGCTCAATACAGAGATGGCGGGTGTAATCATTCCATCGCCGTAGAGCAAGGCGGCCCCGGCAAGCCCCAGAGCCACCACCAGGCCGCCGGTCTGCTGCGGCACTCGTCCTGCCAGACCCAATGCCATCAGGGCGAGTACACCTCCCTCTCCATTGAAGTCCGCGAGAAGGATGTAGAGAAGGTATTTTACGGTGATCACGATGGTGATGGCCCAGAAGACCAGCGAAAGAATGCCCAGGATGTTCTCGGGGTGGGGCGCGATTCCACTGGTGTCCGAGAAACACAATCGGAAGGCGTAGAGGGGACTGGTTCCGATGTCTCCGAAAACAACGCCAAGAGCCGTGAGAGAAGTCAGGGCGAGGCGACCACGGGAGGGGCGAGATGCTTCGGCCGCGGTGGTTTCCTCCATGAGCCCCTTTCCTGCCGCCTCATTTTCCTGTTGCTCGCGCTCGCCTCTCTGCCTGAGAGTCGGGCTTTGGCGTCTTTTTCGACGATGATACCTGCCTTTTTCCACAAGTCGTAACCGAAGCAGTATTTCGAATCCATTCACCGAGTGGCTTCATCCCTCGACGAATGGAGGGGATGGGATATTTTGTCTCGTGGAACGAGTCCCAGGACGAGCGTGACCTTGTGGCTGATGGTGGAAATCGAGTCGATGGCTTGTGATGGGATGGGCAGAGGCAGGAATTCGAGAGACCGCGGACTTCGACCCATCGTACGTGGATAAAGGAGTGGGAAAGTGAAACAAAGTCGAACTTTCTGTGCGCCTTGGGTGGTTCTCGTCCTGGTTGCTGTCTTCGGTGTCGGGTGCACATCCTTCTGGACCAGTGTCCGAGAAGGAGAACGCAGNCGCGCGGTCAAGCAGGCGAATTCGTANTTCAAAGAGGGTCGCTGTGATCGGGTNCTCGCTCAACTGGAGCGCGCCGAAGCGGCTTTGAATCTGGGGCAGTATGGCGCTCACGCGACCTACCAAAGAGCGGTTTGTCTGGAAAACCTGGGCTTCAGGGAACCGGCACGAGCCAACTATTGGATGGTGGTGGACTTCTACCCTGACAGCCCGCTCAAGTCCAAGGCGCTCGAGAAACTCGGTCTGCGTGAGGACTCCGAGCCGCTNTCCGAGCTCCAACGCGAGTCTGCATCGCTTCTTGTGTATCCCCAGATCGAGATCCCGAGTCCCCACTATTCAGAGGCCGCGGAGCGGTCCCGTGTCGTGGGCTCNTGTGTCCTGANCTTTACCATGAAGGCCGATGAAACGATCTCGGANATCCGGGTCNTGCAGATGGACCACCCCTTGTTGGCGAGTTGGTCCATCGAGGCGGTCTCCGCNGCCAAGNTTCGAGAAGGGTCAGANCCNCCGGCTCTTCCCGTAACGACCGTGACCAAACTTGTTTTNTCGAGTTTCTGGCATGGTGAAACTCAGGAGGCGCCCGCCAAGGTCCGTTGAAACGCGCCAGAGTCGGCGGCCCTGCGTGNGCNGGNTCCNGGCTGGACGGANCCTCCCGACCTTGTTCTGTGGAGCTATGCTCTCGGTCCTGGTCTCGTTGGAGGAGAGTGATTTGGCAGAAAAAGATGACCTCGGCGAGTTGCAAGCCCGCAGGCGCTCATGGGAACAGGAAACCCTGGACCCCGAACTCAAGCAGCAGCCTGAGCGAAAGAGTGACTTTGCGACGCAGGCCATGAAGTGGCCGGTGGGACGTCTCTATACTCCGCTGGACCTGGAAGAAGCGGGGTTCGACTACTTGAAGGACCTCGGGTTTCCGGGAGAGTACCCTTTCACCCGNGGCGCACAGGCCAACGGGTACCGTTCAAACCTCTGGACCATGATGCAGGTTTCTGGTTTCGGGACCGGTGAAGATTGGGCGGAGCGAGGCCGCTACATGCTTGATCAGGGTCTTTCCGGTCTCTTCCTGGAATACGACCTGCCCACCACCAATGGATATGATTCCGACCATCCGCTGGCCATGGGTGAAGTGGGTCGAACCGGAATTGCGTTGGACACCATCGATGACATGGCGGCGCTCCTGGACCTTCCCTTTGAGAAGATCGAGAGACTGACCTCCATCTGCAATGGNCCGCAGACCGTCAACCTGGCCATGATCCTGGCTGCCTTGGAGAAGAAGGGGATTGATCCGGCTTCGTTCACGTTGCAGATGCCCAATGCGATCCTCATCGAATACACCTGCGTGGGCCGGTACATCTTCCCACCCGATCATGGGCTTCGTGTCGCCATTGATGCCCTGGAATACAGCATCAAGCACCATCCGGAATGGATTCCCATTTCCATCGTCAGTGCCCAGATCTACGCCGCCTATGCGAACCCGGTGCAGGAGTTGGCCTTTTCGTTTGCCATCGCCAAGGAGTATCTGGATGCCGCCCTGGAGCGGGGNTTTGATATCGACACGCTGGCGCCCTATTTCAGCTTCATCACGGGCGTGGATATGGATTTCTTCGAGGCGATCAGCAAGATCAGGGCCTATCGGAAGATCTGGGCCCGGATCCTGAGTGAGCAGTACGGAACGACCGATCCGAACTCCTTGCGGCTCAGGCTGACGGCTTCGCCCGGGACCATGTCGTTGACCTTGCAGCAACCGCTCAACAACATTGCCCGCCTGGGAATCCAGATGNTGGCCTGTGCGGTGGCCAACGGTGGCTATGCGATGAATACGCCTCTGCACGATGAAGCTCATGCGCTGCCCAGTGAGGAGGCGATTGCGGTGGGAGCCGCCGTGCACAACATTGTTGCGCATGAGTCGGGAGTCACGGATACGGTGGACCCGCTGGCCGGTTCGTATTACGTCGAAACCCTGACCAAGAAGATGGAAGACGAGGTCCTGGCCGAAATGGAGAAGATCGAGTCCATGGGTGGAGCCCTGGCGGCCATCAAGGGGGGCTATTTCCAGAANGAGCTGGCCCGGCAGCAGTTCGAGCGCACACGCGCCATCGAGGATGGCTCCCGGGTACTGGTGGGCGTGAACCATTCGGAGCGGGATGAGGGCGGGCGCTCCATCGAGATCTTCAAGTCGGACCCCGCCATGGAAGACCGCCAGATCGAGAGGTTGAATCGGGTCAAGGCCAAGCGGGACAACGCGGCCGTAGAAAAGACCCTGGGTGAATTGCGGCGGGNGGCCGAGCAGGGAGGCAANCTGGTNCCCGCGTGNATCGAGGCCGCCAAAGCCTATGCGACCCATGGTGAGATGTGTGGCGTGCTGCGTGATGTCTTCGGTGAATACACACCGGATTCNCTGACGACGGGGCTCTAGGAGATGGCCAGACCGATACGCGTACTCCTGGCCAAGCTGGGTCTGGATGCTCATACCATCGGGATCAACGTGATCGCCCAGGCGATGCGCGATGCCGGAATGGAAGTCATCTACAGCGGCCTCAGACAGACGCCGGAGATGGTGGTCAACGCGGCGATCCAGGAAGGGGTCGATGTCGTGGGGATGAGCAGCTTGTCGGCGGCTCACATGCGGCACTTTCCGGAGGTCGTTCGACAGCTCCGCGAGAAAGGGGCTGACGACATCCTGGTGATTGGTGGCGGCGTGATCCCCGAGGAAGATGAAGCCGAGTTGCTGGCGGCGGGTCTGGACCAGATCTTCACCATGGGGACCGATACGCGCGAGATCGTCCGTTACCTCCAGGAGCGCATGCGTGAGCGTGAAGAGGTCTCATGAGTGAGACGGCGCAGCGTGCCCTGGAAGGTTGTCCGGTAAGCGGGGCGCGTCTCATCCGTTGGCTTGAAGATGACGATCCGCGTGGCGCCGAAGCCATGAAGGTTCTTCACGCCCACCCTCGTTCGGGTCGTGCCCATATCGTCGGCGTGACCGGTCCTCCGGGCGCCGGGAAGTCGACGCTGGTGGACGGCCTGGTGACGGAGTGGAGGAAAGCCGGTAATACGGTGGGTGTGTTGGCGGTGGATCCCTCAAGCCCCTTCAGTGGCGGGGCGATCCTGGGCGATCGGGTCCGTATGCAGCAACACGCGACGGATCCCGGTGTCTTCATCCGCTCCATGGCGACGCGAGGCCGGCTCGGGGGACTCTCTCGGAAGACCCATGAGGCGGCGGTGGTTCTGGAGGCCATGGGTTTTGAGCAGATCCTGGTCGAGACCGTGGGGGTGGGCCAGGACGAATTGGAAGTCGTTGAGCTGGCGCACACAACCATCGTTGTCAGTGTCCCGGGCCTTGGGGACGATATCCAGGCTCTCAAGGCTGGCATTTTCGAGATCGGGGATGTCTTCGTGATCAACAAGGCGGACCGGCCGGGTGTGGACGAGACCGAAAAGCAGCTCACCATGATGTTGCATCTCCGTGCGCCGCCGGAAGGGGGCTCGCCGGTGCCCCTCCTGCGGACGGTGGCGCACCGGGGCGAGGGGTTGGATCAGGTGGTGGCGGCTTGCCAGGGTCACGCCCGGGAATTGGTGGACGGAGGGGATTGGCTCCGGAAAGGGGCCAACCGAAACGAGACGTTCTTCCGGGAGCTGGTTCGCGATCGGGTTGCACAGAAGGTCATGGAGGACGAAACCGGAAGCACCGCCTTCTCTTCACTGCTTGAGCAGGTTCGCGCCCAGAAGATCGACCCGTACACGGCTATGGACCGTCTGCTTTCCGGTTTTGATTTCAAGGCTCGTGAGCCCGGGTCCTGATGCGGACCCTGGCCCTGATTGCGCGTCATCCGGATCTGGACCGCGAATCTTTCCGTAGCCACTATGAGCAGATCCATGTTCCGCTGGCTCTCCCCTTGCTTGAGGGCTTGACGCGGTATGTCCGGAACCATGTGGTTTCCACTCTTTTCGGGGAACCGCCCGCCTTTGACGTATTGACCGAGTTCTCGTATCGCGACCCCGATGCTTTTGAGAGTGTTCTGTCTCGTCTGTCCGGTCCTCAGGGCGAGGGCGTTGCGGAGGATGAAAACCGCTTCATGAACAAGCCGAAGAACGTTTTTTTCGGTGTCGATGCCAGGGCCGGTGCGGGGATCGAAGATCCCCCCGGTACGGAGAAGTGGGCTCTTCTCCTGGAGGCTCGGCCCGATGGGGTACGCCAAGGCCGTCTGGATGCCTTTGAAGGCTTTCTTCAGGACACCTTCGCGAGAGCGCAGGGATGGCGGCTCTTTGGCACCCGTAAGGTCAGGGCTGAGCCGCCGGTGGACGCCGTGGCTTTTGTCTGGCTAGAGCCCGGGACCGTTGACGCCCAGCACCTTCCCGAATGGGCTTCGATCCTGGGGCAGGGCGGTCATGGGCTTCGCGTGGATGCCTGCTCGAGTGTGGATCCGCTTCGCTGACGGGCTCAGCTCTTTGGCCGGGGTGGGCCGGGGCGGTTCTCTAGTCGGCGTGGGCCAGAAGCGCCGCGGCCTGTTCTTCTGCGTTGCAGACGACGGGATGAAAATTCTGACTGATCCGTTCGTGGGTGGCTGCGGCCAGGAGCTTCCGGTTTTCAGCGCGCAGGGGTTTTTCCTGGAATTCCAGAAGAGCCTTGAAGGAGGGCAGTCGGAAGAGTCCGTAGAGATGGTCATAGAAGGTCATATCGCCCCACCAACAGATGGAAAGGTGTGCGGGCGTTCGTCCCTCTTCGACCTCGTAGAAGATGTCACCACAACTGACGGCGGTCTGGGTTCGAATGGCGGCTTCAAGCAGGGAGGGCTTGAGCGGAAGGACGTCGGCTCCCATGGAGGTTGTGCCTTCCGCGAAGAGAATCACGTGGTTGCCCTCGTCGATGGCCTGGGCGATCACGGAGATCGAGCGGTGTGCATCGCTGGCGCGGTCACGGTCTATGAAGAGGCTGCCTGTGCTCTTGGCAAAAAGACCGATGAAGGGCCAGCGGGATACTTCCTGTTTGGAGACGAAGAGCCCGGGCACCGCCGTCCAGAGCGCAATGATATCGACGTAGCTGAGGTGATTGGTGATGATCAGACCGCGTTCCGTGGGCACCTTTCCGCGGACCTCAAGCTTCATGCCGATGATCCGCGCCATGCCCCGAGCCCAACGGCGGGTAAGGTATTTCTGAGCGGTTCGCGCGGATCCATGGGACAGCTTGAAAAAGGGCTGAACCATCAACTGGAGGATCAGGTAGGGGGTGCTGTAGGCAAAGATCGAAAATAGACGAAGCGTGGCGCGCGCATGTTCGATGAACATGACCGGGACCTAGCTCACGTATCTTTGCAGCAGGTTTGGCTCCATGGCGGCGAAATCAAAGTGAAGCAGGAAGTCCGTCGTGCCGAAATCAAGGTCGATGGCGGGCGCACTCGCGACGCGCGCTCCCAGCGAGAAGTAGATGTCGAAGAGCTCGGGGATCGAGTGCCCGGGTTCGAAAGCTTCATGATCCGTCTGGGTTGGGCTTTTCGCGTAGGCCGGCATGGTCTCCACATGGAAGTCAGGGTGCAGGACATTCCGCTCCTTGAAGACCCTCATGGCCTCCTGGGCTGCGGTCCGGTCCACGCTGGGAAGAGAACCGCAACCAAAGAGATAACTCTTCTGGCGGTTGACCATGTAAGCGGCGATACCCCGGAACAGGAGGTGGAGAACGATTCCCTTCCTGCTCTTTTTNGCGATGCAGGCNCGGCCGAGTTCCACGCCCTGGCTGAGGGTCGATCCGGGTAGCTGATCGAGGACGAACTCCCGGTTTGAATAGAAGCCCGATCCCTGGGAAGCCAGCTCATGGGTGAGCATCCGGTAGGTTCCGACCACGGTGTTNNTGCGCAGATCACGCACGACGATGTGGTGGCAGTTNGCGTCGTATTCGTCCTCGTCCACGCCGCGTGTCTGGGAAGGATCGACGTTTTCACCGCGCTCGATGTTGAAGACCGCGTAACGNAGTCGAAGAATTTCATCCAGCTCGGATTTCGAACGCGCAAAACCAACGCGAAAAGAGCCACGCGTTTCTTCCCATTCCGGAAGGTCTTCCGGGCGTATGGGGTAGCCGTGATTCGGTTGGGGGNNCGTTTTGTTCATGGCCGNGTCTGTTCCGGTAGNAAGTCTCTGTTGGCNGNTTTTTNGGCTGAANTNTCAATGTATCCCAGTTGTCCAGTGCTAGGGAGTGTTGACGCGAAGTCTTCGTCAGTATTTCCTGGACTCTCGNCCTCGATCGACGGTGGGCTTGGGAGGGGCTGCCTTCAGGAGAGTGCCTGGAGGCCCTGGAAACCGGGTTCTGCGGAGGTGGGCGAAGCCAGCTTCCTGGCTTCGTGGTAGGCTGATTTTCGCTTGGCCGGCTTGCCATGGCTCAAATGAGGCGAGANTACGGGCGACCGGTCCGGGCCTGTTTCAAGCCCGAGANTCGATTTTGAGGCGATGANACAGNATCGATGGGAGGAGGGGTGGTTGCCGGTGGAAACCGAAATCTGGCTCGAGCCTGATGCCGCGCTTGAGGCCCGCGAAGGCGTGGATTCGGTCCTTTCCACCAGCCAGGTCGCCCAGTGGCGGGAGCAAGGGTTTGCCCTGGTGGATGGGGTGCTCCCGGNTTCTCTCCTTTCCGTGGCTCGGGAGACGGCCGATGGATGCTTCGTTCCGGCGGGTTCACCGGATGCGGTGCGCGACTTCGGCAGTGGGGGGCGTATGGAATTCCCGACGGGCCATCCATCCCTTGATGCGATTACGCTTCATCCACGGATTCTCCACGCATGTGCCCAACTGCTGTCGATTCCCGCCCGGGAGCTTCGCTTGACGCAATCCGATGTCTGGGCGAAGTACGGGCANTCCGAGAAGAATGGAGATGAACGCAGTAACGACGACCAGAGAATCCACATGGACTACCCGAACCACTACATCACGCACCCCCCNGCATGGCACCAGCCTGAGGCGGTCGAGATGATCGTCTATTTGGATGACGTCATCTCGTGCGGGGGCGCGACGGCTCTGGTGGCTCGGCAAGGCGATGATGATGTCGCCTACCGCATGCCCTATGTGGCCATGCCGGGGGTGGGATCCNTGGGTTGGATCAACGATCGCTCCGCCGCAGAAGNGGGATTGGAACGCGAGGCGCCTGAGGTTGCGGNTTTTCGCCGNTCGCATCTCTACTCANGAGAGGCCCGTGCGCGTTTTGTCCCCGGTACGATCCTCTTCTATCGGCACGATCTCTGGCATCGGGGTACCTGGCTCAAGCCCGGGACCCGGCGCCTGGCCCAGAATCTCACCTTCTGTCGAGCGGGAGCCGATTGGATCCATCCAGTCCAGGCGGGCTCGGCCTGGCGGATGTATCGAGCCGATCAGTCCACAGAACGGTTGATCGCCCAGGCCACCGTCGATCAACGCTGCGTGCTCGGCTTTCCGGCTCCGGGTCATCCTCATTGGACCCCGGAGCGGATCGAGGCGGTGCGTGCGCGTTATGAGCCGCTGGGTATGGACATGACGCCCTATCNGGATTCAGTCTCGGGCGGTGGTGGGACTTCCTGAATACCCGCTTCAGGAATCCGAGCGGAAGAATCCGGTCAGTTCAGGGTCTTCATTCATGACTTCGTAGGGGTCTGAGGGGTTGCTCCCCTTTGAGAGGTCGCGAAAACGCGCTTGGGCCACAGGGTGCGTGGTGTCGTGGGTCAAGATCCAGAAGCGGTTCTGCTTGATGGCGTCTACGACATCGCCGGAGACCTTGTCGGGGGGGATGCCGAGGGCAGAGATTGCCTCTCTCAAGGGAGCGATGGTGGCGGTTTGTGAAGGCAGAGGGTCGGCGGAGTCGTCCCGATTGCGTTCGGATTCGAAGATCCGGGTCTTGACGAGATTCGGGCAGAGGCAGGATACGCCAACGCCCTGGCCGTCAAGCTCCCGATAAAGAGATTCGCTCAGGCCCACGACGGCATGCTTGGTGGTGCAGTACATCCCGAGAGNGGCATTGGTGGCCAGGCCGGCCTCGGAGGCTGTGTTGACGATGTGGCCTTCACCGGCCTCGACCATGATCGGCCCNAAGGTGGTGACCCCGTAGGCGACACCCAGGATGTTGACGTCGACGATCCATTGCCAGTCGGCNGGACTGGTGTCGAGCATCGGGCCGGCGGGCGCGACGCCNGCGTTGTTGCAGAGNACATGAACGCCGCCAAAGTGGGACAGGGTGCGTTCCGCGAGGGCTTTTACGTCGTCCGGATTCCGGACGTCGCAGAGTACGCCGAGGACATCTCCGCCNTGCTCGCTCAGTCGCGCGACCTCGCGCTCNAGGACGGTTTCCTCAATGTCGGCCATGACGACTTTCATCCCTTCTTCAAGGAATCGCTCCGTCAGTCCCAGCCCGATGCCGCTGGCGGCTCCTGTGACAACCGCCACCTTCTCACGCAGTTCCTGCATCGTCTTCTCCTCATCGGTCCGGGGATTCATCNATGGGCCTCGTCTGGATCGGCCAGGGCGAAGCGGGTGGAACGAGCAGGGTAGCGATTTGACCAGGCGTTGGGGNGCTTTTTCAGGGCAGCCTCGTGCGAGCTAATTTGGTCAGTCGTTCAATTGACCCACGTCCTGAGGACTCCAAGCCTGTATGCTCTGTCTGTCATGGGATCTCAAGACGTAAGCAATCTCGAGTTCGAACTCGTCGAGCGAGCGTTGGCTCGCGCTCCCCAGGAGGCCGATGGACTGGGTCTGGCCCATCGCATCCAGGATGTTCTTGGCTATGTGCCGGAGCATGCTCTCGAAAGCATGGCGGGACGGCTGGGGGTCGAGCGTCAGGGTCTGGAAAGTCTGATCGCCGGAGACGCATCCCTCCGGTTCCAACCGACGGGTCGTTATCGGGTCCTGGTCTGCACGGGACAGACCTGCGCGATTCGTGGAGGGGCTCAGCTGCTTCGACAGGCTCGAGCAAAATTGGATATTGAAATCTTCGAATCCACTGAAAACGAAGCGATCAGGCTGGAGCCCTTTCGCTGCTTCGGCCGGTGTGCGCAAGCGCCCAATGTACGTTTCAAGGGCGAACTCCGGGGCGCGATGACCGAGAAGCGTTTCGATCTGCTGTTGGAGATGATGATGAAGGCGAAGGGCTGACCCTTCAGGAAGGCGAAGGCGGCTGAGCCGGGTCTTCTTTCCCACTCTCGGCCTTGTTGTTGTTCTTGTCCGCTGGCTTTTCCTGTCCTCTTTTCCGGGGTCTCTCCAACGCTCTCATGAAGATGTTGCCTTTTTCGCTCTCGATGCGGAGATTGTATGGCTTATCGCCGCTCTCCAGCACGGAGATNTCTGTGCTTCCCTCCATCAAGGTGGGCTCCGCATCGATGTACATTCCGACGATCTTTCCGCCAGTTTGCGCTCGTAGGTTGGGCATCGGGTCGCCCGCGAAATCGACCTTGATGGCCCCGTTGAGTGTGGAGACCTCCGCGCTTTCTCTTTGGGTCGGGCTTCCCAGGGTAATGCCCATGGTTCCGTAATCGGTATGCGCTTTGAGGCGCCTTCCGGTGGAAACCCGGATGCGACCGGTTTCGGATTTGGCTTCGATTCGTCGATGCACACCCTTGATCTCGATCATTCCATCCTTGGTTTCGACGATCAGGTCGGCGCCATGGGGAATCAGCAGTGAAAGATCAATTCGTCCCTGCCTTTTGGACCCATTTCCGGCCTGGGTGGCGCTGGGGTAGGAAGTCGTGATCACCACCTCGTCGCCTTCTGTGTTGACGAGCGTCTTCGCATCGGTCTGCTCCTTCTTGAAGCGTTGGACAATGCTGATCACATTGAGATCCGATGCCTTGGCCCGACGGGCACGCACGTCACCCAGGTGGTTGATGACCCGCAGGCTCTTCGTGGGCGGAAGACTCACCTGTTGGCGCCGGGTCTGAATGGTGAATTCCGGGTCTTTCTTCTTGTTTGAACCCGCAGACGCCTCTTGATCGGGCTCCTGGGCCTGGACAACGAGAGCGAGAGGCAGGAGCAGAAGGGCGCAAAGGCCTCGCATTCCGAGAGTGCGGGAGCGGGCACCCACTCCACGCGCGGCAGGAGACGGTTCGAGCGTGCTGATACGTTGGGCCATGAGATCCTCTTTTGCGCGTCGGCGGATGAATCGGAAGAGAGGCGATTTAGACACTCAGGGACAGATAGTCGTTCTTGGGGCCCTCGCCAAATGACTGGATCCCCCAAGGATTCGTGTGGTTCGGGTCGTTCCGGTTTTCGGCGGGGGTGAGCGAGGGTCGCCCTGCCGATGGGAGCGGAAACCCCTGTGCATTTTGGAGGTGCCTTGGAAGCATCCAATCCAGGTACTCGAAAGGGTCATATGCACTTGGTGGCCTGAATTCGTTGGGAATAAACGGGATTTTTCGACCCGCACGGGGCGATTTCATGGGTTCAAAATGATACTTCGGATGGTAGGATGAGGGGGTTCCGGCTGTCATCGGTGAATTCAGCCGGGGCCGTCCTCCAGATGTTGATGTGGCTGAACTTGTTGATGAAAACGGTGAGGGGAGAGCAGTTCTACATGCACGGGGCAGGCAGTCGGTTTTTGGATCATCGGGGTCTGCGCCTCGCACAATGCGTTGCGGGCGCTCTGACCCTTCTGCTGTTCATGGTTTTCTCGGTGCCCGCGCAATCACAGCGGCAGTTGCGGCCGCGACGCGTGGTGGTCGGAGCGGAGGTGGTGTCCTCCGTGAAGCCGACGACCAGGAAGATCGATTTGAGACGTCAGTCCCGCCGCCGGAGTTGGCGCCGTGGTGAGGGGATCCGGTACATCCCCAAGCGCTTCTATGCTTCACCGAAGCTGGAGTCCTACCTCAAGGACGTGAAGCCGCGGAGGCCCAGCGACGACCCGCTCGTGGGTGCGCAGCGTAGCTTTCCCCAGCGTCGAGCCTTCACCTCGACCGAGGTGAACACGGCCGGTATCGGTTTTTCCGGTGCGGTTCCGCCGGATCCGACAGTGGACGTCGGGTCTTCTTATGTGATCCAGGCGACGAACACGGGTTCCGGCTCCACCTTCAACATCTACGACAAGTCGGATGGGACCCTGGAGGTAGGCCCGCTTTCCATGCAGGACCTGGCCACAGGCGGAACCGATTGCGCACAGGGGGCAGGGGACCCCATCATTCTCTATGACGAGGCGGCGTCTCGGTGGATGCTTTCGGAATTTTCCGAGTTTGGAAACAAGCTCTGCGTGTATATCTCCATTACTTCGGACCCCATCACCGGCGGTTGGTACAACTACGAGTTCTCGGCCCCCTATTTTCCCGACTATCCCAAGTATGCGGTCTGGACCGACGCCTATTATTTTGGAACCAACGAAGACTCTGGCCCGGCCCTCTATGCCATCGATCGCACCCGGATGCTGGCCGGTTTGTCGGCCACCATGCAGCGGTTCCAGGTTCCTTCGCTCAGTGCGTTCAGCTTCCAGATGCTGACGCCTGTGGACATTGACGGGCCCACGCCTCCGCCGGCCGGCAGTCCGGGGATCTTCATGCGGCATCGGGACGACGAGGCGCATAATTCGGGCAGTGCGAACAGTTCTTCAGATCAACTCGAAATCTACGAGATGTCGATTGATTGGGACACGCCATCTTCTTCACAGCTGAGTGGTCCGATTGTGTTGACCGTGGCGGAATTCGATTCGCATTTCTGCGGTTACACCACATTCAGTTGCCTCCCCCAGCCCAATGGAGCGACGGACCTGGATCCGCTACGCGAAGTCGTGATGTGGGGTNTGCAGTATCGGAACATGGGAAGTTACGAAGCCATCGTGGGAAGCCATGTGACAGACACGACCGGGACGGATGTTGCGGGGCCACGCTGGTGGGAACTGCGCAGACTCCCAGGTGGAAACTGGACGGTCCATCAGGAGGGTACCTATTCGCCTGACAGCCATAACCGGTGGATGTCGAGTGCGGCCATGGATCAGGCCGGGAACATTGCGTTGGCTTACAGCATCGGAAGTGCGACTTTGAATCCGGGTATCCGGTATACGGGTCGCCTGGCGACGGACCCGGCCGGTGTCATGACCCAGGGCGAAACCACCATTGCCAACGGGGCCGGTCAGCAGTGGTCCGAGCGGTACGGGGACTACAGTTCNATGAGCGTGGATCCCTCGGATGGATGCACTTTCTGGTATACGAATGAGTACATCACGGGGAGCGGGAATTGGGCCACGCGTCTGGCCAGCTTTGCCTTTGATTCGTGTCTTGGAGGAAGCATCTCCCTGACAGGCTCCTCCCTGACCCAGAACCTCTGCGTACCGCCGAATGTCCTGACCGCGATCCCTGTGGCTGTCACGGGATTGGCGGGCTTTACCGACGATGTCGACCTTTCCGTGAGCGGTCTGCCCTCCGGATTCTCGCCCTCGTTTTCCTCGAACCCCGTGACGCCGCCCGGTTCAAGTGACCTCCTGATTTCGGTCGACAGCGGTGTGGCGGCGGGTTCCTACAGCTATCAGGTCGTCGGTGGGGCGACCGGGGTCGCGGATGCCACGCTCAATGCTTCGGTGGAAGTCTATACGACGACGCTTGCGGGGGAGGCCCCGGCATTGACGAGCCCGGCGGATGGATCCACGGCCGACTCCGCCCCGGATTTCACCTGGGCGGCTGTGTCCCAGGCGGTGAGCTACACGCTTGAAGTCGATGACGACCCGGCCTTTTCGAGCCTCGACTACACGTGGACCGGAACCGGCTCCTCTCATACGCCGGCTTCTCCGCTGCCCGGAAACACCACGTATTACTGGCGGGTGCGGGTGACGAACCCCTGTGGCTCGGACACGTCTGCGGTGCGTAGTTTCTATGTGGCGGCNCCCACCCTCTTTTGCGAAACCCCGAATCTTTCCATTCCTGATGGAGGGGGTTCGCCTGCGGAAGATCAGATTGACATCGTGGAGACCGATCTGATTGATGATCTCGAGCTTCGCCTNGTGGTGGCTCACACGTATGTCGGTGACCTCAGGGTTCGATTGACGCACGCGGATACGGGCACGGCTGTGGATGTGATCGATCGACCCGGAGTGCCCGCTCTCGGTCAGTACGGGTGCAACGAGTCCGATATCGATGCCACTCTTTCGGATGCGGCCAGCGATCCGGTGGAAGACGAGTGTGCGCTGCCGGCTCCGGCCATTTCGGGCACGTTCTCTCCGAACTCTCCGCTTTCCGCGTTCGATGGCGAAGGAATCGACGGCACCTGGAAGCTTNCGGTCTGGGATGAAGCCGGCGGTGACAACGGGCAGATCGTCTCCTGGTGTCTTGAGCCTACCTATGTGCCTGAGCCGGGGGCGGGAACCATGCTCCTGACCGGGATTCTCGCGATGCTCGCTGAGCGCAAGCGAAGGCGTCGTCGGCTGAGCTAGGCCCGACTGTCTGGGGGCATGGGTGAAGACGGGGATCGACGAGAGGCGCCGGTTCAGGTTTGCCATCACCGGCCTTNTTGTGCTGTTTCTGCCTTTGGTCAGCCTGGGCGAGCAGCCCCAGCCGGAGTCGCCCGAGGTGCTTGAGGTGCGGGGTTCTCGGGCTCGCTANGCCGAGGTCGAGAGCACGGTGCCGGCCTTCAGCGTGGATGCGTTGCAGATTGAACGAGCGGTGCCCTCGGTTCTCACCGATGCGCTTCGCGGGGTCGGTAGCATTCATTTGCAGACGACGACGCCCGGGCAGGGTTCACCTTTCTTGCGAGGCCTTACGGGCTCGGGTCTCTTGAATCTNGTTGATGGTATGCGGCTCAATCATGCAATCTACCGGTCTGCCCCCAACCCCTATCTCGATCTGGTGGACCCCTACCTGACAAAGCAGATCGATGTGATCCGAGGGCCGGCCTCNGTGCGCCATGGGAGTGACGCCATGGGGGGGGTGGTCTCGGTGGTGACGAGAAAGCCTCGTTTTGACGAGGAGGAGTGGTCCTCCCAAGGGCGTCTGGTGGGCCTGTTTGCCTCAGCGGATCTGGCTCGAGGCGTTCGAGCCGAGTTGGAGACGGGTCGGTCGGGTGTCGGGATGCGCGCTGGCTTTACGGGGTTGGCCACGGGGAATCTGGAAGGCGGGGGCGATACAGGTCGGCAGCGCCCCAGTGCTTTTGAAGCCTGGGGGGCCGATGCGGCTCTGGTCTTTTCCCTGAATGATCAACAGACCTTGAGCGCGGACTTCCAGTTCATGAAGCAGCCGGACACGCCCCGCTATGACGAACTCGTTGCAGGCTACGGGCAGACGGAGCCTTCTTCGCTGGTCTTCCAATACCAGCCCCTGGAGCGGCTCTTCGCGCACGCGAAGTACGAGATCGATGAGCCCTTTCGCGGCGTGCGGGCTCTTGATCTGGATGTTTCCTTCCAACGCATTCGAGACGACCGGACGACAAGGCCCTATCCCGCGCCCCAGAACGAATACGAGTTCAGGGAGCACAACAGCACTGAGTTGATGGGGATTGTCTTGTCCGGCTTGAGTGAGCCCACCGCAGAGATCCAGATCAACTGGGGGGCCGATGTCTACCTGGATTGGGTTTCGAGTACGCGAACCCGAACGCAGGTCAATTCGAAGCAAGTGGAGCCGTGGGCCCCGCGTTTTCCCGATGGCTCCCGAATGGATTCCTACGGCGTCTATGCAGATCTGGCAGCGGAACTTCTCCCCACACTGACTCTGAACGCGGGCCTGCGTTTCAGCTATTTCAAGACAAGCCTGGCCGAACGGAATCTGGGCCCCTTGATCGAAGGCGGGGAGACCCTCAAGAACACCGACGTCACCGGCGCCGCGGGCCTGGTGTGGTCACCGCTATCGGATTTCAAAGTCGTGGCGAGTTATCGCAGGGGTTTTCGTGCACCCAATATCTTTGATCTCGGAACGCTCGGGCCCAGGCCGGGAAACCGTTACAACATTCCTTCTCTCGGCCTGCAACCCGAAAAGATCAACACCTATGACCTGGGTGTGGCCTACTCGGGCGAGCGCGTTGATTTCCAGGTCTTCGTCTTCTACTCGAGCTACGACAACAAGATCGCATCGGTGCTGACCGGGGCCCAGGTGGGAGGTCCGAATGGTCCGGATGTGGTTCAGAGCGCCAACGAGGCCCTGATGCGACTGACCGGAGTAGAAGGATCGATGGAGGTGCTTCTTTCCAATCGTTTCTCTGTGGTGGCGGAGGCCTTCTATACCTGGGGCGAGCAGCAGGTTCGCGGCGGGCCCATCCAGCCGGCGGACCGGATTCCCCCTTTTCAGGGAAGAGTGGGGCTGGCTTATCGCCCGCGCTCCTGGATCTGGATCGAACCCTACTTACGCTTTGCGGCTGCGCAGGATCGGCTGAGTGAGCGGGATATCCAGGATCCACGGATCAATCCTGATGGGACCCCCGGCTGGGTCACCCTGGGTATCCGCAGTCAGTGGACCTGGAATGAGCACGTGGACTGGGTGCTTGAAGTCCGCAACATCACCAACGCGAATTATCGAGAGCACGGGTCGGGATATCAAGCTCCGGGCGCGGGTGTGGCCACGAGTCTCGAACTCAGTTTCTAGAGTGGGCTCGGGTCTCCGATGTATCCGCCGTGCCGGCGCGAAGATTGGCTAGGAGGGATCAGGGGATTCGTACCAGATCGGAGAAGTCCAGAGTCGCTCCTGGATGGTTCGTGGCGTTGGTGGGTTTGTGCATCCGAGGGGTCGGTCTTCATCAGGCAGGGCGTTGCACTGGATCTGGCTCCAGCGACAGGACGGGTTCTCGAGGACTCGGGCATAGTAGACCGCTTCATGGGATGGATCGAAGGCGGGGTCACGCCAGACTGCACAAAGAGTGTCGGCGCCGCGGCCCTGGGGTTCGCAGGTATCGAGATCGACACTGGCTCCATTGTCGCCTCCGGCCACGTCGAAAATCCGCTCGTGGAAGAGTCCGTCGTCCCCCACCCATCCCTTGATGATTTGAGCTCGTTGAAGCTGTCCGCCTGGATGATCCGGAATGCCGGGATCCTTCATGGCGGAAACCACGAAGGTCGGTGCCGTCTTGAGGAGCGGTTTCCGGGGCAGGTCTCCACCCATGGGAACGCCCCCCGCATAGCCCTGGGCGATCCAGTCCTGATCCTGGCAGAGGTCTTCGGGATAGTCCCAGCCTCCAAAGAAACGGGCCGTCATACGGGGTCCACTGGTGCCGAAAACCTCGCGCCTCTGCATGGCGTCGAAGAGCGAGTCTCGGGAGTTCTCTTCGGCCCAGACTCCCGCGAGGCCGCCTGGGTTTGAAATGATATTGAAGATGGCGCCGATGGAGCCGTCGGCCCGGGTCTGGAGTCGCTGAGT
>NZGT01000090.1 GCA_002691025.1 Spirochaeta sp. | reverse complement strand
GGCGCGCCCGGCGGGAGCCCGCGCCGGGTTTCCTCTCCGTCTCCCGTGCGTCTCTATAAACCGCAGGTTCATAAATAGAAGGTAGATAGAAGGAAGAAAGTGAAGCCCGAGACTCAAGGCCGGGTTCCCCGCCGAGTTTCGGGCCCAGGCCCCCAGCCCAGGCCCGGCGGCATTCGGGTCAGGGGCAGGGCGGGACAGAGTAAAGCGATTGATCGGAGGCCCTGGATCGGTACTCTTTCGTTCAGGTACGGCCGACTCTTTTTGGTGTGGATGGGGTCGGGCCTCTACGCCTCTCTTTTTTGGGGAAAGGAGACCGCGATGAAGAGTGCGATTGTCTGGGTTCTCGAGAACATGAGCCTGGTCACCTTGCTGTTGGCCCTGGTTCTGGGTTCGCTGGCCGCCAAGCGCAAAGGCCCAAGCTCCGGCGGGGGCTGGGAGCCCACGGTCTTCTGGCTCCTGCTTCTCTTTGTGGGATTCGGGGGTCTCTACGAGGGCCTCTTTCACCTCTTTGATCCCGCCCGGGCCGCGGCCGAGATCGGATGGAAGCGGAGCCCCTTTCAGTGGGAAGTGGGCATCGCCGACCTGATGATCGGGGTGCTCGGGGTGGTGGGTGCCTTCATGAGCCGCTCGTTTCGCTGGGCGGTGGTCTTGGCTTTCACCCTCTGGTTCTGGGGGGACGCGGTGGGCCATGTCCGTCAGATGGAGAGCGCCCGGAACTTCGCACCCGGCAATGCGGGCTCCTGGTTCTGGGTCGACGTGCTCGGCCCCTTCCTCCTGCTCTTCGCCCAGGGGTCCAACCGCAGCGACCGGAAGTGACGTAGGCGGGGCGGGTTCCCGGGGTTTGCGCGAGGGGCCGGGTTTCGAATACCCTCCGGGTTTGGTCTTTCCTTCAAACCTGGAGATCTTTCTATGTCCACACGCATTGTCTTGATTGGCGCTGGAAGTGCGCAATTCGGGTTCGATATGTTGGGGGACGTCTTCCAGAGCCAGATCCTGGCCGGTTGTCATGTGGTGCTTCATGACATCAATGCCCAGGCGCTGGAGCGGGTTCGGCAGGCGGGTCAGGACTACATCGAAGCGAAGGGACTTCCCACCACGCTCTCGGCCACGCTGTCACGGCCGGAAGCTCTTGCGGGCGCGGACTACTGCGTGATTGCCATCGAGGTGGGGGACCGCTTTGCGCTCTGGGAGCAGGATCAGAGAACGCCCCGGGAACTGGGCCTCCAGCAGGTCTTCGGCGAAAACGGAGGGCCGGGCGGGCTCTTCCATTCCCTGAGAGTCGTTCCGCCGATCCTCGAGATCTGCGCCGACATCCAGAAGATCTGCCCCGACGCCTGGGTGTTCAACTACAGCAACCCCATGAGCCGGATCTGCACGACCGTGCACCGGGCGTTTCCCGACCTTCATTTCGTGGGCCTTTGCCACGAGATCGCTTCTCTTTATCAGCACCTGCCGCTTATTCTCGATACGCCCATCGAGAACCTTTCGTTTCGGGCCGGGGGCCTCAACCACTTCAGCGTGTTGACGGACATCCACTACCTGGACTCGGGCAAGGACGCCTACCCGGACGTGCTCGAGAAGGCGCCGGACTATTTCGAGAAGGCCATGGATTTCGGGCACGTCATGAAGAAGGCCTGGAATGCGGTGAACGAGATCGAGATGTCGGCGGAAGAAGAGATCGTGCACCCCTGGTCGGAGCGCGGGGTCTTTCGCGTGTTGCTTGAGAAGTTCCACTGTCTGCCCATCACAACCGACAGCCACATCGGCGAGTATGTGCCCTGGGGCCAGGACGCGGCCGACCATCGCGCCGTGATGGAGTTCTATGTCTACTACAAGAAGTGGACGCTTCGTGGAAACCCGGAGATCAAGGAAACGCGTCGCGAACGCATGATCAAGATCGTCGAAGCCATGGAGACCGGTGAAGCCTACGAGGAAGCGGCGGTGAATCTGCCCAATCACGGGTTCCTGGATGCCCTTCCCGAATGGATGGTGGTGGAAGTCCCGGGCGAGGTGAGTGCGAAGGGCGTGGAAGGAGTCCGTCTCGAGAACATGTCGCCGGGCTTTGCGGGACTGCTCGCCAATCAGGTGGCCATCCACGACATCTCGGCGCAGGCCATCATCGAGGGCTCGAAGGATCTCGTCCTGCAAGCCNTGCTGGTGGACCCCAATGTGGACAAGGTGAGTGCGGCCGAGGAACTGGTNGAGAAGATGATCGCGATGCAGCCCGAGTATCTGGGGTACCTGCGCTGATTTCGTGGAAGGCATGAAGACGAGTCGGGCCGGCCGTTTNGAGAGCCTTTTCNACAGGGTTTTTTGCCGAACGGGTCACGGATTTGTTTCCGGATAGGGTCATGGAAAAGGCCCTATGAACAGAACCACCGAAAGGCATGAAGGAGAGGGTTGCGTGGCGGATCAATTCAAAGAGCAGGGGGGGGCGGCCACCATGGACCCGTCGGCCTTTCTTCGTTGGGCGACCTCGAAATTCATGACCCGTCGGAATTCGGCGCGAAGCATCGAGAAGCGGCGCGCGAAAGCAGAGAGAGCCCGCCAGAAAGCGGGTGCCCCACACCGGGTGGAGTATTTCCATCAGGTGGAAGACGGGTACAGCCATCTCGCGGTGCAGCTTCTTTCGCCGCTTCTTGAGCACTACGAGGTCGAACTGGTCTGTCACCTNGTGACCGTCGCGGCNGACGCCAACCTNCCCGAGCCGGATCTTCTTCTGCCTCTTTCGCGCCTGGATGCGGCGGCGGNGGCGCCCCACTACGGGCTCGAGTTTCCAGAGGGACGCGAAGCGCCCGACCCGCAGTGCGTGGCGCGTGCGGAGCAGATCCTGGCCGGGGTGAGTCAGGGGGATTTTCCTCAGGCCGCGGTGGNGGTGGGGAAAGCGGTCTGGGCCGATGATGCCGAGGGCCTGAGCGCCTTGGCGGAAAAGTATGGAGAGAAGACTCGGGCGGAGGCCGAAGCGGCCATTGCGCAAGGCACGGCGCGAAGAGCGGAACTCAAACACTATTCGGCCGCCATGTTCCATTATGGGGGCGAGTGGTACTGGGGCGCGGATCGCTTCTATCACCTGGAGGAGCGGCTCACGGGATACGGGGCGTGCCGGAAGCCCAGCGAAAGACTTCTCTGCCCTCGACCCGAGGTGGAGTATGGCCCGCTCAAGGATGAAGGCACCCTGACGCTTGAGATCTATCCGTCCCTGCGCAGTCCGTACACCGCCATCGTGTTCAACGAAGCGCTGGATCTCGCAGAGAGGACCGGGGTGCGTTGTGTGGTTCGGCCCGTCCTGCCCATGGTGATGCGCGGTGTCCCGGCCACGATGCAGAAGGGGCAGTACATCTTCTTTGATACCTCTCGCGAGGCGCGTGCTCGGGGTCTCGAGTTCGGTCCCTTCTACGATCCCATCGGTGAACCGGTGCGTCGCGCGTATTCGCTCTACCCCTGGGCTTGTGAGCAAGGAAAGGGGGATGCGTTGCTTTCGACTTTCATCGAGGCGGCGTTCTTTCGCGGTGTCAACACGAACCGGGAGGCCGGCATGCGTCTGGTGGTGGAGAAAGCCGGNCTTTCCTGGGAGGATGCGAAAGACCGGATCGGAAATACGGACTGGGAAGCACGGGTCGAAGAGAATCGCCAGGCCATGTATGAGTTCGGATCGTGGGGGGTGCCGAGTTTTCGTCTGCTCGATGCAGAGGGTGAGGCAGTCGTGGGCCTCTGGGGACAAGATCGTCTCTGGTATTTCTCTCGGGAAATCCAGCGGCTTCTGGCGAGGCGTTCTGAATAGAGGAGCTGGCCCCAAANGAATCAAGAGCCCGCTCTGATTGCCGAGGGGGCTTGAAGGGGTATGCTCTACCGGCGCAATCTCACGGGGCCCGGCCAGAGTCGCGGGGAAAATCCTGAGTCAGTGATGCGGCCGCCTGGGTCTGTTGGGTCCGGGTTCGGTCAGGTGGAACGACCGGTTTTCGAAATCGAAATCGAGATGGAGGTGGAGTGTGAAGCGTCTAGTGGCGACCCTGCTTGGAGCAGGAGCATTGTTCGTNNTGATGCATTCGAGCGCAGCGGCCGAGACCAAAAGCTACGTCTCCTTGAGGGCGGGTACGGCTCTCCNCGAGTTTGAGCGGGACGATGTCAGCACCAGCGGGAAGGCCACGGCTCTGGTGGGCTTCACCTTCGGGATCCAGCCCAGCGATCTGTTTCGATGGGACCTGGTTGATTTCTCCTACTTCAGTGGCGCCCAGTCGAGTCCCAGTGGATTCCCGGCCCTTCCGTTCGAATACAGGAACGGTTTCGGCTATTCGAACATGAATATCGGTACAGGGATGCGCTGGGGGTATTTCGGCGAGGATTGGAAGATCCACCCGTATGTGAGTTTCGGGGTTTCGGCCAATCGGAGTATGTATGAAGAAGGCATGACGCGGACTTCGGGTTGGTATTTTGAATGGAATATCGGCGGCGGCGTCGAGTACCAGATCATGGAAAGATTTGCGATCGGTGTCCGGTACAANTACAGCGACACCGACTACAAGCCGTTTGCTGTTACCGAAGAAGCCCACAAGATCTCGGCTGAGATCATCCTGATGGTCTTCGAGTAGTTTCCTGTCTTCGGTTGGTCTGAACGCAGCGGTGTTCAGCATGGATCTTCAAGCGCCACGGTGATGATGAGGGAGAAACAAGAATGAAGCGAGTAGTCGCGATCCTGCTTGGGGTGGGTTTTCTTTGTGTTTCGATGACGACGAGTGNGACGGCGGGAATGAAGACCTACGCGGCCATTCGCGGCGGCCTGGCCATTCCGGAGTTCGAGCCCGACGGGGGAAGNACCGTCAATGGCAAGGACGGAGTGCTGGTAGGCGCTTCGGTGGGTATCCAGCCCATGGATTTCCTGCGCTGGGACGTGATCGACTTCTCCTACTTCAATGCCTGGCAGTCNNGNGCGGTGGCGGGGNTNCCGGCCGGNTTCGGNTATTCGAACCTGGTGCTGGGAACGGCTTTTCGGGCCGGCTATTTTGCGGACGACTGGAAGTGGCACCCCTACGTGAGCCTGGGCCTGGCGGGAAATCGAAGCATCTATGAACGCGAAGGGGACCGGAAGTCGCGTTGGTATTTCCAGTGGAGTGTGGGNGCGGGCNTGGANTACGACATCATGGACCGNATGGGGATCGGCGTTCGCTACCAGTACAGCCGCTCTGATTTCGACCGCTTCAATCTNACGGAGAGNGCACACAAGATTTCAGCCGAAATCATCGTGATGGTTTTTGAGTAGCGAGGGGCGACCCCTGCGCGACCGGTCCCGATGATGGAGGCACTGAGGGTTTTCCATCATGAATGATGAAATCGCGTCCTATATAGACAGCATCAGTGAGACCCTGCTTTCGGTTTCGCACGAGATCCACGCGAACCCGGAGTTGGCCTTCGAAGAGCACAAGGCCAGCGANCTCCTNGTGCGGACCGCCGAGGAATTCGGGATGGAGATGAAGCGCGGCGTCTATGAAGTCGAGACCGCGTTTGAAGGTGAGATCCAAGGCGGAGCGGGCGAGGGTGCGAACATCGCCGTGCTGGCTGAATACGATGCGCTTCCGGGCATCGGCCATGCGTGTGGTCACAACCTCATTGCNACGGCGGCGCTTGGCGCGTCCCTGGCGCTTCGTCACGTACGCGATCGGCTTCCGGGCTCAGTCTGTTTCATGGGGACTCCAGCCGAAGAGAAGGGCGGCGGCAAGGAGATCATGGCGAGAAACGGGGCCTTCGANGGTGTCGACGCGGCCCTGATGATCCACCCGGCGGGCGTCAACCTGGCCACCATGCCCTGNATCTGTGTGGCGGAAGTGGATGTCATCTATCACGGTCGCTCCGCTCACGCGTCGGCGATCCCCCACCTGGGCATCAATGCCCTCGACGGTCTGCTGCTCGCCTATCAAGCCATCTCGAACCTGCGTCAGCACATCAAGCAGACGGAGCGCATTCACGGGATCATCACGGAAGGCGGCCAGGCGCCGAATATCGTGCCGGACCGGGCGGCGGGAAACTTCTACGTGCGCGCAAAGGATGCGGACGATCTCGAAAAGCTCAAGCCCCGCGTGCAGGCCTGCTTCGAAGCCGGAGCCAAGGGCTCGGGCTGCGAAGTGGAAGTGCTCTGGGCGGGGGTCGACTATCTCGACCTCAAGACCAACTGGCCCCTGGCGAATCGCTTCCAGGCCCATGCCGAGAGCCTGGGGCGTCAGTTCGTGCCCATGGAACATATCGATCTGAGCGCCAGTGGCAGCACCGACATGGGCAACGTCAGCCATCGGGTGCCTTCGATCCATCCCATGTTGGCCTCCGCACCGCCTCGGGTCATGATCCACAACCCGGAATTTGCCGAGTGGGCCGGTTCCGAGATGGGTGATCAGGCCGCACTCGATGGGGCCAAGTCGCTGGCCATGACGGCCGCGGAATATCTCAGCAGCCCCGACCTGCAGGCCGAGAGCCTGAAGGCCTTTGCGGTGGCCGAGGGTCTTTTCTAGAGGTTCCGTCCGACTGGAGCGGGAAAGCCTCATGTCCTTCACACGAACTCAATCTAGAGTCCCTAGGGTCTGTCGTGCTTCCTCGTCGTAGCCTCCTACGTACCATCATCCGGATTGTGATCCCTGTGATCATGGTGCTGAGCATTTCGATATTGGCCTTCCGCAATGGCGTCAATGTCAGTGATCGCGTCGACATTCCGGACCGCGACTTGATCACCCAGCTCTACTACTCCATCGGCCTCTTTACGCTGGGCGGGATGGACCTGGGCATGCCTACCGGAGGACCGATTTTCTGGCAGCGGGCGTTGGCGCTGATGTACTTCGTGGCGCCTGCTTTGGCCGCATTTACGGTGATCGAAGGGTTCTGGAAGTTGATCTGGCAGCGGATGGCCTTCTACTGGCCCTGGCGAAACCATATCGTGGTGGCCGGCGGCGGCCGGGTGGCGCGGGCTGTGGTGGACCGTTGCCGGGTTGAGTTCCCGGGCAAGCAGATCGTGGTGGTCGAGAAAGAGGTGACCGACAGCCAGGAGGCTCATTTTGGTCCGCTCAAACGCGTCCACTTGATTGGTGCCGACCTGACGGAGCGCGAAACCCATGAAGCGTTGCGGATTCCGCGTGCCGAGTGCCTGCTTTTGATCACCGACGACGAACTCACCAATGTGGAAACGGCGGTTCAGTACCAAGAGGGTTTCAAGAGAGGCGGCTCTTCTTTGCCGATTCTGGTTCGGGTCTCTGATCTGGACCTGATGGAAAGAGCCAACGCCATTCTGGGCACCCAGGAATGGCAGCCTTGCGTCAACATCCATCAATCCGTGGCCCAGAAGATCTGTCACGACAGCCTCGAATACATGCACGAGGCCAAAGGCAAGGAAACCCTGGTCTTTACGGGCTTTGGACGATTCTCGCGAACCTACCTCCGCCAGTTCATTGCGTTGCGGGGCATCGACCAGATTGAGTCCATGGTGATCATCGATCCGGAAGCGGAATTCTGCTGGCAGAAGTTCTTTCATGGATTGCCGGCAGAGCAAAAAGAGCAGATCAATCAGATTCCGGTACTGAGAAAAATGGGCTTGCAACAGGATCCGCGGATGTGGCACCCGCTCCTGGATGAGCATGGTTCCAACGGAGAGCCCGGAGGCAAGCTGGTGATCCTTCTGGGAACCAATGACGATCAGGCGAATTTCAAGGCGGCCATGCGGGTTCGAGACCAGAAGCCGGAGGCCTATGTGATGTTTCGCATGTTCGGGGCTTCGCAATTCGCGAGACAGGTTTCGGATGAAATGGATCTGACGCTGGTCGANATTGAAGAAGAGCTCCACGAGCAGATCCGGCTTTGGGTGGANGCCCT
The DNA here is from genome assembly GCA_002691025.1 of Spirochaeta sp. Classification (GTDB taxonomy): domain Bacteria; phylum Myxococcota_A; class UBA9160; order UBA9160; family UBA4427; genus MED660. The sequence goes on along the minus strand of NZGT01000090.1, from coordinate 18,611 downwards.
CAAAGAGAGTGCCGGCCCGCGCCTGTAGAGGCGCCTGCTTTTCCCTGACCGGTGGGTCTCCGGGGTCTCCGGGGTCTCCGGCCTCCGGCACGGCCCATCCAGGAGGGCCTGAGAGCGGCGGCAGCCGTTCGCTCGNCCGGCTCCTTTTGCCTNTGNGGNNGNAGGNCGANGGGCNCTTTTCNNGNNNCCGCTCNTCTCTAGGCGAAATGAGAGGGGTTTCNGCTCTTCTTGGGNCGAGGNTNGNTTTTTTNGNNTGNGTTTTCNCGNGGGGTGATCCGGTTTGGGGCTGGGCTTCGACTGTTCATTCAATCGGATCGAAAAACCACCACCTACCCCCCGGAAGACNCAAGGAGAACATCATGAACTCAAACAAGACGACTCGACGCGGACGAAACTTTCTTTCCCTCATCGNNCTGGCTTGCACCGCCATGCTGGGTACGGCCTGCGGCAATTGGGATCAGTTTGGCAACGGCCCCCTCAACCCGCACAACACCATCGTTCCCGGCCCGGACGCCGGCCTTTCGGTTCAATACGACCTTCTTCCGCCGAGCGCGGCCAACCACGGTCCCGAAGTCGGGGTCCTGGTCGATCGCAATGGCGACTACTACGTCAGTTCCTATGACCAGGATCTTCATGCCTACGATCACGCGGGCAACTGGATGGGCACCTACTCGCTGAGTGTCGACGGACCGCGAGCGGTTCCCTACGTCCACAGCGAATGGCCGACCTTCAGCTCCCAGGCCACGATCTTCACCGGTGCCGAAGGAGGAGGCTTCTACGTCATTGATGTCGANAAGACCACCATTCCCTTCACGATGACCCTGGCTGATGCCGACACCACGTTCGGAACCAGCGAGAGCTCACCGAAGCGCGCCAAGGACGAGACCGTCTACATCGCCGGTCAGTGGGGCGACATCGCTCGCTACGAGTACTCTTCGACCACCGGCCTGAACCGGTTGGCCACCTTGTCGCTGGGCGAAGTCGTGACGGGCGCCATTGCACTCTATGACCTCGACCCGCAGCACCCGGACGAAGAAGTCCTGGTTGCGACCACCTCGGGCAACTTCTACGTGCTCGANCATCGGCTGAGCACGATCATCTGGAGCGAAACCTCGGGTTCGACCACCGGCGACCTCTACTACGCGGGCGTCACCGTGGCCGAGCGCGGGCTCATCCCGCCGGTGGCGTTGCTTCCCATCGCCGGTCGAGGCGATGCCAATTCGGGTCTGGTCCGAGCCATCAATCTCTTCAGCCAGTCCGTGGAATGGGAACTGCTTCCCTCCCAGACGGTTCAGGGTGAGGATGTCATTGAGGGCAGTGTGGCGGTGCTCCACGATCAGCGGGAATTCGATCAACTGCAGGGTGGCCAGGTCGGTGAGAACGATCGCTGGGGAGGGAACACCGGCGGCGTCCTGGAAGGCGGAGGCAACTCCGGTGGAGGCGGTTTCGTTCCGGACCTCCCGCCCGTGGACGTCGACGCGAACAACACCTCGCCNTTCCACGCNACCTTTGCCAGCACGGACGGATTCCTCTACGGCATCGACATCGTGTCCGGTCTTGAAATCTGGAACTACCTCATGCAGACCTCCGGTTACGACGCTCCGGTGGTGGATGGACAGAACATCATCTACGTGGGAGACGGAACTTCGACCCTCCACGCGGTCGAAGGAAAGCTGATCGCCCCCGGTGCAGGGATCTGGATGGACGGATCAATCAATGTAGGTGGAGTTTCGGACATNGTGAAGCTCGGCGTAACCAACGATCGTGGCCTGGTGGTGGGCTCGGGCGTTTCGGCTTACGCACTCTTCCAGTAGTTGCGACTGGAAGCGACAAAGCATGGGCGAAGAGGCCCCCGACCTCTTCGCCGGATTCCAGACTCCACCGAGAACCCCAGAGTGCTCCCCGGCACTCTGGGGTTCTCATTTGTGGAACAGCGCCCGAGCTTCCTGGCGCTTGTTGATCAGCGAAGCTTCTCGGCGAGTTCGGCGTAGCGATCGAGGATCGGCAGGGCTTCGTCCTCGCTTACGGAAGGCAAGGCGAAGGCGAGATCATCGAAGCCGTACTGGATCAANTTCTCGCAGGTTNCGACTTCCGGCGTGGGTGCGAAGATGGCGTGATAGAGGCTTTCGGGATCCCGGCCTGCCTTTTCGCACGCNTCGTTCACGCTCTGCATTCCTTCTTCGATGTCGCCACGAAGGCCGATGGGCATCCAGCCATCGCCCCATTCCGCGACGCGGTTCCAGGTGAAGCGTGACTGGGCTCCCACCAGGACCTTCGGTCCGCCTGGCTGCACGGGCTTGGGCCAGGACCAGAGCGGGTCGAAGTCGACGAACTCACCATGGAACTCCGGCTCTTCCTGGGTCCAGATGGCCTGCATGGCCAGCACCTTCTCGCGAACGATGGCCCAGCGCTTGTCGAAACGGACGCCGTGATTTTCCATTTCTTCTCGATTCCAACCCGCCCCGACACCGACAGTGAGGCGGCCATTGGAAATCATGTCCAGGGAGGCGATTTCNTTGGCGAGTTGAATCGGGTCGCGTTCGACCACAAGGCAGATGCCGGTCCCGAGCCGTAGGCGCTCCGTNACGGCGGCGGCCGCCGTCAATGCCACAAAGGGGTCGAGGGTGTGCCAGTACTCCTGGGGAAGGTCCGCGCCGCCGGGCCAGGGNGTNTTCCGACTGGCCGGNATGTGGGTGTGTTCAGTGACATACAGAGAATCGAGATTCCNCTCCTCGAGGGCNCGGGCCANNGGNATNGGTTGNATCGAGTAGTCGGTGGGAAAGAAAGCGACGCCNAAGTNGGCCATNCGNACTCCTGTNCNGNTTNAGNNNTNGGGTAGTTAGAGNATGGAACNACTGTATCGNAATTTACGCAGAGTCGGTTTCATGTGNNTATACTNANGCCATGAGTCGGGTTTTCGATGAGNAAACCGGAGCNGNNCNNAGTNTCTCCTCATGGNCATTTCGGGGGAGGCTGTTGGTCCTGTCACTCNTGGCCCTGATTCTGCGTCTGGTTCATGTCTTCTTCATGGAGGCGGCCCTGGGCGACGCCCAGATTCACGACGCCCTCTATTACCGGGACACGGCGTTGGCCTGGCTGTGGGGAGAGAGCCAGACCATAAGCCCAGTGCCTTTTGCCAATCAAGGCTACATCGCTGTCCTCAAGATCCTGTATTGGTTTCTGGGTTCACACGGGGTCGGCGTACTCGTCATCCAGGCTTTTCTTGGAGCGTCGGCTGTCTTCGTGGTCGGTGTTTCGGCCAAGCGTCTTTTCCGAAGTGAGNCGGCGGGTCTTCTCGCGGCGGGGGNGCTGGCTCTTTATGCCCCGGCGATCCACTTCGACGCCCTGCTCCTGATCCCGAGCTTGAGTCTCTTCTTTTCGGCCGCCGGTCTCTATCTCTTTGTTCGCATCCTGGAGGCCGGGGCCCGGGCACCNCTTTACGCTCTGGGGCTTGGAATCTGTATCGCTCTATCGGCGGCGCTTCGTCCCTCTCAATGGCTTCTGGCGTCTTTTTGTATTCTGGCTTTCGGGTGGTTTCGTCCCGCCTTTTCTCTTGAGAAGACAGTGGGTATCGCTCTGACATTCGCCCTGGGTCTAGTCCTGGGTCTTACGCCTTTGGCCGTGGANCAGAGGATTCGCGTCGGCGAATGGGTTCCTGTCAGTGCGAATGCGGGCATGAANCTCTGGACGGGCAATCGAGTGGGTGCGTCGGGGACCTATCAGGTGGCNCCTTTCCTTCCTTATCCAGAGGCGGGTACGTCCGTCTATACCATTCCGTCGGAGCGCGATGCCTTCTGGCTGGAAGCCCGTGAGCGCAGCGGCGATCCGAACCTTTCCTTGCGGGGCGCGAGTACTTTCTGGTTGTATGAAGCCGGCGGCGAGGTCGTCGGGTCTCCCCTGGAGTGGACAGGCCTGATGGGGCGAAAATTCGCGGCCCTGATGAACGATGTCGAGCCGAGAACCAATGCGGATTTCGCTCTGACTTCGCATCTGTCTCCACTTCTGGCTTACGATCCGGTGCGCTTCGGTCTGTTGATTCTCTTTGCCACCCTGGGCCTTGTTCTTCTGAGGCCCACGGACAGAAGAGCGGCGGCCGCGGCGGCTCCTTTTGTGCTTTCTCCTTTCTTGACCTGCCTTCTGTTCTTCGTGAGTTCCGAGTATCGACATCCGGCGGTGCCCGCGCTTGCGGTTCTGGCGGGTTGGGGTCTCCTGCAGACATTCCAGACCCTTCGAGGGCGAGCTTCGCTCAGCCTGGGTCCGGGGCGGAAGATCCTGGGAGTGGCGGCTCTTCTGACTGTGACGGGGCTCGCCTATCTTCCGACGGATTACGGGGGATGGGCCAAGGATGCCCGGGCCTACGCGGACGTTCTGTCTTCTCCAGATTTTCGGAATACCTCGCCCGAACGAGTCGACTACGAGCGAGCACGCCGGCTTCTTGAGGGCCCGGCTCTGGCTGACGATCCGCTGGTGATGAACTCGCTTCTCCTCACCGAGTCGAATTTCGCGATTCAGTTTGAGGATCCTGTGGCGGCGGGTCATTTCATTGAAATCGACAAGTCTCTCTGGAATCTCGATGAGGAGACCGTGGCGAAGCTGGGTCCCTATCGGCTGGATCGCATTCGTCGCAGTCAGATGATCCGGTCCGCTCTGCTTTGCGCGACGCCTCACGTGCGGAGTTGGTCGAGAATCCTCGATGAGTTGCAGTACCTGGGATGTACGACCTGGAACCCGGCCGGTCGCTACCTGGAGCAGGGGGACTGGCAGGCGGCAGAAGCGTACCTGGCCCGAGCCGAAGAGTCCGCCCCCGGTGCGCCTGAGGTTCTGGCCTACCGCGGTTGGCTTGAGAAGATGAAGGGAGAGGACCCGGTTCCCTACCTGCAAGCGGGAGTCGAGGCGGTTCCACGGATCGCATTTCCGGCGATCTTGTTGGCGCGTCACTACATGGAAGAAGAGCAATGGCTGAAAGCGCGCCAAAACGCCACCATCGCCATGCGTCGAGAGCCCCAGAACCGGGCTCTGGTCCTGGCCGCGCAAAGAATTCTCAACACCAATCCATGGACCCGGTCCACAGGTTCGGTTGTAGGACCCGATTCACCTTGACGAAATAGAGGCTCGTCTCAGCTCTTGCCTTGCATCTTTTCGAGCATGGCCCCCATCTGGGCATGCAGGGTATTCATGGCTTGTAGAGGTCGAACCATCACCTTGAATTCGGTGATCAGACCTTCGTCATTGCACGTGATGATATCTACGCCGTTCACATATTTGCCGTCCATGGTGGTTTCGAATTCAAGGACGGCGTTGTGACCCGACATGACCTTCTTCACATAGGCGAAGTCATTCTGTGCGGGTTTACTGGGCTCGGCCGCTTGGTTCCCGTTTTCCACTTCGCCAAAGACGCCGAAGGCCGCCATCAGGTAGAGCTTGGTGACAGCCTTGCCTTTCTGGGGTGTGAAGACGACGGGTGATATGAAGGTGACGTCATCAGCCAGCAAGGTGTCCAGGCTTTCGGCCCGTTCCCCCGGCATGTTGCCCTTGGCCCATGTGATCCAGTTCTCGACAACGCTTTCAATCATCCTGCCCCTCGCTCTCAAACGGTGTGGTTGTAGTCCGCGCTCAGCCATGGATCAGAGCGGACGCCTCTCTAAAACGGAGGTCAACCATATCCCGTTCGCCTGGCAAAGACGAATCCAGTGACGAGGCNCAGGGTTCGGCCTCTCCTCCCTCGATTCACGGGGAGATGGATCAGGGGCGGGTTTCAGTGGGCCGGGTTGAAAGCGGCCCCGCTTACGTATTTGACCGGTCCGGTGGCGGGTTCGGGAGTCTTGCCCAGAGTCGACGGACCGTCAGTCTCGGGTAGCGCTTGCAGCCTGACTTCCGCGGGATAATCCTCCAGTGCGTCATTGAAGTTGTATCGCTCGAACGCAACATGGAGGGAAGGGTCTTCAATGCGTAAGACCACCTCGGTGATCGCCGGGTTTTCCTTGAGAAAGGAAGAGAGCGAAATGAGATAGGTCTTGTACTCGCCCATTGAGACCTTCTTGTTCGGATAGTCGACCCGGAGGGAGAGGGAGGGCGTTGATTCAAGCAGGGTGGAACCTGCGCCTTCTTTTTTCCGCGCCAAAGGTATTTTTCCACGATCTCCTGGTGAGCTGGCGGAGTGGATCTGGAACGTGGCGTACTCGATATAGTTGGCCAAGATATCGGCTTTTGCGTCCGTGCAGGCGCGTTCTCCAAAGCGCTGGACGATTGCTTCAAAATGAGGGCGGTAGATTCCTTCGCATCGGCTCAGCTTCTTTTCCAGGACTTCGCTGCTGCTCTTGGCTGACCTCGCAGTGCGTGCCCGAAGGAGGCAAGAGACATAGCGGTCGGCCGCGGTCACAAGGTTCTGTTCACATTTTCTCTTTGCCTGCCCGCGGCTTTCGGCCGACAAAGGTGGGCTCCATAGCATGACGGCGGCCAGGAAGAGTTGAGGAATCGTTCGGTGGAGTTTCATTGCTTTCGTGCTCGCGATCTATTCAGGTCTGGTTCTTGGGTCGTCGGGTGGTCGTGGTAAAAAAGGAGAGAGCGAGGCCCCCAACGGCCTCGCTCTCGGGGCACATCCGGTGTTGGAAGCGCCCTTCGTNTTATCTTCCCCCTCTTCTATGAGCGGATCATTTCCTGACATGTTCTATTGGATTTGGATTTCTGTTTGNCTCTATCGATGGAACTCTCTGCTGGTTTCCAGTCAATCAGAGTGACNTTTTGAAAACGGGGATGGAAAGGTCCTGGGTCCGAACGAACCCCTCACTGAATTCAAAACNTCTCGTCTCTTGTCTGNCTGGAAATCAACATGCACACCCCTCNNTAGAGCAAGATGCGTGCCTACGGTGAGTTGTGATGATTTCGGCCGCACCGTTTCGAATTCGGCCCAGATCGAGGCGAGCGACGGAGCGGGCTGCGTAAAGCATCGGCAGTGGCTCGGCTCGGAGTGGAAGAAAAAGGCAGAAGGAGCCCGTGATCNGTGCGTACTTTACGGCGTCCCGGTCTTGTTGGGAGCGGGCTCGAATCGGGCGAGTGTCGGGTCCTTCTTCGCCAAAGCATTCCAATCCCAGGGTCCGGGGCCATCGATGGAGGGTTGGCAATGCGGGCACCAGAAGCCGCCCCGGATCAACACAAAGGCCTGGGCCTCGAATTCGTGCGCTTCAGCGCAGCGGAAGCGGTGAGAGGTGCTCTCAATGCCGGCCTCGGAGCTGAGGCAGGACCCCCCGCGGGATTCCGCGAAGGCCTGCAGCTCGGCCAGGGTCCAGGGCCCGTTTTGATTTTCGCTGTTCATGCGTCGGCCTCCCAATCGGGAATGGCTTCCCAGGCTTCGCGCGAACCAAAGAACGCTTTGAGTTTTTCTTCGTCGTTGTTCTTCACCCAGCGCAGCGGTTCGGCGAGGGTGCGAGCGAGTACGCGCAGCAGGAAGTTCGGTGCCAGTCGCCCGCCCCATTTCATCCAGGCCGCGGCTTCTCGTTCCACACTTTCACAGTAGTCCTGATAGTCGTCGCGGAAATGTCCGAGGTGTTCGTTGAGTACGTGGCTGTCTTCGAAGTAACCGACGTGTGCACCATGAAGTGCAAACCAGTTTCGCTCAAAGATCTCCCGGTAGTCACCGACGTTGAAGATGCGGAAGATGCGATCAAGGAATTCGTGGAAGACCGTGCGACATTCGGGACCGCCCGACATGTTGTAGAAGTCGCCCCAGAAATCTTCGCGGGCTTCGACACACTGAACAAGGCCGTATCCTGCATCACGACTCGTGATGAATTCCATGCGTTGCTCAAGCGGTTGAAGGAAGAGGATCGGGTCGAGCAGCGTGAGCAGGTTCGGGAAGACGATGAAGGTCTGCCGAAGACTGGCCCAGCGCTTGAGTCCCGACTCGGCGACGAGTCGTTCGGCGGCTGCCTTGGTGACCGCATAGTAGTCAAAGGGGTTGGGCCGGATCGGGTCGCCCACTCGAATGGTTTCGATCGGCGGAAGCCGGTGACCGTAGCTTGCGACGGTGGAGACATTCACGAAACCGATACGTTCACGACCATCGGGTTGCCGGGTGATGGCGTCGAGCAGGTGACGCGTTCCTTCGAGGTTCACCGCTCGTGCTGCCTCCGGATGNTGGTCCGCATAGGGTGGGATGACAGCGGCGGGATGAAGTACGAAGTCGACACCATCCACTGCNTGGTCGACGTCGTTTGGATTCGTGAGGTCACCCCAGACGATATCGAGCCAGCGTGAATCCTTGGCATTGATGTAGGGCGCAAAGAGTTTCTTGTTCGTCTTCGACGGGCGCAGCAGAAGCCGGGTGCGATAGCGATCTCTACGCCGATGCAATTCCAGGAAGGCTTCATGGCCCATGGAACCCGAAGCGCCTGTCAGGAGTACGCACTTTTCGTTCACAGGATTCGCTCTTTCCGGGTCTATTTCTCGAAGGGGTCGATGACATCCTGGGGCCGCGCGGGCGGNACCTNTTCAGGCAGCCTGAGCATCGCAGATGGGGACGGCGGTGCAATCCGGGATCGTTTTCCGCGTGCGGGAACCGCTGGGGACCAGGGTGGAATCTGCTGGAGAAAGTTCAGGCAAACTTACGGAAATACGACGTTTTTCTTCCCTCGAGAGACTCAGCGTGCGCTCGCCGGCTTCGTCGTTTCCCGCGGAGTGGAGATGATTACGGGTCAGGCCACGGTGGGCCGGAGCCCACTCTGGGCAATCAAGTGGTGTAGTGTCTTTCGCTCATTGTTTTTGACCGGACCGACTCTGGGTGCCGGTCGCCGAGGATGAAAGGGAGTATCAAGATGGCCTGGGAATTTTGTACGGACCCCGAGTTTCAGGAGAAGCTGGACTGGATCGAAGAATTCTGCGAGGAGCGCGTCGGACCGCTCCACCATGTTTTCCCGCATGCCGTTCGTCTCCCTGATCCCGCAGTGAAGGCTTATGTCCGTGACCTCCAGCAGGACGTGAAAGACCAGGGTCTCTGGGCGCTCTTCCTGGATGAAGAACTCGGCGGACCCGGGTTCGGTCAGTTGAAGCTGGGCCTGGTGAATGAAATCCTCGGTAAATACCCGGCCGCGCCGCAGCTCTTCGGAGCCGCTGCCCCCGACACGGGCAACATGGAGATTCTGGCCGCCTACGGGACAGACGAGCAGAAGAAGCGCTGGCTTGAGCCGCTGCTCGCGCAGGAGATGTTTTCCGCGTATTCGATGACAGAGCCGCAGGGCGGATCGGACCCGCGTCTTTTCAAGACCGTCGCGGTGCGTGACGGTGATGAGTGGGTCATCAATGGTGAGAAGTGGTTCACCTCGGCGGGCCGAGTGGCCGACCTCCTCTTCGTGATGTGCACCAACGGGATCTTCATTGTTCCGCGCGAGACGCCCGGTGTGGAGATCATGCCCGAGCCCCGGAACCACAATCACATCAAGTACACGGATGTGCGCATTCCCGCGGATCATCTTCTGGGTCCCGAAGACAGTGCCCATGTTCTGGCTCAGCGCCGTCTGGGAGGCGGTCGCATCCATCACGCCATGCGAACGATTGCCCAGTGCAAGTTGGCCTTCGATATGATGTGTGAGCGAGCCCTTTCGAGGGAGTCGCATGGGGCAATCATTTCCGACCATCAGATGGTGCAGGAGAAGATTGCGGAGTCCTATGCGAAGCTTCGAATGCTGCGACTCCTTGTTTTGGAGACAGCCTGGAAGATGGATCAGACATCGGCGCAGGAGTGTCGCACCGACATCGCGACCGTGAAGTTCACCATGTCGCGGGTGCTGCGTGAGATCTCTTTTGATTCATTGCAGATCCATGGTTCCCTCGGCACCACGGATCTCACTCCGCTTCAGGCCATGTACTCGGCTGCTCCCCAGATGGGACTGGCGGACGGGGCCGACGAGGTCCACAAATCCACCGTGGCACGCCGGATCCTGAAGGATTACGAGCCTCACGAGGGTCATTTTCCCCGTGAGTTCCTGCCCTACAAGGAAGAAGAGGCCTGGAGCAAGATGCAGCCCATCTTCGACGTGAATCCCGAATTGGCCGAGTCAGCGGAACGCTGGAAGCAATATCGCGAGAAGCGGCGCCGATAGATCCTTTGAAGCCGCCCCTTCGGGGGTGGCCTCAGGGCTCTTCCGCCCAGACTTCGATCTTGAGCGTCGCCGGCTGATCGCGAAAGCAGGTCTCCCAATCCGGCGGCGACGAGAGCGGGCCGATCTGCCGGACGGCGCGGCGAATCTTGTCCTCCACCTCGGGGTTGGAGGCCTGGTTGACCTGGCTCTGTTGGATTTTTCCATCGGGTCCGAAGAGAACGCGCAGGTACCCGTATCCGCTCCCCGGCTCTGCCATGAAGGCGGGGCTGTCGACTTGAGCGACGATCTGATCACGGGCGATCAGGACCCATTCCGTGGACCGCTCGAGGTTTTCGCAACGGGCTTCGACCTGGGCGTCCACTCGAATCTCCAGGGGCTTGCCCACCAGGCAGCGAGCCAACTCTTCCGGAGGAGCCGGATAGGGGGCGGCCATTTCTGCGGCCGCCGCCGCGAGTGGTCCAAAGCCGGGTGCCGTCGCGCTGCGGATTTCGACGGACTCGAGTCCTCCGCTCTGATTCAGGCGAAGAGCCAGAGTGGCGCTTTCGTCGATGGGGGGCCGTATCAGGTCGAGCACATGATCATTGACGGAAAGTGAGAGCGTGTAGGTGTATTCGGAAACACCGGGCTGAGAGCCGCAGATGATGAACTTTGAAGGGTCGAAGACCGGGATGGCTGCATCCGACATGTCGGCGTCTTCGTCTGAGTGCGCACAGGAGAGACCCAGGAAACCGAGGGCGCACACGACAAGGATGCATACCGTCTGGATGAGGGAACCGCGCATGGCAAGAGAATAGGGGATCCTCTACGTGCACTGCACCTTCAGGGAGAAGGACCATCCGCAGGAGGAGGAGAGAGAGGAACTCCCATGGCCGTTCTTCCCTCTTGCTGGAGCCAGCCGAGTTCTTTCAGTCGTTTCGCTGTCATGTTCGCTGCCAGGGCCTGGCCCTTTGAGTTCCAATGGTCGTTGCCGGCCTTGAAGAAGAGCGACGCGGGATCGGCCGCTTCATGCATGGAGGCGAAGAGGTCGAGGACGGGGAGGCCCATGGCCTGGGCCGGCTTGGACGCGGCTTGAGAGAGGGCGCGGCGATCATACTCGGGGAACCGATTCCAGCGAGCCTGGAGGCCGAAGTGGTCTTCGATGACGTCGATGGGCGAGGGCACCACCACGACCAGGAGAGGCAATCGGGCCTTTTCTGCGATGGCCTTGATTTCAGTGAGGACGATTCGCATCAGGAGGCGCTTTCGTCTTGCAGAGTCTGAATGGGGAAGCAGGCTGAGATCGGCATCGTAGAGGTCGTCAAAGAGATTCCGGACTACGGGGTCAAGATCGATCTGCGAATTTCCGTATTCGAGTTGGTGGCGTCGGAGCAGTTGTCTTGCATCTTGCTGGCCGGCGGGGGGCCGAGGATGTTGAGCCAGCCCCACTTGCTCCATTCGCAAGGGCGTCCCACGCCAGGCCGCTCGGATCAATCGCCCCCATCCGGATTTCGAAAAAAGGTCGGGTTCAAGCATCTTTTGAAGTCCCGGCCCGAGTTCCGGGTTTTTCGAGATGGCCTTTTCATTGCGATCGACTCCGTAGAGTTTGTTGCGAATCAGATCGCCGAAGTCATTGCCCGAGGTGATGACTACGACGAGGATGTCGGGTTCGTGGTCCTTGATTTCCTGCGGCATGGCCCGGGCGACCTGATCCGGACCGGCCCCCACCAAACCGGCGTTGATGATTTCGACCTCTTGACCGGTGGAGCGGCGGAGTGCTTCTGAAAGCTGATGGGTGTATGTCTCTTCCAGGGGGCTGTACTCGGCGGCCACATAGGAGTCACCGAAGACAAGAACCCGAAGTTCCTCGCTCTTGCGTTCGAGGTCCACTCCGCGGTGTCCGTGGTCGTTGATGTTGACGCTGATCCACTCGCCTCCGTTTTCAGCGCCGTGGATGAAGAACTTCGAGGCGCCTGGGATGTAGCCGTAGAGTTGAACGGGATCCGTGCGGTAGACGATTCGACCGAGCGGGAAATACCAGTAGACGATCCGGTCTATGGCCAGCAGACAGAGCAGGGCTGTTGCGGCAAAGAGCGCGAGATGCGAGAAGCGTCGGCGCATGGTGGAATTATAGACTCTTTGATGTGCGGGGAATGCGTGGGAGTTCGATGGCAGGCGTTCTACACTCAAAAATCATGGGAAACAAGTTCGGTTCTCTAAATGAAAAAAGCTCTGCTAGCGCCAGGTTCGATCTCGCGGCTGCCATGGGTCTGGTGGCCTTCTTCCTGCTCTGGCACGGCGCCGGTGTTTTCGGGGGCCAGGTCTATGTGGCCGAAGACACGTTGGCCTACTTTTTTTCAAATCGAGCTCTTCACCTCGGGTTGGCCGAAGCCGGAAGCTTCAGTTTCTGGGACCCTTTGCCGGGCTTGGGGCAGCCGAGGCTCGGGAACATCCAGAGTGGTCTTCTCGCTCCGGTGTCGGCTCTCTTCTATGGGTTCCCGGCGCAGCAGATCTTCCAGTTCTATCCCGCTCTGGTGATGAGCGGTCTTGCGTTGGCCACCTATGCACTCTTCCGGGTCAAAGGGGTCGGGGTGGGGCCGGCGCTTCTGGGGGCACTGGCCTGGACGACCACCCGTGGCGTGTTGACCCATGTCCAGCATGTGGCCGTCATCGAGACCCTGCTTTTCCTGCCGGTGACCCTCTTCTTCTGGGAGTGTGCGGTGAGGCGGCGGCAGGGGGGCTTTGCGGTGTTGGCAGGCCTGGCCCTGGCTTTTCAATGCTTTGGTGCTTCGCCTCAGTACCTGGTCTACAACGGTCTCGTCATGGCCCTGTGGATGGGGAGGGACCTTTTTGTCGCGCGTCATGAAAAGCCTGAGCGAACACGTCGCTTCGCCTATGGGTTGGGNATTNTNTGCGTGGGGCTCGGTTTGGCGAGNTGGNAACTGCTGCCCTTTCTGGAGATGGTGNAACANTCNCACCGGGCTCTTCTCCATGATCCCGAGGTCTTCNGTGGTCTCTTTCGTGCAGCGCCCCANGAGATCCCGTTGGCGCTCGGGGCCGAGACGTTTGCCTTTATCCAGGCTCCGCTGCTGGAGNACGGTGCGCCATACCGCAATGAACCACAGTTGAGTCTTGTCGTTCTGGTGCTGGCTGTCTTCGCCATGATGCGCAGGCCGCGTCCCTGGTGGCCGGCGCTGGGTGCGGCCTTCTTTCTATTGGGCATGCTCGGAGCCGAAGGGGGCGTCACTCCGCTTCTGCGCGAAGTCTTTCCGTTTGCGGATCGCCTTCGGGCCCCGTACCGGATGATCGTTCCCGCNTCGTTCCTGCTTTCGTGGCTGGCGGCCCTGGGGCTGGAACGTCTTCTCTCATCGGGTTGGCGCTGGCGCCAACCGCTGGCGATCTTCTGTGTGGTCTGGGTGATGGGAGTGGGCTGGTTTCTGAAACGTCCACTGGATCACTATGCAGAGGCTGACATCTATGCGATTCCCAAGAGCATTGCCGAGGCCGAGGGCCGGCTTGCGGTGGACTTTGCCCACTCAAGACGCGTGCCGCCTTTTGCNATCAATGCGGGTCTGGCGGCGGGTGTGCCCACGCTCCTGATGCGCGAGGTGTTGATTCCCGCNAATTTCTTTGCNGCCTATTATGCGGGTCAACACGGGCAACTCGGTCCACCGGATGAATTNGANCGGGCCATCGTGTCGGCNGCCTTGCCTTTGCAGGATGCGGATGCGCCCATCTTCGATGCGTTCGGTCTCCGGTCCGTGGTGCGGTATAGGGGGGGGCTCTATGCCACGGATGTGCGGGAGGGTGCCCTGGATCGTTTCACCCTTGTGCCCGACGTGAGGGTGGAAGAGGATCCGGAGCGATTCTTTGCTCGGCTCGGCTCAGTGGAGTGGGACCCGCGGCGCGAAGCCCTGGTCTCGGCGCCGGTCCCTGGCTTGGGAGACGGGGCCCGCGGCGGGGCNGCCCCTCGAATCGAAGTCCGGTTGGATGAAAACGACAGGCAGACCCTGGATGTCGAATCTTCGGGCGGTGTCCTGATTACATCGGAGCTCTTCTTCCCAGGCTGGACGGTGCATGTGGATGGCCAGCTCGCCGAAGCCATTGAGGTGCAGGGGGCATTGCGAGGCGTGGCTCTGCCCGAGGGTCTGCATCGGGTGGAGTGGGCGTATCGTCCACCCTGGTTTCCTTTTGCGGTGGGGGGAACGATTCTGGCGATGCTCTGTGCGCTGGCGCTCGTTCTCTTCGGTCGCGCCCCTCGGTCCGCCGAAGCGCGGGCGTAGGGGGGCAAGATCTGGTGTACTTCGGNTTCGCCCCGCTCCGACCGGATTGTCGATGTCGGGCTGAGCGTTCATCCCATGAGGAGGTGGTTATGTCGAGAAGCACGAAGAGGCAGGGGGCGCGGTCATTGGCAGCGAACCCGCATTCTTTTTTTCGNAACGGGCTGAAGGTTGCGCTGGCTTCTTGGAGCCTTCTCTTCCTGCTCCTGGCCGGTCCCGCTCTGGCTGAGCCGGATCAACTCCTTTTCGGGGATACGCATCTCCATTCGAACAATTCCTTTGATGCCTATCTGAACCGGAACTATTCGGCGGATCCCGCNACGGCCTACCGCTACGCCCAGGGGTACCCCGTGATTCATCCCTANCACCGGGCCCGGGTGCAGATCGAAACGCCGCTTGATTTCCTGGTGGTTTCGGATCACGCGGAATATCTCGGGGTGATGCGTCATATCATCGAGCGCGGCATTCCGGATGAGGGACTCGGCCTGGTGGACTGGGTGCGGGCNCTCTATGTCGAGTATTGGCTCAACAACGTCATTGAAAATGACGAGGGAATGTCGGNCTTCGCCGCGCTTCTTCCGGATCCCACTACGGTGGAAGAAGCCGCTGCGAACCCGCCGGTATCCCAGATTTCCAATTCGGACTTGATGGAGAAGACGGTCTGGTCGGAAGCGATCCGAACTGCGGATGAGCACAATCGTCCGGGTCAGTTCACGGCGTTGATCGGTTGGGAGTGGAGTTCGGTTCCTTCCGGCGCCAACCTTCACCGTGTGGTCTTTACCAGTGGGGATGCCAAGGGGGCAGCCCAGTTCCAGCCATTCAGTTCGACCCAGAGCATGTATCCCGAAGATCTCTGGGCCTGGCTGGACGAAACATCAGAGCGCACAGGGCTTGAGTTCGTGGCCATCCCGCACAATTCGAATATCTCCAAGGGNTATATGTTCTCGGAGAAGACGTTGCGGGGAGAGGCCTATACGCCCGAGTTGGCGCGCACGCGGATGCGCTGGGAGCCGGTGGTGGAGGTGACCCAGATCAAGGGCGACTCCGAGACCTANCCTTCTTTTTCTCCGGAAGATTCATTTGCNGGTTTCGAAATCTATCCCTTCTATATCCAGCAGAATGCGCCTCCTTATGAAGCCCACCCGGCGGATTTCGTAAGGCCCTCGCTGCGCACGGGCCTTGCGATGGAAGAAGATCTGGGAACGAATCCGTTCGCGTTCGGTTTGATCGGCTCCACGGACTCCCATACCGGTCTGTCGTCTGCGGAGGAGCCGAACTTCTGGGGCAAGATGGCTCGCGATTCAGTCCCGGAAAACAAGCAGGGGATGTGGCGTACCGGTNNAGGCCCGACGGGCTGGTCCATGTCGGCTCAAGGTCTGGCCGCGGTCTGGGCGGAGGAGAATTCCCGGGATGCCATTCTCGAGGCCTTCCGTCGCAAGGAGGTCTACGCCACGACAGGCCCGCGCATCAAGGTGCGGGTGTTCGGAGGTTGGGATTTCGAGTCCGCCGATGCGGAAACCGGGACCATGCAGACTGAGGGCTATGCGCGNGGCGTGCCCATGGGCGGNGTGCTCCCGCCGCGTTCCTCTGAAGGGGCTGCCCCTCGCTTCTGGNTTACGGCGCTCAAGGATCCNAAGGGGGCCAACCTGGATCGNGTCCAGATCATCAAGGGNTGGCTCGACGCNTCNGGNCAGACNNCNGAAANGATCTACGANGTGGCNTGGTCGGANGNTCGNGTGCNGGANGCCNAGGGAGNNNTTCCGCCGGTGGNTTCCACGGTNGANCTGGANAAGGNCACNTATCTGGANGAATCGGGNAGNNCNCAGTTGGGCNCCGTGTGGGANGATCCNGATTTCGATCCGNCCCAGTCTGCCTTCTANTANNTACGNGTNATCCAGGTNCCGACTCCNCGCCANTCCCACTANGACGCNTTGGCGTTGGGAGTGGATCCGTCNGAGACAGGNCAACCCAGNACCATNCAGGAGCGCGCCTACACGTCGCCGATCTGGTATCGCCCGCAACCCGCNAAGCTGGGCCAGGGTCCTTCGCTCGAGACCGATCCGAGTTCCTAGCCGGAGCNCGGGGTGGACCAGAGCCCGGCCTTTTTGCAAGCAGGGGAATAGAGCATGCGGGAATTCGATGGGCGTGTTGCGGTGGTGACGGGTGGCGGAGGCGGCATCGGCGCCGCTCTTTGCCAAGCCTGCTCTGAGCGTGGNATGCGTGTGGCTGTGGTNGATGTGGACAAGGCGGCGGCCGACAGTGTCGCCAGTGCCATTCGATCGCAGGGTGGAGAAGCCTTCTCTCGCGCGGTGGATGTGCGACACAAAAGCGAAATCGAGAGCCTGGCCCACGAAGTCGACCGGGAGTTCGGGGCCTGTCATCTCCTCTTCAACAATGCGGGTGTTCTGGTGACGCGCCCGATGTTGGAGCTCGAGGAAAAGGACTGGGACTGGAGCCTGGCGGTGAATCTGATGGGCCCCATCCATGCTGTTTCGGTTTTCCTGCCAAGCATGATTGCCAGTGGCGAAGAAGGTCATGTGGTGAACACGGCCTCCATTGCCGGCCTGGTCGCCATGGGTCATATGGATATGGGCGCCTATACGACAACCAAGTTTGCCCTGGTGGGATATTCCGAATATCTGCGAGCCGATCTCGAGTCNCAAGGTGTGCCCATCGGCGTTTCTGTCATCTGTCCGGGTGCCGTGGCCACGGGGATTGCCAACAGCGAGCGGAACCGACCGGGTGAGTTGGACACGGGGCAGGGCGGNCAGATCGCCCAAGCAAACCCCCGATCCGTTTCGGCCCAGGGACGGCAGAGTCCGGAGGAAGCGGCCGGTTACATCCTCAAGGGCGTCGAGGAGAACGAGGCCTGGATCCTCACCCACCCCGAGATGAGGGGGCTGGTGGAAAGCCGCATGTCTTCCTTGTTGGACGCTTTTGATCGGGAAAAGGGCCGCCGGGAGGGCTGAAAGTGGGCTCAGGGCCAGTTTCTGTGGTCGGGGGCCCCGTATTTGACCCCTGAGAGCCNCCCGTCTATACTTTCGATACGCAACGGATCGTATCTACCCCGGGACAGATCGAGTGCCTCGTATTTCGTCCCCTGCGAAGGAGTGCTCCATGGATTTTGATTTCACGCCGGAAGAACAGAAATTTTCTGAAGAGGTCGAGCAGTGGCTCGTCGACAACCATGACCCGGAAGTCATGGACCTGACGCGAGAGAATTTCAGTCAGCTTTCGGACACGCCGGCGCGTCGCGCCTTCATGAAGAAGTTGGCCAAGCAGGGCTGGCTCGGCATGTCCTGGCCCAAGGAATACGGCGGGCAGGAGATCGAGGGCGTCTACGAGTTCATCCTGACCGAGGCCTTGGCCCGTCACGGGGCTCCGCAGATCGGGAAGGGCGTGGGGATCATCGGCAAGACGCTGATCCGGCACGGCTCCGAGAAGTTGAAGAAGGAATTCCTGCCCCAGATCCTGGCGGCCGAGGTGGAGTTTGCGGTGGGCTACAGCGAGCCCCAGGCGGGTTCCGATGCGGCCAACATGCAGCTCAAGGCCGAGAAGGTCGATGGCGGTTGGATGCTCAACGGCCAGAAGATGTGGACCACTTCGGCTCACTTCGCGGACTGGTATTGGGTGGGTGCCCGCACCGACCCGGACAAGCCGAAGCACGCCGGTATTTCGGTCTTCATGATTCCCATGAATCACGAGGGACTGGAAGTGCAGAGTCTCCCGACCGTGGGCAAGGATACCACCAACCAGGTGTTCTTCGAGAACGTCTTCGTGCCCGACGATTACCTGGTGGGCGAGCGCGGCAAGGGTTTCGGTTATATCTCCGAGGCCCTGGACCTGGAGCGCTTCACCATGTTCACGATCTCTCCCATCGAGGATCGCTCGAACCTGCTGGTGGACTGGGTCAAGACGGCCGTGCGTGACGATGATCCTTTGAAAGATGACGTCAATGTGCGCCGCACCATTGCCCACATCGTGACGGACACGCACGTAGCCAAGGGGCTGAGCAAGCGTTTCCTTTCGGCCGCTATGTCGGGCGGAAAGCCCCCGACCATTGAATCCTCGGAATACAAGCTGTTCACCACCAGTCTCTCCCAGCGAGTCTGCAAGGACGCGCTGGATGTGACGGGTGTGGCCGGCCAGATCCGCGAGGGTCAGGACGACGCTCCGTTGCGAGGTCGCTTCGAGGGTGCGTATCGGGCGACGCTCAACGAAACCGTGGGTGGCGGTTCTTCTGAGATCCAGAAGAACATCA
>NZGT01000089.1 GCA_002691025.1 Spirochaeta sp. | reverse complement strand
CCGGCCAATGCGGCGGCGCTCGCCGCGGCCCAAACCGTCACACCGGATCAGGCCCAGGCCCTTCGCCAAGCGGCCTTGGAAGCAGCGCGGCGCGCGCTCGAGCAAATGGAGATTGCAACCGTCCAGGACACCGTATTGCCCACGCAAATCAAGCGAAGAGAAGTCCAGGCCAATCGCGTGGCCGCGCGCGCTGCGGCGATCGCGGTACCCACAGCCAGTATCGATGCGAGTCAGATCAAACCGGTCACCATCGATCCCTCCCGGCTGGAAGCACTCGCCCCGGAACTCGAAGGTCCGCAAGAGGTCGACCTCGGCGAACTCCCGGAACTGAGTGCCGCCGAAGCCATGGCCGTCCTCGAAAGCATTCCGCCGAGCAACTACCGCGGCGGTGTCGCCGCCTTGGCGTGGGAACCGGGCTCCGGTGTTCCCGATGTCGCCAGCACCAGTTCGGGATTGGGTTCGGCATCAGGCGGAGGACTCGGAGCCGGCGGACGAGGTGAAGGCGGACTGGGGGTCGGAGCAGGGAGCGGAGGCACCGGCCAAGCCCTCGGAAGTGTTCGCTGTCTCGAAAGCGCCCACGTTCAACGCTATCTCGGCATGGTGCAGTCCCGGACCCAGAAGCGCTGGATCATTCCCGCCGGAGTGGACCCCAAAGCCAGAGCCGTCCTTCGCTTCGGTCTGGATGCCGCCGGCATGGCTTCCGGCGTCGAAGCCGTGGATGTCGGAGACCCGACTCTGGGGGAAAGTGCCGTCCGGGCCCTGCAGACTGCGGCCCCTTTCCCGCCGATGATCGACGCCAACCGATGCTTGGCCGAGAAGCGCATCCTGCTCACCTTCACGGTCCCAAGAACCTGAAGCATGCGGCGGCTCATGACGAATTCATTCGCCCACCGCGGGCTCACCCTCCTGGCCTCGACCCTGCTGGCCCTGGCCTCGGGCTCCGGTTCACCGAGCCATGCCGAGACGAAAGACGGACCCGAAGGGCTGCTCCACTGCCCTGAACTCGACTTGGTCTTCGATGAGCAGGAAAAGCTCACGGAAAAACGTCGGGACAGCAACGCCAACTGCCAGGTCGACCAGACCATCGAATACGAAAACGAAAAGGCGGTCCGCGCGCGAGAAGACCGGAATCACGACGGCCAGGAGGACGCCTGGACCGAATTCGATGACAAAGGCCGACCCGCTCGGGAGAGCTTCGACGAAACGGGCGACGGCCAGCCCGACACCTGGCAGGAACGAAAAGCCGGCGTCCTGGAGAAGAAGAGCCAGGACCTCAATGCCGATGGAAACCCGGACACCGTGACCCAGTACTCCGATGGCATCCCCCGCCGTCGGGAGGAAGACACCAATTTCGACGGGCAGGCCAACCGCATCACCCATATCGAGGACGGCCAGGCCCGGCAGGTCGAAGAAGACCGGAACCACGATGGCCGGATGGATGCCCAGGCCTTCTTCAATGCCAAACAGGAAAAAGAAAGAGAGAGACTCGACGAAGATGCGGATGGCACGTTTGAAGTCGGCCTCTTCTACGAAGGCGGCCAGAAGATACGAGAAGAAGAAGATACGCGGGGCGATGGCAAAGCCGACCGGGTCGTTTTGTTCGAAAGCGGGCAGATCGCAAAGAGGCAGGTGGATGCCGACGGTGACGGCCACTTTGAGAGCATCGCTCGCTTCCAGAACGGACAGGAAACCAGCCGCAGCCTGGATGCGAACCAGGATGGTTTTGCCGAGGTCCTCGCCGAACTGGGCCCCACCGGCCTGATTGTTCTCGAGCGCATCGACAGCAACGAGGACGGACGGCACGACCTGTTGCGACACTACGAGAAAGGGCAACGCGCGCGCGAAGAAATCGATTCCGACGGAGACGGATTTGCGGAAACCCTGGCTTTCTACGATGCGGACTCACTCGTGCGCACCGAAGCAGACACCACAGGAGACAATACGCACGACACGCGTATCCATTACACGGACGGCAAGAAGAGCCGGCAGACGGAAGATCGCAATGCCGACGGAAAAGTCGATGCCCGTTATACCTTCGACGGCAATGAAGCCATCGTCCTGGAGTCCCTCGACACGGATTTNGATGAACGCTTTGAAACCGA
The DNA here is from genome assembly GCA_002691025.1 of Spirochaeta sp. Lineage (GTDB taxonomy): Bacteria > Myxococcota_A > UBA9160 > UBA9160 > UBA4427 > MED660. The sequence goes on along the minus strand of NZGT01000089.1, from coordinate 5,653 downwards.
ACTCGATCATCAGGACGGCCAGGTCCAGCGGCGTCGCATCGACTCCACCGGCCAAGGGCGCCCGGATCGCACTGAGCACTTTGTGGATGGACGCATCGATCGTGTCGAAGACGATGCCAATCANGACGGCTTGATCGANGCCTGGAGTTTCTACGACGCCTCGGGACGNCTGNTACGCAGNGAGGAAGACAAAGCGGCTCCNNCGGGTCCCGANCGNTGGCTGGTCTTCGANCCCGCCAGTGGGAACGTNATCCTGCTGGAGACCGACACCACCGGCGANGGCCTCCGTGANACCCGCCGGAAGAGCAATGCGGAAGGTCAGACCCTGACCCTGGAAGAAGACAAGAACGCCGACGGAAAGCCCGACTACGTCGTCGAGTTCAGGCAAGACACACCGGCCCACTACCGACAGGATCGTGATTTTGATGGCACTTTCGAGGAGGAAGGGAGTTTCGACGAGGCCGGCCGAGCGGCACGCGTGCGAACCGANACCACCGGCGATGGGCAAACGGATCTGACCCTCACCTTCGAGGGCGAAATCAAGACCCTGGAAGAACGCGATACCCGAGGCGATGGGCAGAAGGATGTCCGTACCTACTTCCAGAACGGTGAAAGAACCCGTCAGGAGCAGGACACCACAGGAGACGGACACTTCGATTCCCTGCTCGTCTTCGTCGACGACCAACCCCGGGAAGAAAAGCGCGACACGACGGGCGACGGGCGCTTCGACCAGACNGTCACCCTCGACACCGAGGGNCGTCCGGCTCAAGAAGAGTTCGACACCAATGCCGACGGCCAGGTCGATATCACCAAGACCTACACAGAAGGNCTCATCGTCCGGGAAGTGGCCGATTCAGACTATGACGGGCAAACNGAACTGACCTCGATCTACGAGGGCGGACGCCTGGCCCGTGTCGAGACCGATGCCGATCAAGACAACATCGCGGAAGTCGTGGTGGAATACGCGGGGGAACGAAAGACTCGGCAGATCGAGACCTTGACCGCCGAGGGGGAGGGTCTGCGCGTCACCTTCTTCGACGATTCGGAAAGGCCCCTTCGTATCGAAGAGGACAGCCAGGGCCGAGGCCGGCCCGACACGATCCGCTTCTTTGAAGACGGCATACACCGGCGAACCGAGCAGGACTCCAACCAGGACGGCGAAACGGATCTCTGGATCTTCAATGACGGCCAGGGTCAGGTCGAGCGACGAGAGGAGGACCGAGAAGGCCGCGGAAAGCCGGACTTCGTCGTCTTCTTCAAGAAAGGCAAGGCCCACCGCGTNCATCAGAAGACCCGCGACACCGAATGCTTTGATCTGCGTAGCTGGCTCGACCCGAAAGGACGGGTTCTGGCGGAAGAAAAGGATCAGAGCGGGAACTGCCGCATGGACACCTGGAATTACTACCGAGGAGGCCAACTCGAGCGACAAGGACGCGACACCACCGGAGATGGAAAGGCCGACCTCCTGCTCCACTTCAACAAAGAACTCCAGGTGGTCTCCCAGGAGACTCGCACCCAGGGCGCCAAACCGGATACCCGGATCTTCTTCGACCCCGGCTCGGGTCAGGAAATCCGTCGCTGCCTGGACAGCAGCGGGGACGGCCGGATGGATCTCCAGATCGAACGCAACGGAGACACCGTCAGCCAGAGCCTCCTCGACCTGGATCAGGACGGCAGAGCCGACGAACGAGACATCTATCGGAACGGCCGCCGGGCTCGGGTCGAGATCGACACCAATGCGGACGGCCGGCCGGATGTGGTCCAGACCCTGGCCTCCGACGGTGAAACCGTGAGTCGTCAGGACGAGGACAGCGACTACGACGGGCGGATGGACCGGAGTTTCGTAGCCGATCAGCCGGTCTCCTTGGAGGGCAGCCCGGAAGCCCCGGGGAAACTCCCCAAGCTCGATTGCGGCGACTTCGACCGATTCTGGAATTCCCACTGAGTGATCTCGGCCGGCCGGGGCTGAAAGCCTCGGCCACGGGGTGCGAAGTCGGGCCCGGGGAGGCATCATGTGCACTCGACCCCCCCGGCTGTGATGGATGACATCCAGCGCCCTCTCCCAAGGAATGGCCAAGCATGAGCAACCCCCTGATCGAGGTCCAAAAACACGGACAGAGCATCTGGTACGACTTCATCAGCCGAGACCTTCTGCTCTCAGGCGAACTTCGACGTTTGGTCGAAGCCGAAGGCGTGCGAGGTGTCACTTCAAACCCCGCCATTTTCGAAAAAGCCATCGCGGGAAGCATGGACTACGACGCCGCCATCGCAGCCTTGGCGAACGCCGGCGAACAGGACCCGAAGACCCTCTTTGAAAACCTGGCCATCCATGACATCCAGATGGGATGCGATGTGTTGCGACCCGTCTACGACGGCAGTCAGGGACATGACGGGTTCGTCAGCCTCGAGGTCTCACCGCAGCTGGCCTTTGATACGGAAGCCACCATTGCGGAAGCCAAGCGACTCTGGGCCTCCGTCGGCCGACCCAATCTCATGGTCAAGGTGCCGGCGACCCGAGAGGGCTTGCCCGCCATCGAAGAGCTCATCGGTTCCGGGATCAACGTGAATGCCACNCTCCTCTTCTCGGTGACGTACTACGAAGGCGTACACGAAGCCTACNTCCGNGGACTTGAGCGCTGGGTCGAGAGCGGAGGCCAGCCCGGCCACGTGGCCAGCGTGGCNAGCTTTTTTGTCAGTCGCATTGACTCGATGGTGGAGAAGCAGATCNCCGGTCTTCTGGGTGAAGCCGACGCCGACCAGCAGGCCCGCCTTGAAAGCCTGAACGCACGCGTCGCCATCGCCAACGCGGTGGATGCCTATGGNAGCTTTCGGTCCACGCTTGAGACCGATCGATGGAAAGCCCTCGCCGACCGGGGCGCTCGACCGCAGCGCGTCCTCTGGGCCAGCACGGGAACCAAGAGCCCTGAGCTTCCCAAGACCCTCTACGTGGATGCCCTGATCGGGCCGGACACAGTCAATACCGTGCCCGCAGCCACCTTCGAAGCCTTTCGAGACGAAGGGAAAGCACTGAANATACTTGGCGAAGGCGGCCAACCGCTTGTGGACGAATCTCGCGCACTCCTGACCGAACTCAAGGANCACGGCATCTCGCTGGATGACATTACAGATGAGCTTCTCATCCAGGGCTGCCAGGCCTTCTGTGACGCTTTCGACCAACTCCTCGACGCCGTGGCAAAGAAGCGCGACAAACTGGCGACCCGCGCTTGAGTGATCCGAGTCAAGCTCCGGTGGCTTCAGCCGAAGCGGCGCTGCGCTTTGTCGAGTCNGGCCAGACCCTTGGATTGGGAACTGGACGCGCCGCCGAAGCCTTCGTGCGCGCTCTTGGAGCGCGTGTCNCCGAGGGACTGGANGTCCGGGGCGTTCCGACCTCCGTGCGCACCGAGGCGCTGGCCCGTGAACTCGGGATCCCGCTTCTGACCTTGGCTGAAGCCGGCCAACTCGATGTCACGTTTGACGGGGCCGACGAAGTCGACTCCCATCTCGATGTCATCAAAGGCTATGGCGGCGCCCTGGTCCGAGAGAAGATCGTGGCGGCCTCTTCCAATCAACTGGTCATCCTGGTGGGCGACGAAAAACTGGTTTCGTGCCTCGGGGAACGCGGCAAGCTTCCGGTCGAAGTCGTGGCGTTCGGAGAAGCGCTGGCCACACGAAAGCTGGCTGAACTGGGGTGCCCGAGCACACGCCGGCAAAATGATCAGGGCGAGCCCTACATCACGGACAACGGCCACTTCATTCTCGACTGTGCGGTCAGCCGCATCGAATCGGCCGGCAAACTGGAGAGTCAGATCCTCGAGATTCCCGGCGTGCTGGGAACAGGACTCTTCGTTGGCATGGCCGATGCCGTCATCGTCCAGAAAGGCGCCGACGTCGAAGTCCGGAGCCGCTCCTGAGATCGCATTCGTTTCTCATCAGAAAAACGAATACCCAGGCCGCGAATCCACCCGTGATGAACCGACCCTCATGAACTCGGGCGCCGTCTCAGCATTCCTTCACAGGAGAAGAGCCGGATTGGATCGAGGCTGGCTCCCGGGCACAACGCACACGACTTCCCACGCCCCCCGCTGACTGGCCACTTCTGGCCATGCGCCGGCCGGCCGCATCCGCGGCCACATTCAAGGGCCCAGGAACCGCTCGCCGCTCAGGCATCAACTTTGCAATGGCACAAGGGACTGGACGAAACCTTCCTCTCCCACTCACAAAAGGAAACTGCCATGCAAAGCATTCGAAGTCTTCTCTGGATCGGACGAAGTGAGAATCTCGCGCGCACCGGAATCAGCGAAGCCCCTGAACTGGACATCACCTGGCTCTCTACCACCGAAGAAGCCTTCGCCCTACCCGCGAATTCGTACGACGGCATCGTACTCGACGAAAAAGAAGTGGAACCCCTGGTGGCCAGCGTATACCAACTGCTTCGAAGACCTCATTGCCCGCCCATCTTCGCTGTACTTCCCTCTTCCTCTCCGCCGGATGCCATGGCGAAGCTGCTGAATGCGGGTGCTCGGGAGATCCTGATCCACGACGAGAACGCCGCCGGCCCCCGGCTTCTGGAGGAACTCCTGAACCGACTCCCAGGCTCCACACATCCACTCGAATCGACGTCGCATGGCTCGGCGTCAAAGAGTGAACGCCTCTCAAAATCAGCTCAGATCACCCCGAGCGAAGCCATGCAAGAACTCGAAAAACTGATCACGCGCGCAGCCAACGCAATGGCCACTGTCCTGCTGCAAGGAGAGACCGGAACCGGAAAAGAAGTCGCCGCCCGGAAGATCCACCAGGCCGGACCCCGGCACGACAAGCCCTTCATTGCCCTGAATTGCGCTGCTTTTCCGGAAAGCCTGCTGGAAAGTGAACTCTTCGGGCACCGGCGCGGGGCCTTTACGGGGGCAGATCGCGACAAGCCCGGCCATTTCGCCATGGCCCAGGGTGGCACTCTCTTCCTCGACGAGGTGGCCGAGATGAGTCCGGCACTTCAAGCCAAGCTCCTCCGCGTCCTACAGGAAAAGGAGATCCTCCCTGTCGGCGCCTCTCGCCCCCAATCCATCGACGCACGCGTGATCGCAGCCACAAACGAAAGCCTTGCGGACCGGGTCACCCAAGGTGAGTTCCGACAAGACCTCTACTACCGACTGGCCGTCTTCCCCATCGACATCCCGCCCTTGCGAAAGAGAACCGCTGACATTGTGCCGCTGGCCAACCACTTTCTGCAGAGTTACGGCACACGAGAACACAAAGAGGAGTGCCGGTTTTCAAAAGCCGCAGCGCGACTCCTTCAAAGCTACCGCTGGCCGGGGAATGTCCGAGAACTCGAAAACGAGATTCAAAGAGCCCTGACCCTGGCCGAGCCTGGCGAAATCATCGGCCCTCGACTTCTTTCCAGCCGGATCGTCGGCTTGCTGGAACCCGTTCGACACATTCCACCCGGTCAGGAAACCCTGCGCGACAACCTCGAAAGCATCGAGGCCTGGCTGATCAGGCGAGCTCTCTCCCATCAAGGCGGTCGAAAGGCCGCCACAGCCAGGAAGCTGGGGATCACACGGGAAGGTCTCTACAAGAAAATGAAACGGCTTGGAGTCGAATAGCCTTGAGGAAACCATGTGGGGGGAGCAGCCGCCCCCCACCGGGGGTATTGAAT
>NZGT01000088.1 GCA_002691025.1 Spirochaeta sp. | reverse complement strand
TGATCTCAGGGCGAAGATGAAGCCGCAGCATCCCTTCGGATGCAAGCGTCCGCTTATTTCAAACGATTACTATCCTGCCTTCAATCGGCCCAACCTTGAGCTCGTGACGGATCCCATCAGCCATGTGACATCGGATTCCATCGTGACGGAGGATGGGAAAAGTCGTCCGGTGGATACGCTGATCATTGCCACGGGTTTCTCCACCACGAAGTACCTTTCGGCCATCGAGGTCAAGGGTCGAGGCGGGCTGCACATCGAGGAGGCCTGGAGTGACGGCGCCCAGGCCTACCTTGGAATCACGGTTTCGGGTTTTCCGAATCTCTTCATGCTCTATGGCCCGAATACGAACAACGGTTCGATTCTTTCCATGATCGAGTATCAGGCCGAATATTCGGTCAGGCAGATCAAGCGGATTGCGGACGAAGGGCTGGGCTGGATGGATGTAAAGCCGGTGGCGATGGATCAGTACAATGATTGGGTCCAGGATGCGATTCGAGGCGTCAAGGCCTGGCAGGCGAACTGCAATGGCTACTACCGAAGCCCGAGTGGTCGGGTGGTGACGCAATGGCCGGATTCCATGAGCGCCTTCCGCGAAAAGACAGAGCGCGCGGATGAGGATGCGTATGAGTCGAGCACGCTCAGCGCGGCTCGCACCGACCAGGGTGTGACGGACATCTTGAGCGAGTTGCCGGAGAACCAGTAGGTTCGTTCTTTGTGCCAGGGCCCATGGGGGCTGCTGGGCGGACTGCCGGATGGCTCAGGCGGGCCTGATTGCCACCGGAATGGCGCTCATTCGGGGAATTCCGGAATGCGGGTCGAAGTCGACTTCATTGTTGATCAGGCGTCCGGTGTTGCTCCCGATCTCTCGGGTGCGGTTGTCGTGATCCGGGCTGTCTCCAAAGCAATGGGCCATGGAGAGAACACCTCTGCGAAGTTCGGGCGCCTTTTCGGCGACTCCGAGGATCGAAGCATGACGAGAAACGATTTCAATCAGATCGCCCGCTTCGATATCGAGCTCTCGCAGGTCGTCCGGGTGCAAGAAGGCCGGATTGTAGGTTCTGCCACGTGTCAGCTTGTCGATGTCCCGACCGGACGAGTTGTAGACGTTGGGGAGTCTTCTTGAAATCAGCTGAAAGGGGAACTCTTCTTCGGTGGTTTCGGGTTCTCCGCGTAGCCGCTCGTTCGGGACTTCTTCAAGTACGCCTTCGAGTTCTTCCAGCATATCCGGGTTTCCGACATCGAGTCGGTCTGGGCAGTCTGGATCCGCCGGTTCGACCCGTGCTGTCGCATCGTCATAGATCTTGCCGTGTGGGTGACGGCGGATTTCACTGAGGTCGATCCGGGATCCATTCATCAGATATTCGAGCATCTGATCCGAGGTGGGCTCCTTCGACATGTCGAGTTCAATGGGATTCCGTTTTTCGCGCAGCGTGCCGGCTTCCGGGCGGATCGGATACAGGTTGAGCTGGATACCCATTCGCTGCGCAAGCCTGTAGAAGAACTTCCACTCTTCGATGACATCAGAGTTTGCGGGTGGCTCGACGAGGGCCGGCGTGTACTGGGCGTAGGGTTCCGAGTAGCCGTGCGCAATGTAGGTCTGCTCGATGGCTTCACTCGAAACAGACACGCCCGGAACTTCCAGTGAAAGCGTGGGGGCGATGACGTAGTCGGCCAGTCGGGCGGTGGCAGACATCTTGATGTCGAGACAGACGAGGAGGTCGAGGTTTTCCATGGCCCGTAGGGTCTTGAGTTGGTCGGGCCAGGCCGCCACCGGGTTGCTTCCTATGCAGATGAGGGCACGCACCCCGCCGTCGCCGCCGTAGAGTATTTCGTCGGCGAGAGCCGCGGTGGGCAAACCCGCAGCGGAGCTGCCCAGGTCCCGAGAGCGAAGGGTTTCGCCGCGTCCCCAGCCCGGCCGTGGCGGAAGTGCCTGGGCTTTGGGGGTCGCGCGGGGGAGAAGGGCTCCGGGGTTGGGGATCGCTTCACCCTCTCGCCTCCACTTCCCGCATACACTGTTGAGACAGAGCAGCAGGTATTCGGTCAGGTTGCCATGGGGAGCCATGTTGGGGCCGGTTCCGGCCACTCCGCAGCCTTTGCTTCGGTTGGCAAAAGTACAGGCGGCGGCTTCGAGATCGGAGGCGCGCACGCCCGCTCTTTTTGCTGCGTATTCCAGAGTGTAGTCAGCCACGGCTTCTTCAAGTTGGGAGAAGCCCGCCACATGCTCCATGCAGAAAGAGTGATCGTAGAGACCTTTTCGCAGAACGACATGAAGCATGGCTGCGATCAGGGTAGGGTCCTCGCCGGCCCGGGGTTGGAGATAGATATCGGCCGATCTGGCCACCTCCGTTCGGCGGGGGTCGATCACGATCAGTTCTAGACCCTTTTCCTTGGCCTCGCGTAGATGGCGGCTGGGGTTCGAAGGGGGAAGGCCCCCTGAATTCGAGATGATGGGGTTGTTTCCGATCAACATCCACACATCGGATTCGCGCAGGGTATACGATCCAGCCAGCCAGCGTCCGTGGATTGCATTGGCGACGTGTTTTCCGGGTTGGTCGATCGAGCTTGACGTGAAAACCATTCGCGATCCGAGACCGATCATCCATCCGACGGCGGTGGGAATGGAAGCAGGGTGGGGCCCTGAATGGGTGCCTGGATAGATGGCCACCGAGCGAGGCCCGTGCTCGGCTACGAGGGCCTGGATTCTCTGACTGATTTCATCAATGGCCTGCTGGCTGGAAATATCGGCGTAGCGGTGGTCTTCGTCCCGTTTCTGCGAGTGGAGGAGGCGTTCCGGATGAGTGTGCTGCTTGGGAAGTTGTCGGCCCTTGGCGCAGGTGAAGCCGGCATACGCAGGGTTGTCCGGATCTCCCTGGACTCGGATCGGACGTCCGTCTTCGATTTCAACCAGGATCCCGCAATTCGCATGACAGAAGCGACAGATCGAGGGCTGTATCTTCTCGGACATTCGGAGGCTCCACGCGACAGGCAGGCTTCTCGGCGATGAGATGATGGTTTCGTCCCGGGATTCGGAGGGGATCTGCTCCGTTCTCTATATTCCTTCGATGAGGTCTCGATGATCTTCTGAGATTTCCTTGCCCATGACCAGATCCACCATGATCCTGCCGCCCAGGGCATTGGGGGCGAAGACGAGGTCGGCTCGGGCAAGCTTGAGCCGAGCGATCGCGCTGACCGAGTTGGCGATTGCCAGGACCGAGATGTCTTCTTTGAGGTCCTTGGCGACCAGCGAGATGAACGCGTTCTGTCCATCGTCTTGTTGAGCGGCAATCACCAACCGGGCTGACTGGATGCCTGCATCCGTCAGGATCGATTCTTCGCAGGGGTTCCCCCGAATGATTTGATCCGCAGGAGTGCTGCTCGTGGCGCCCGGTGAAAGGATCTGGATGAAAGGGATTCCCTTTTCAGTCAGTTCAATCGCAGCGTTGGTCGAAATGGGACCGTCGCCTGCCAGGATGACGTGATTGCTCGGTTTCATTTTCTTCTCCTCGGGCTGGAATATGCGGGTCAACTCGCCCGACAAGGCGGGCCCGATGACAGAGGCTGTAATGGTGGCCACGATCGATAGGCCCACTACGATCAGGGAGACCACGAACAGGCGGGCTTCCAGGGTGGCGGGAGTCGTGCTGCCGTAGCCCACTGTGGAAAGCGTCACCACCGTGAAATAGAAGGATGTGGCGATGTCGGAGATCTTGGGCTCGAAGCCACGGCCGAGCAGGAGACTTCCGAAACTGCCGTACGCGGTGACGGCGATCATGCTAGCGAGTGAGAATACGAGATTGGCGCCCGTCGCTCTGCGGTTGAATTTCTTTCGGAAGGCCAATGCGGCCAACAGTACGACCCCGGGAAGAAAGAGGGAGAACTGCCACTTCTCCTGAATCAGGTTGACACCCACTGTGATCGTCATGATCACGACGGCAAACGACCAGGCCACCGAGAGTCGCCAGAGGAGCCCGATGCCGACCATGATGAGAAGGCCACCCAGGACGATCTGACTACCACTCCCCAGTGTCCAGAGCGAGTCGTCCAGTTTGAGCAGGGGTTCGAGGCCCGCCAGATCCACAGCCGGATATCTCAATCCGTCTACAATATTGAGGATACCGGCCAGTATGACCGCCGTGCCGATCGGGGCCTGGGGCCACATGGACCAGAATCGGTTCAGCCAGATCTGGCGTCTGTTTTGTTCTGCGGACTGCAAGCTTATTCCTGGAATCTAGCGAGAATCAGGACCCTTTCGTGTGGACCCTGTTTTTTCATGATCGTTCCACGATTTCCTTGATGTAGTCTTCCACGGAATGCTCCGCTCGCCACCCCAGGAATTTGGCCTTGTCGGCATCCAGTGCAGCATCCATCCGGTTTCCGGGGCGCTCGTCGAGCATCTGGATTTCCGTGTCAAAGAGCTTTGCGATTTCCATGACGGAATAACTCTGATCGGCACCGAGTCCGTACTCGTCGCCGGTTCCGTGCTCTCCCACGAGAAGCAACCCACGCACGATGTCCTTCACGTGAGTGAAGTTTCGTCGTTGTGTTCCCGGAGAGACAACAGTCAGGGGTTTTCCTTCCTTGAATTGGCGCGCAAAGATTCCGAGCACAGTGGCGTAGTCGCCGGAAACGATCTCTCTGGGTCCGTATACATTGTAGAAATAGGTGATGGCAAAGCGGAGTCCGAACCACCGTCCGTAATTCGCGATCATCTCCGTATTGGTCGCTTTGGTCCACGCGTAGGGGCTTTGATCGCGTCCCAACCCACCGTCTGAGAACTTGGTGCTGGAGCCTGCGTAGACAAGCTTGGCGTCATGGTCCCGACAGTATTCTACGACGCCGAAGGTACCGGCTTTGTTCAGTTTCCATACTGTGCTGGTCTCGGAGAAGCTTCGCTCAACACGTGAATACTCTCCGAGGTGGTAGACCAGGTCGGGCTTCTCGGGAATCAATTCAGCGATGTCTCGGGTGTGCCCCTCGATGTACTCAACGCCGGGTACATGGTTGCTTTTCGAGCCCGTGAAATAGTTGTCAAGGGAGATGACCTCGTTGCTTTGGGTCGAACTCAGCGCCTCTGCGAGGTGGCTGCCGATGAAGCCAGCCCCTCCTGTCACGACGATTCGCTGTCCCTCAATCATGTGAGTCTCCTTTGGCCACGGACGATAGCGAGTTAAAACGATATCGACCTGTGAGGATTCTGTTGGGGGTGAGTGCGGGATGCAGATCCAGCAAGGACGTCTCTTCTGGTCGGGCTTTGTCTCGGGTCTAGTTCTCTGAAGAAGAGTGGTTCTCAGGCTCGTCTGGCCTCCACGATGGGCTTCGCAGTGCGTAGAGTCCGAAAGGGAGTACTGAGAACGTCACGAACCCGATGGCGATGACGGTGACGTATCCGGTGCGTTGGTCCGGGGGGACCAGACTGGGCGGCATGAAAGCAAAGGCAATGGCAATCAGGCCGGCCGATGACCCAAGGACAGCCAGTGCGGTGATGCCCCAATTTCCGAAGGGCACCCTGTATCGGCGGGGCACATCGGGGTGGCGGTGCCGAAGCCTGACAGCAGCAGAGAACATCAGGATATACATCAGGATGTAGAGCATGGTGGGCACGATGTTCATCAGCCAGAAGGCGACCTGCACATCAAAGAAGAGATAGATGCTCGACATGGCGCTGAACACGAAAGCCTGGGAGATCAGGATGGGCTGGTGCGCGGAGTAGCGGTTTTCTCCTTGCCAGTAGCGGGGCAGGGCGCCGTCTTTTCCCGCGATGAGAAGGCCTCGTGTCGGGGCGGGAATCCAGTTGTTGACTTCGCCCACCATTCCAAGCGCGATCAAGATACCAGCCACGGCGAGGAGCCATCCGAAGTCGGTTTTCTGAAGCAGGATCTCGATCGCCTGCATGATGCCTGCAGCCAGGTCAATCTCTGCGCTGGGTACGACTATGGCAATCGATAAGGCGATCAAGGTAACCAGGACCAGGGCGATTCCGGCCGATGTGATGATGGCGATGGGGTAGTCCCGATGTGGATTCCTGGCCGCGGCGGCGTTGGATGCGGAAGCCTCGATGCCGGCGAAAGTCAGGAAAGCGCCCACAACAAAGGAGAGTTTCTGTGTGTCGCCGAGATCCGGGATCAGGTCGTTCCAGGCAAAAGTAATGGCGGGCGTCTCTCCCTGTCCGAGGTAGACCAGGGCCAGGCCGAATATGAAGAGAATGGGGAGGATCCGGCCGAATACCGTTCCAATGCTGGCGACCCAGCTTCCCGCACGCGCTCCGAACAGATTGGTCAGTGTCAGAAGCCAGAAGAGGCTATTGATGGAAATGAAGATGAAAAGACGTTCGTCTTTCAAGGATGGGTAGAACCCATAGACAGAAGCCACCACGGCCACGGTCAGGATGGATGGAAACCAGATTACATTCTCGATCCACTGAAGCCAGACGGCCACGAAAGCCATGCGTTCGTCATAGGCTTTCTTGACCCACACGTAGACTCCGCCATCTTCGGGCCATCCCGTGGCCAGTTCGGCGGAGATCAAGGCCGACGGCAGCAAGAAGACCAGGGCCACGAGCACATAGATGGAGATCAGGGAGTAGCCGTACTCGGCCATGGAGGGAGCGCCGTGGATACTGGTGATGATCCCAGTGGTGATCATCACCAAGGCAAAAACGGAGAGGCCTTTCTTCGGCTTGTCGACGTTCTTGTCCACTTCCGGAAACTCCTGGAAAAGAGGCCGCCTGCTCAGCCCCCTTTCTGATTGCTCAAGGGATCTCAATTCTGTTGGCGAATCGTATATTTGGCCTGGGCGGACAGACTAACCTAGATAGGCTCGAAAATCGTTGCGGGCTCACACCCTCAATGGGAGCCGCCTAGTCGCTCTTTGGAGAAACCGAGAGTTCAGGGGCAGCCCGTCCCGCCACCAGGGGGAGGTCGAGGTAGGTGACGATTCCCGGTTCGGCTCGACAGACATAGGGGATGGCGCTCACGCAGTGGGTGGCCGTGGCGACAATGCCTGGATTCTGCTTGAGGCCGGCTTCGATGGACTCGGGATGCAAGCCGTGGAAGCTGACCTTGCAGCCCGGGTCGCCCTTGATTTCGACTTCAAAGCGCTCTCCTTCGGGACCGAAATCCCAGGCCGGTTCCAGGTTTTCCTCTCCCATCAGCCAATTGGTGATCACGGTGATGACGGATTCGCCGCGAACCAGACCTTCCCAGGTAAAGCGTTGGGCGGCGACCAGGCCGGGCTCGATCGGCCCGATCGGGGAGTCGATGGGCTTGGTCGCGACAGCCACTTCGTGAAGAGTTCGTTTCTCCGGATCGAGATCGAAGCCGAGTTCAGCGGCCACCATGTCGATGGACTGGCCGAAGCCGGTTCCGAGCATTCCAAGCATCGGGTTGGCCAACGCTTCTTCCGGTGTTTTCCCGAATTTGAGGATTTCACTGACGACCAGAGGAGCCCCGTAGGTTCGCATGTCGGAAAATTCTTCGGCCCGAACGTGGGTGATGGCTTGGGAAAGAGCGGAGATCATCAGGGGGAATCGCTCGGTGATTCCACCGGGATGGATTCCGGTTCCATGAAGAGTCGAACCACCGGCCAGGCAGGCCGCCTCGAGTTCGGAGACGTCACGATCACCCGGATAGAACCAGTCCAGAGGTGTGACGACGTTCTTTCCGGATTCAAGGATGCGACAGACTTCTTTGGGCTGCGCCATGATGGGCGAGTAGAGAACGCAGTCGGCTTCCATGGCGAGTAGCGCATCGATGTCCTGAGTGGCCTTCAGGCCGATGGGGTCCATTCCGCAGATCTCGCCCACATCCTTCCCGTTCTTTTCTTCGCCATGAACCCAGACGCCAACCAACTCGAGCTCGGGGTGGGAAAGAATGCCTTGGATGGCGGCTCGTCCGACACCGCCTGTTGCCCATTGGATGATTCGTAGACTCACAATCTTCTCTTTTCTATCCGGTTGGATGGATCCCTTTTTCGAAGTCCCTCGATTCTAGTGCTGATGTCGACCCGTCAGAAAGGGCTTTTGTCCGATTTTCTGGCGGGATATCAAGATCCTTCCGGTGGAGGAGTCGGATCGGCTCGGGGCACGCATACAAACAAGGATGGAGCCCCTTGTAAGGGACTCCATCCTTTTTTGTGACTTCAAGTCACGGGTGGGAGGCTTGGGCTAGCGGAAGCGGTACGCTCGGGTTCCGGATCCGACGAGGAGTTCGTTTTGACCCTGGATGCCGAGTTTGACGATATCCGTGGGTCCGCCTGCGATCCGGTTGTCGAACCAGATGAGCGCTCCGTGCATCGGGGCTTTGCCTTCGAAGGCGTAGAGGTTTGACTGCCCATCACCGACATAGATGATGTTGTCACGATCGACCACGGGAGCATCCCATGCCCGGTCCGCGAGTTGGGCGTGCCAGACCTCGGTGCCGGAGACCAGGTCGATCCCATAGAGGAACCGATCTGTGCTGGCGAAGGTGGCATGGTAGACGGTCATCATGTTGACGTTGTTGACGTTCGTAGTCGTATCGTCGTCTCCCGTGGTGGTGATGTCGTCGTTGGGGTTCCCGACGACTCCGCCTCCATTGAGGTTGATGGAGATGTCTCCGCTTACGGTGGAAAGCCCACCCCCGGTGATGACTCCGCCGTTGGGGTTGTCCACGGTGACCGTTCCTCCACCGGGTGTGGTGGTGGGGTTTCCTGTGGGCACGTGTTGTTCGAAGAGGAGGGCGATGCTGCCTTCGATGGCGTGAGAACCCAGGGTCGACTGAGACGGAATGATCTCCCACTCGGTCAACCGGGTCTGCAGATTGATGGCTCGCACGAGTCCCGAATTGGGTGAGCCTGTGCTTGTCCCATGGTTTGCGATGGGGAGCACGGCGATCGGCGGCAGGTTCCCGCGCTCAGCGACGGTGACTCCGGCATAGTATTGGTCCACGGTGGGAGCACCATCGGCATTCGTCCAGAGAACGTAGGACAGTGTGCTGTCGAGAACGTGCAGGTTGCCAGCTGTCGTGGCCACCAGGACTTCCTCACCCGCCCACTGGGGATCGAAATCGTAGAGTGCAATCCCACCGGTCACGGCTTCAGACAGATGGTAGGTGCCCAGCAGGGTGAGGATTCCGCCTGAGAACTGATAGCGCCGGACTTCGCCCAGCTTGTCCACGATGTAGAGGGTCTTGTCTTGCGCTTGCTTGGGTGAGCTTTCGCTGGGGCCGAACGTCATATCGACATCGGCCAGTGTCAATGCGAATGACAGAATCGTGGTCTTGGCGACTTCGATGGCGTGAAAGCCACCTCCCTCGGCTCCGGTGAAGATCATGGAGAGCTTGGGGTCCGATTGCTTGGATGCGATGAAGGGAACGGCCCGCGGACCCGGAAGTCCGAGGTCGTATTGACCGGCCAGGGTGCCGACCGGCGAGTAGGCGCTGATATACCGATCGTAGGAACTCACGTAGAGGGCGCCGTGCTTGTCTGCAGTGACACCGGCCTCGAATTGGTGATTGACGCTACCCATTGGGTGCATCAGGTCCCTTTGGAAGGTGATGCCCCGAACCGGGCCGGCGAAGGTGCTGTTATGGGGGTTGGTTGGACCGTTCCCGAACTGATTCCAGTCACAGGCCACGCTCAGAAGAGAGACGAGTGCCAGGAGGCAAGCGGTGAAGGAGAATTTGCGGATGATTTCGAATGTCATGGTTCTGTTCCTCTTGGCAGTGGGAGGAAAGAGGCGGCTGAGTCATTTCAGGTCTCTCTTTTTTCCCGTATGAGAGAACAGTCGTCAGTGGAATCCGAATCGGATCATTTTTCCTGATTGGGGTCCATGATGGACGGGTTTGAGTTAAAGTCGAGCAGAAACAAGTAGTTACAGAAGGGCCGATGGGAGTTGGCCTCGTGAGAGTTCGGGAGAGTGGCTTCGTGAAGAGGCTTCCTGGTCTGCCTTCAAGGTTCAGGGACTCTCCCATCCCGGATCCAGAGGAGAGCATGATGAGCGAAAGCGCCTATTTGAAAGACAACTACGCACCGGTACTCGAGGAGACGACAGCCCACGACCTGCCCGTGAAAGGCCAGATCCCGCCCGAGTTGAACGGTCGTCTGATGCGCATCGGGCCCAACCCGGTCTCCGAACCCGGCCCGAACTACCATTGGTTTGTTGGCAATGGGCTGGCCCATGGGCTCTGGCTGCGGGACGGCAAAGCCGTGCAGTATCGCAGCCGCTTCGTGCGCGACGATGAAGTCTGTGAAGTCAAGGGGGGGCCGAAAACGCCGGGGCCCCGCTTCTCGGAAATCGGTTCGGGAGGGGCGAATACCAATATCATCTCCCACGCTGGGAAGACTTTCGCGATCGTCGAAGCCGGTGGGAATCCGGTTGAGTTGACGGATGAACTCGAGACCGTGGCTCGATCTGATTTCGAGGGAACCCTTCCGGGTCCTTTCTCGGCTCATCCGAAGAGGGATCCCGATACGGGAGAGCTTCATGTGGTGGGCTACTTCGTAGGGCTCGATGAACTCCACTACAACGTAGTGGGGACGGATGGAAAGGTACGCAAGACGGTTTCCATTCCGGTTCCAGGCAAGACCATGGTCCACGATTGTTCGATCACGGAGAATTATTTCATTGTTTTCGATATGCCCGTGTTGTTCGATCCTGAACTCCTGATGAAGGGATACCCGCTTCCCTATCGATGGTTCGATGATTACGGCACCCGGGTGGGTCTTCTCCCCCGTGACGGAGAGGCGGATGATGTCACCTGGCACGAGGTGGACCCCTGCTTCCTCTTCCATCCGTTGAACTCCTATGAGGATTCAAGTGGTCGTGTGGTTCTCGATGTCGTGCGTCACCCCAAGATGTTTGCGACGGATATGACGGGCCCGAATGAGGGCACACCCACGCTGGATCGGTGGGTGATCGATCCGAGGAGTGGAGCCGTCAAGGAAAGCCGCCTGGATGAACGGGGCCAGGAGTTTCCGCGGATGGACGAGCGGTTGATCGGAAAGCCCTATCGGTATGGCTATTGCGGTCATGTGGGCGAGGGGCTTCTCTACGGGGGGCTTCTCAAGCATGACCTGCAGACTGGAGAGACCCTCGAGCGCAATGAAGGCGAGCATCGGCAGTTCCAGGAGCCCGTTTTCGTGCCTCGTCACGACGAAGCGGGGGAAGACGAAGGTTGGCTTCTCGCCTACGTGCACGACAAGAGGCGGAATGGAGCAGATGTAGTGATCCTGGATGCGCAGGACTTCCAGGGCGAACCCGTGGCCGTCATCGAGCTACCTGAAAGGGTTCCTTTCGGTTTCCACGGCAACTGGGCGCCCGATGCCTGAAGCGGCTTGACGGAGGTGAGGCTCAAGGTGCTAGCGTAGAGGGCCAGGCCAAAGAACTGGAACCCGAAGATCGTTTGGAGAAGAAGATGCCGATTGAGCCCCGTATCGTGCGTTATTCCGGTGCGATGTACGACCAGAACGAGATCGACGCCGTGATGGCACAATTGCACGATCCTCTGGGACTGCTTCCGGGAAAGAAGGTGGCCGAGTTCGAGAGTCGAGTGGCGGAGTATATGGGCAAAGCCCATGGCGTAATGGTCAACTCCGGTTCGTCGGCCTTGATGGTGGCCCTTCGGCTGGCGAATCTTCCTCGTGGCTCCGAGGTCATTACGCCCGCGCTGACTTTTTCCTCGGATGTGGCGGCCATCTACCATGTTGGCTGTACGCCGGTCTTCCTGGACGTGGGGCTGGATGACTATCAGGCTCGTATCGATCAGATCGAAGCGGTGGTGAGCGACAAGACCCGCGCCATCCTGATCCCTGATCTGGTGGGCGGCATCTGTGATTGGGATGAGGTCAGGAAGATCGCGGATCGACATGATCTCTTCGTGATCCACGACAGTGCCGATACCCTGGGTGGGAAATTGCGAGGTCGACCCACGGCTTCTCGTGCGGATATCTCGATTACCAGTTTTTCTCCGCACCATATCATCACGGCGTTGGGGACCGGGGGGATGGTCTTCTTCGACGACATCGAATTCCTGGATCGGGCCCTGTCGCTGCGGGCATGGGGTCGATCTTCGGAGAAATGGATTTCCGGTACGCGAGCCAAGGATAGTGACGGGCGTTTCCTGGAGGATCTCGACGGTCTGGAGTACGACGGGCTCTTCATCTTTGAAGAGAATGCGTACGGGTTCATTCCCAGCGAGTGTGGGGCGGCCTTCGGGATCGAGCAGATGAACAAGATCGAGACCTTGTGGAATCTGCGAGAAGAACGGTTCAACTGGCACACCGAGCATCTCCAGAAATACGGTGACCGCTTCATTCTTCCGACCATCATTCCCGAGACCGAAACCACGTGGCTCTGCTACCCCACACAGGTTCGTCCCGAGACGGGGTGGAGCCGGAGGAAACTCCAGATCCATCTGGAAGATGCGGGGATCATGTGTCGGGTGATCTTCTCGGGCAACATCACACGACACCCGATGATGCAGGGGTACGAGTACCGATTGCATCCGGACGGGCTGGGGAATTGCGACCAGATCATGGAGCACGGCATCATGCTTCCCTGCCATCCGACCATGACGCGCGAGGACTGTGAGTACCTGTATCAGGTGCTGGATGAATTCGTTGAGGCAGACGGAGAGGTCACGAGCGATTCGTGATGCGAAAGCCTGCCTGGACCTGGACCGTCGGGTGACGAGACCTCGGTGAGCACGGCTCGGAATGGGGGGAACGAGATGCAGGCATTCGTGGGACGTTCGGCCGTCATTACCGGAGGCGGGGGCGGAGTCGGGCAGGCCCTGGCACTCAAGTTGGCCAGTGCAGGAGCTCAAGTCGCCGTTCTTGACCTTTCGGCGGAGGCCGCTCAAAGCACGGCGGCCGCGGTGAGCGCGGCGGGGGGCCGGGCTCTGGCTCTGGCCTGCGATGTGTCCGATCCGGAGTCGGTGGCGGAGACCACCGAGGCCATCGTGGGGGAGTGGGGCTCTCCGCACCTTTTGTGCAATGCCGCGGGCATGCAGGTCTATGGCCGGACCGAAGATTTTCCAGTGGAAACCTGGCTCAAGATCATCGGCGTCAACCTGACGGGCGCTTTCCTGGTTTGTCGGTCCCTGCTTCCGCACCTGGCCAAAGAGGGTGGGGCGGTGGTCAACGTGGCCTCTCTCGCCGGCCTGGTGGGGCTTCCGTACGATGCTGCGTACTGCGCTTCCAAGGGTGGCCTCATCCAGTTGACACGTTCGCTGGCCAAGGAGTTCAGTGATCGAAAGGTGAGAGTCAATGCCGTGGCGCCCGGGGGTGTCAACACGGCGATGCTGGACATTCCCTTTCCCGAAGATGGGGATCCGGGTGTCTTGAAGACCATTCCCAGTGCCGTGAATGGCCTGTGTGAGCCGGAGACGATTGCGAATGTGATTTCCTTTCTTCTTTCCGATGAGGCGGCTCATATCACGGGGACCGTCCTTCCGGTGGATGGCGGCCTTTCGGCCTGACGTTGAGCCGAGCGAGCACTCAGAGAGGAGATTGAAAAATGATTCGGAGCCTTCATCACACGGCGATTTCAACGCCCGACCTCGAGCGGGCGGTGACTTTCTATCGGGATCTCTTCGGGTTCGAGGTGGTCATGGAGATGGACTGGCCCCAAGGCTACGCGGGCGTCGATTCAATCATGGGTATCGAGGGGACGGCCGCCCAGGCGGTCATGCTTCGTCGAGAGGACTCCATGATCGAGGTCTTCGAGTTTTCCGCGCCTGACGCCAGGTCGCAGGCGCTCGATCGACCGGTTTGCGATCACGGGATTACCCATCTCTGTTTCCTGGTGGAGGGGATCCAGGCAGAATACGAGCGGCTTTGCGAAGCGGGAATGGAGTTCCATTGCCCTCCCCAGGACAGCGGGACCGGCATTGTGGCCACATACGGTCGTGATCCTGATGGGAATGTGATCGAATTGCTGGAGGTGCTGGATGAGTCGCATCCCTTCCGACTCCAGGCCTGAAAGGGATCGGCCGGTCACGCTGATCACCGGGGCCAGCACGGGCATTGGTGCGGCGTCCGCCCTGGCATTGGCTCGTCGCGGTCATCGGGTCTGGGCCAGCATGCGCGATCCTTCCCGAGGCGACGCGCTTCTGGAAACGGCGACCTCGGAAGAACTCTCCATCACGCCGATCATCCTCGATGTCACTGACGACGCGTCGGTCGACCAGGCCGTGGCGTCTGTTCTCTCTGAATCAGGTCGCCTCGATCACCTCGTGGCGAATGCGGGCTTCCATGCGGGATCCAGCATCGAGGATACTTCTCTTTTGGAATTCCAGAGCCTGATGGAGACCAACTACCTGGGCGTGATCCGGTGCGTAAAGGCGGTTCTTCCCTCGATGCGAGAGCAGGCTTCGGGTTCGATTGTCGGGATCTCTTCTCAGTCAGGTCGCTTCGTCATGCCGGCCAACGCCGCCTATTGTGCCACCAAGTATGCGATGGAAGCCGCACTGGAGACTCTTTCCTTGGAGGTGGTGCGCTTCGGAATTCGCGTGGTCATCGTCGAGCCGGGCTTGACCTTTACGGCCGCTATGGAGAAGAACGTGCCCTGGCCTGAGAACACGCCCTATGAATCCACCTATCGCCGAACCGGTGGGATCTTTGCAAACGAAGCGACCGAGGGCTCGGAAGCCGGACTCGTGGCCGATGAGGTTGTGGCGGCGCTGGAGTCGGAGGAGGGGCCCCTGCGCCGGGTCGTGGGCCGGGACGCCGAAAGGAATCTGGCCCGTCGGAGCCGACTCTCGGATCAGGACTGGGTGGATCTGCATCGAATCGAGTCGGACGAGACGTTCTGGGCCGCATGGCGAGATCGCTTTGGCCCCGATCCCGGGCGCGGCGTGGATTGAGTGATCGGGCCGAACGTGCGGACGAGCCCGTGCGCGGTAGAGTTTTTCCAGCATGGCGACCCCCGACCTTCTTGAACTCGTTGCGCTCACGCTTCGTGTGGCGCTCACGGCCACTCTTCTCGCGCTCCCACCGGCCATCCTGGTGGGGTACGGACTGGCTCGTTTCCGCTTTCGTGGAAGGAGTCTTGTGCAGGCCGTAATCGCTCTGCCCATGGTGCTTCCGCCTGTGGCCGTCGGTCTCTTCTTGCTGGTTCTCCTGGCCCCTCAAGGACCCTTGGGATCGATTCTGGAAATGCTGGGAATTCGCCTGGTCTTTACCTGGTGGGCGGCCGCCATCGCGGCGGCGACGGTGGGCTTTCCGCTCCTGGTGAGAAGCTGCGAGCAGAGCTTTGCTGAAGTGGATCAGGGGCATGAGCGACTGGCCAGTACGTTGGGCTTGACGCGCGTCCAGGTGTTCTGGCGAGTGACGCTGCCGCTTGCGAGACGCGGCGTCATCTACGGTTCGCTCTTGTGTTTTACGCGGGGACTCGGAGAGTTCGGTGCGACAGCCCTGGTGGCGGGCATCATCCCCGGGCGCACCGAAACGCTGTCGCTGGGTCTCTGGTCTCGCGTGCAGCTTGGGGACGATTCAGGGGCCTTGATGTTGGGGGCTGTTTCGTTCGTTCTGGCTCTGGTCAGCATGCTGGTGGCGGAAGGCTGGCTTCGTCGGGGGGATCGAACATGACGGAGGTTCGCCCGGAGAGTTCTTCCTGTATTGAAGTCAAGGTCCAGCGTTCGGGGTTCGCACTGGATTTCTCGCTTGAGTGGGATGAGCGCGTGCTTGTCCTTTTTGGCCCCAGTGGCGCGGGGAAGAGTACCCTGATGGAATGCATCCTGGGGCTCACTCCGGTTTCGTCGTCGCGCATCAAGCTTCGGGGGCAGTGGTTGGACGATTCCCAGAAGGGTCTGCATCTTCGGACGCATGCCCGAGAACTGGGCTGGGTCCCCCAGGCTCCATCGCTTTTTCCCCATCTGGATGTGGCTGGCAATCTGGCCTTCGGTCAGTCCAGGGCAGGGGAGGCATCGACTCGGCTTCTTGAGCGTGCCGTGGACGTGCTCGAGATCGGGCATCTCCTGACGAGACCGGTTTCCGATCTTTCGGGCGGTGAGAAGAGTCGAGTCGCCCTGGCACGGGCCATGGCTTCGGGGCCGCGTGCTCTCCTTCTCGATGAGCCCCTGGCGGCCCTGGATGTGGGGCTCAGAGCGAGAGTCCTCCCCTATCTCCTGCGCGTTCGCGATGAGATGGATTGGCCCATGATCTACATCACCCATGATCCCGATGAGGCCATGCTGATCGGAGATCGGGTCGCGGTGATGGACGGCGGCCGACTCGTGGCGGAGGGCTCTCCTCGGGATGTGCTCTGGAGTCGGCCTGTGTTGGCTCTGCCCAGGCTATCAGGGACGGAGAATGTGATTGAAGGAAGCATCGTTCCCGGCGCGAGTGGCGGCGCTCCTCGAGTCGAAACCCATTCGGGACTCCGGCTCGATCTTCCCTGGGAGTTGGAAATCGGCACGGAGGTCAAGCTGGCTCTTCCCGCTGACGACATCCTGATCGCCACGGGGCAGACTGCGAATCTCTCCGCACGGAATATCCTGGCGGGTGAGGTCACGCGATGTGAGCGGGGCGACGAGGGCACGCTGGTCTATGTCGATACGCCCGATACCCTGGTGGCTCGAGTGACCCACGAGGCGGTCCAAAAACTGAACCTGACGCCGGGGCGCCAGGTTCAGGTGATCATCAAGGCTCATAGCATCCGAAGGCTGGCCTAGTCGGTTCTGGCCAGCGGGCCCCGGAGCATCAAAGCACGCTGCTTGCGTGGCTTTCTCTAGAACCGATACGAGAGTCCCCAGCTGACGGACATGTAGCTCGGGTCAAGGCCGCTGTTGTTGGTCCAGTACTCTCCCCACCAAGGTCCGTAATAGGTGGCCTTGGCTTCCGTGGCGGCCACATAGGTGAATTCACCCGTCAAGGCGAGTTGGCTGGTCAAGTAGATATCCAGACCCGCGCCGAAACGACCGACAAAAGAGGTGAAGGTGTCTGAATTTCCGATATTCGTATTCAGCCAGACATTCTCGCCGCCGAGTCCCACGATGGCGTAGGGCTGGATCCGTCCCTCGATGGGGTAGAGCCGGGCATTGATCGTGTAGGTGACCGCTTCAATGGATGCCTCGGTCAATCCAGCGGGAGGGGCTTGAATGGTTCCCGGTTTGGCATCGAATCCTGAAATCCATTCGATCTGGCCTTCCACTGAGATGAAACGGTTGAATCGGAAGCCGACTCGGGCATTGAGGCCCAGAGAGTTGTCCACGGCATCCCCGCAGTCACCTCCGCCTCCGTCTGCCGCGTTGAGACTGCACAGCGCATAGCTACCGGCGAGTTGTACATAGGGACCCGCGGCACTGTACTGGTCTTGCGCGCTCGCGATGGAGGACATGCTGACGGCGGCCAGGAGGCCGATCAGGATTCGAAATCGGTACATGGTTTACTCTCCCTTGTTGGGTTGGTTGAGTCGTGTTCTCTGATGAGACGGGAGAGTGCCAAAGCAAGGCGGAGATAGCTAGCGGACCGGAAATTTCGCGCGGTAGAGGTAGATCGTGTCGAAGCTTCCTTGGAGTTTGTCCATCTGGGTCGCCGCGTTTTTCATGCGGGGAAAAGGGTTTCCCTCGGTATATCGAGACTGTCCCTGATGTGTGTCGATGATGAAGATCTCCTGACCCCACGGGATGGTGTCTATGGGGGGGCCCATGACAAAGCGCGACGAGTCAGGTCCGTTGGGCGTGGCGAGCACGGTGGGAACAAGCAAGGGCATGGTGTAGATGGGCAGGTCCGCGTGGGCCTCGAATTGCGGATACAGGGATCGGACGTTGTCGCGATTCTCCCGTTCGATGAAACGAAGGCTCGTTTCGACTGCGGAAGGTGCCACACAGGCAAGCCAGACGATTCCGAGCCCAACGGAGATCCACGCTCCGGCCCGGAGCTTTTCCACCTCGCGATGGATGGTGCAGAACCCCTCGAAAAGAATGACCTGGAGTAGCGGGAGGACGAAGAGGGTCAGACGTCCCGAGGCCATCGGGTAGTCGATGAGCCACGACGCGCAAAGAAGGCCCATCACGCCGGCCAGCGCACCCAGGGAGCGACTGCCCCAATGGGAGGGCCCCGCATCAAAGCGCGGGTGGATCGAACCCAGGAGGATACGCAAGAGGCCCAGCGCAAAGACGGCGTAGAGGAAGTAGAGGAAGAGAAGAGGAACTCCGTCAGGCTGGCCGACTTCTTGAAGTCCCGAATAGGGACCCAGGACGAGTTGTTGGATCAAGCGCAGACGTGAGATTCCATCGGAAGAAAGGGTTGAGCCCCGCCAGAAGTCATAGACGGAGTTCGACATGAACTGGATATCGGTGAGGTAGAGGCTCGTCGAGGCCAGCACGAAGCTGACGAGTGCGATGGCCACGGCTCCCGGGTTGAGGCGAGGCTGTCGATCTCGAAGTGAATAGGCATACCAGCCGGCGAGCCGGGCGATGAGGACGATCCCGTACGTGTAGGAGAGAGCGCCAGGAATCGCGAGCACAAAGGCGATCCAACGCGACCGGCCTTCTTGGAAACATTTCTTCAGCCGGTCTTCGCTGACAAAGAAGGGCAGGAGTGCAGCGAAGACATCGAAGGAATACTGCTTGAATGCACTCGAGTATTCGAACCAACTCACGGGAAGCAGGTTGAGGAAGAGGGCCAGCACCATCAAGATGGGGAAGGCCGAGATCCGATTGAAGAGCAGTCGGAACCAGAGGGCTGTCGCCAGAGCGAAGAAGACGAGAGGAAGCAATCTCAGGACCCAGGTCTCGTAGCCGAGAGCCTGGGTCAGGCCGTCGATGGCGAGCAGATAGATCCGAGGGAAGCTGTGGCCCATGCCCACGGGACCGAAGAGATCGAGTGCGCCCGCGCTTTCCACCGTGATCGCGATGAAAGCCTCATCGATCCACAAGGCTCCGTTTTCAACAAAACGTTGAATTCCGAGACCCACGACGACGGCCACGGAAAAAAGCCAGAGGATATTCTCAAGCCTTTTCGGTTGCACCTTGGGCAGAGTCTCGCGCTGCATGCCGGAATTCTAACAGAGTTCGAGCCTCGTTCTTGAGCCTCTGGAGCAAGGCGTTCGACCCGATTCGCTCTACTTCGGCTTGCACATGGTGGCTCTTTTCTGCTTCAGCCACGCATTGGCCCGGGATTTGACATCCTTGATGGCCGCCTCGGCCGTCGAGAAGTAGTAGTCGTGGACGTACTCACGGCCCGCGTAGGCGTCTCCGTTTTCCGAGTTGGAGACAAACTGTTTTGACTGGTCGAATCGACCGTCGACTTCCTTGAAGACGGGTTCGCTTTTTTCAATCGAACTGGTGGTCACGGTCACGAGCCGCCGTTGGAAGATCACGTAGGTCAGATCGATTTCCGCGCTGTAGGTCCTGACCGATCGGTTGTCGTTGATGTCGCCGTTGATCATTTTCAGGTATTTCGACTTCGCGTTGACCACGGGCTCCAATTCCGACGCCGTGGGCAGACTCTGTACGCACTCCTCGATGATCTGGGAATCGATCTGGGATTTTCCGTCGGCGTTGGCGGTCGCGCCCACCACCGTCATCATGGCGCGCTGCTTGTCGTCCGCCCATCCTGGACCGGCCAGCAGGAGTCCGGAAAGAAGAAGCAGAAGAAGATGCCTGGGTCGGGTCGGAGTACGTGTGATCTGGGCCATGTGGACCTCCTGTGAAGATCCAGAAGCGTAGTCCGCATTTCGATGATCTGTCCACTTCCAGGGTTCTGCATGAATTGGCATGCTGGCCTGCCGTCGAAGGCTGCGTGAGTTCCCAGAGGGGAGCATTCCAGATCGCTTGCGGGGGGATATGTAATTTCCCAAACTCGTCGTGAATGGATGACTCGCGAGGGCTCTCGGTGACTGGTGCGGATGCTGAATCCATCGCGGCGATGGATTTGTTCCGTGAGCGACTGCTGGCCATGGAGGGCGGGCTCGACGGCATCGTCGATGCGGCGGAGCGCGCTCCCGGTTGTGCCCTCCTGCAGATGTATGCCGCTCTCTTTTTCGTCTATGCGGGTACGCGCGAGGGGAATCGAACGGCAGCCAACTGGTTGCATCGGGCAGAGCCTTCTCTCGGGGATGCAGGGGTTCGCGAACGCAACTTCTTCGACGCACTCCAACTCTGGTTGAAGGATGACCTCGAAGGTGCGATGCGGAGTCTGGAGCAACTCACCTCCGAGTTTCCGCGTGATCTGGTATCGGCCAAAGCCTGCGAGTTCCTCTACTACCTGACGGGGCAGCATCATGCGGGCCCCCGCTATCGAGCCCAGATGGAAAGGCTGGCCCCGCACAATTCCGATCATGCTGAGCTGCTCGGGATGTATGCCTTCTCGTTGGAACTGGATGGACGATATGAAGAGGCTCGTCGTCAGGCGGATCGCGCATTGGGTCTTCGCCCTGAGTCGGCGTGGACGCATCACGCCTTGGCTCACGCGGCGTTTGTGACGGATGATCTCGCTCGAGGTAGAAGAGAACAGGAAGGTTTCCTCCCTATGTGGACCCACCCTCTCTTTTCGATCCATGGGCACAACGCATGGCACCTGGCTCTTTTCAGACTCCTGGATGGCGATGAAGAGGGCACTTTCCAACTCTTCAAGGATGTGATCTGGGGACAGACGCCCGACTCGTGCTCTGAGCAGGTGGATGCCGTCTCCTTGCTCTGGCGTATAGAGATGGCGGGTCTTGAGGTGGATGAGAAGATCTGGAGTGAGGTGGCGGAGGCCTGCGCATCCCTCTCTTCCGAAGGCATGAACCCGTTCGTGGCGGCCCACCATGCGCATGCTCTTTCTCGCGTGGGTCGGGACGAGGATGTGGTGTGCTTGCGAGAAGCGGTGGAGCAATCGGCGAAGGCACAGCCCGAAGACCGTCGCCTCGTTTGGAGGGAAGCTGGAATTCCTGTCGTGGAGGCGGCGATTGCCTGGGGGAGGAGAGATGCGTCGGGCGTGGTGGAGTCTCTTGAACCTGCCATTCGCGAGATTCCACGAGTGGGAGGGAGTGACGCTCAGAACGATCTGTTCCGAGTCACGTTGCTCAGGGCGTTCGAGAAGCTGGGCCGGAGGGAATCCATGGCTGCTTTGTTCGACGTCTTCCCGGGCACCCGGAAGTCCACGTCCCATTTCATCTGAGGTCTCTTCATGCAGTCCCTTCTCCTTCTTCATTTCCGGGCTCGCCCAGGAAGATCCGCCGAACTGGTAGGCCGTCTGCTTGAGTTGGCTCGGGAGTGGTGTGCTGGTCTTCAGGGCGAACCGATTTCGGCCACGGTGATGTCGGCCCAACAAGAGGACCTGTTTCGAATGGCCGGCGATGGAGGTCCCGTTCAGGGCTTTGATGCTTCGCTTGAGTTGGAATTGCATGCACCTGATGCGGACACCCATTTCCAGGGATGGAGTCGCGAGGTGGGTTCTCGGCTGGATTCACTCATCCAACCGGAACTTTCGGTGGCCCAGGTCGGTGCGAAGAAGGTCTTCCGGACCGGCGAGCCCACGTCCATCCGTTATCAGTACTGCATGAAGCGGCGGGATGACTTCACCGCGGAGGCCTACCTGCGGTACTACGCGGAAGAGCACTCCAGGTTTGGACTCAGTATGGAAGGCATACAGGGATATACCCAGATCCATCTGGATCCCGACGCCACGGCGCGTGCCATCCGGCTTTCGGGCTTTTCGTTTCGACACTTCAGCAGTGTTTCCGTCCTGCATCTGGCCTCGGTGGATGCGTTGCTTGAGGCGGGACGGTCCAATGGGGACATGGGCTTTGCGGAAGACGAAGAAAAATTCGTCGACCGCGCTCAGTCCATCATGTGGATTTCGGATGAAGTCTTCCGGATCCCGGCTTGAGGTGGGCTCTGGGCAGGAGCGACAGGGAAGGGCCGGAAGGCCGCGTGTTCAGGGCCGTACCTCGTAGTAGAGGTTGCTCGGATCGTCGATGTCGTGCAGCGTGAATCGGCTGAACCCGCCCTCCCGTGTCATGCTTTCCGCGACTTCAGGCGGGAAGCCCAGGGTTCCCAGTCCCGCGCCGTCTGGCTTCGAAAGAGCGGACGACATGCATGCGGAAACCGAAAAGCCGTAGAACATGGCGAGCATGGGGTTCTTCATGTTCGTCTGGAAATTCCCGGAACTGCGGATGTCCTTGATGAGCCAGGTGCCATCGGGCTTGAGTGCGCGTCGGATGGCCGAAACCACTTCGGCCGGGTGCGTCATGTCGTGGAGGCAATCGAACGTGATGATGAAGTCGTAGGTGGGCTCCTTTGGCAGGTCTTCGCCGCCGGCGACGAAAGTCTGCAGGTTCTTCAAGTCTCCCTGGCTGACCTTGTCGTTGCAGCGGCTGATGGCGTGGTTGCTCGGGTCATAGCCGTGAAAGGTCGAATCCGGAAAGGCCGCCGCCATGGTGGCCACCGCGATGCCACCGCCACAGCCCACGTCGGCGACCAGTGCCCCGTTGGAGAGCTTTTCCTTGACTCCGTCGAGTCGGGGGATGAGGTCGGGAACGAGAGCCTGCCGCGTCCAGGGCCCCAGCATGCGTTCCGTGCGGTGAGCGGCATTGGGTCCCAGTTCTTCGTAGCTCAGGCCGATTCCGGTCTGGAAGGCTTCAGCCAGCTTGTCGAGGGTTTCCGGGGGCATGGGAGAAGAGAAGGCGCCGGCGGCAAAAGAAAGGCCCGTTTCATCGGACAACACAGCGGCGGCTTCGGCCGAGAGTTCGAAGGTTTCGCCATCGGAAGAGTCCACCAGCCGAGCCGCAGCCTGACCTCGCAGCCATTCGAGTAGCCAGCGTTCCTTCAGGCCCGTGCGGTCCGCCAAACCCGCGGCCGTCATGGGCCCGGCTCCATCCATGGCTCGGTAGAGCCCGAGTCGGTCTCCGAGGTGGATCATCATGGAAACCATTTCACCCTGCTTGAAATTCCAGACGGAGAAAGAAAGTTGTTTGAGCTTGTCGGGGTCGATTTGAGTCATGCGGTTCTCCGTCTTTGAGGGAGTCCTGGAAGAAACCACCTTCCAGGGTTCCGGGGAATGGAATTCGTTTGCGTAGAATACCACGCCCAATGGACGGGTTGGGGGGCCGGAGATCAGTGGACGGGCATGCCGGCGCGGAAGCGTCTCAGCTGGCCTTGGAAGAGCACCTCTTGTTCGGGGTCGGCTTCTTCGTCCAGCAGGGCCAGGGCCTCCAGTTGGGTCGAGACCGCCATGGGGAAGTCACCCGCGGCGGCATGGGCGGCCGCCAGGGTGGACTTGTAGTCGGCGTGCAGGGGGTCGGCTTCGCTGGCCAGTTGAGCCAGGCGAATGGCCTCCTGCGGATCCCGGAGAGTGCGGTATTGCGTCGTGGCCAGGAGCCAGGCGAGGTTGTTGGTGATGGCCGATCTTTCGTTGACGAGTTCGAGGTCAAGGGAGCGTCGATACTCGATGGCGGCCAGGGGGTCATCTCCCGTCTGTTGGGCCGCGATACCGAGGCCGGCATGGACTTCGGCCGGGTCCGCTCCTGTGGCCAGTGCGAGCCGGAGCTGGGATCGGGCTTCATCGAACCGCCCCTGGGCGTTGTATACGAGTGCCAGGCGCAGGCGTGACTCCCCCCATTCGGGTCTGACCTCAAGAGCCCGTTTGAAGTGCTCTTCGCTGAGTTCAGCCTCTCCGTTGTTCCAGTGGGTGACGCCGAGTTTGTCGTGAGCCATCTGGTTGTCGGGGTTGAGATCGACCGCATGATTGAAGAGTGTGAGGGTGTTCTCCCAATAGCCGACCTGGTGCCGAGCGAGGCCGGTCCAGACCAGGGTCACGATGAGGCCGAGAACAATCAGGGGCCGCCGTAGAGACGGTCGCTTCTCGGCAAATTCCTTCCCCCACCAGGCCAGAGCCAGGGCGAGGCCAATGGCGGGGATGTACATATAGCGATCCGCGCGAGACTGACCGCCGACCTGGATCAGGCCCACCATGGGGACCAGGGTGACGCCGAACCAGATCCAACCCATCAGGAGATAGGGTCGTTTCCTGGACTGCGAGAAAGCCAGCCCGGTGAGCGCGACCAGGGCGAGGAAGAAGAAGAGGCTTGGCCATGAGTAGAGGACATCCTCGGAGAGGTAGACGTGATAGGGTGAAAGTTGGCTGGGCCAGAAGAAATCGACCCCGTACTTCCAATAACTCGTCCCTGCGTTGATCAGTCTCTGATCGAAGGGGTAGAGGTCGGAGTGTTCCGCGCCCGCCGACGATTGGGCCCAGTAGGTGGAGAGGCTTATGCCGACGGCGATCAGCACCAGGGGGACCTTCTCGAGAAGGGCCCGATTCCTCTCGCGCGTCTCCACTAGACGGTGAAGGGGCCAGAAGTCGAGAAGCAGCAGGGTCAGGGGGAGTGGGACGGCGGAGGGCTTGGCGAGCAGGGCCAAAAGGGAAAGAAGAAGCACGGCCGCGTATCGCGGTCCCGATTTGTTTTCGGTGTAGAGGGCATAGACCCAGAGCGTGCCCATCCAGAAGAAGCCGGCGAGGACGTCTTTTCTTTCGGACGCCCAGGCGACCGACTCCACGTGAAGGGGATGAACCGCGAAGGCGAGAGCCACGAAGGCACTGGGGGCCCACTGGCCTGTGAGTCGGTACAGGGCCAGGAAGAGCAGGATTGCCGCGAGTCCGTGGAGCACGACATTGGTGATCAGGACCCAGCCGGGATCGAGTCCATGCACCGCATCTCCCAACCGGATGGAAATCGAAGACAGAGGCGACCAGTTGGCGAAATAGGGCTCTGTGAAGGCTTTGGTGAAATCGACGAAAGAGAACACGCCATCCAGATGGGGGTTGTGGACGTAGTAGCTGTAGTCATCCCAGTCGATGAACTCATGCTCGATCACCTGGGCGTAGATCAAGGCCGTGAGGACGGAAATCAAGGCCACACAGAGCAGGGTGATCCGTAGGTTGATGGGAGCCGGCGAGGCCTTGTCGGGCATTTTTGCGGACTTTCCCGAGCATTTGAATGCAAGAAGGGGGAGGCCCGGCAAAGAGTAGTTCGGAATGCCATGGGGCTGCAAATCATCTCCGGTTCGCTTGTCGGCTCTGGGCTTGAGTGGGTACGCCTGGAGGTGGGTACGCCTTTTCCCGGATTCCACTAGACTCCGCGCGGGCCAGACGCGCCTCAAAACGGAGCCTTGGGTGCCCATTCAGTCGATCCTCGATAACGATCTCTATAAATTCACGATGATGAATGCGGTGCTTCGTCATTACCCGGATGCCGAGGTTGAGTATCGTTTTTTCGATCGTGATCCGCGTGGTGGGTACAACGAGGCCTTTCTTCAGGGATTCAGAAGGCAGCTGGACCAGCTGGCTGAGATGCGACTGCAAGCCGAGGAGGTCGCCTATATACGGGATCGACTGGACGTCCTGGACCGTCCTGATTTCCTCGCCTATCTCCATGACTACCGCTTCAATCCGGATGAGCTCGATTTCCGCATTGACGATCAGGGGCAGTTCCATCTCCGTGTGCGAGGCCTATGGAGCCAGACGATCTTGTGGGAAGTACCCCTGCTGGCGGTCATCACTGAACAGTATTTCATCCATTGCGATACGAACTGGACCCTGGATGATCAGGCCAGGATGGCAGATGGCAAGTCGACGGCCCTGAGCCAAGGGGGATGTCTCTTCGCCGATTTCGGAACTCGTCGCAGACGGAATCCCCAAAGCCAGGAGATCTTCATTCGACAAGCGATGGGGAAAACCGGCTTTACCGGCACATCGAATCTGCACTTTGCCCGCGTCTTCGACCTGATGGCCATCGGGACCATGGCCCACGAGTGGATCATGGGTGTCTCCGGCTTGGAGGGTTTGCCTCATGCGAATCAACGTGCGCTGCAACGCTGGATCGAAATCTACGAAGGTCGTCTGGGGATCGCCCTGACCGACACTTTTGGGCTGGACGCCTTCCTGGCGGATTTCGATCCGGCTCTGGCTCGAACCCTGGACGGAGTCCGGCACGACAGTGGCGATCCCTTTGCTTTCGGAGACCGCATCATTCGTCATTATGAATCCATTGGCATCCGACCCGATACAAAAACCATCGTGTTCAGTGACGGCCTGGATGTCGAAAAGGCTCTCGCGATCCAGCGGTATTTCAAAGGCCGGATCCGGCTGAGCTTCGGTATCGGAACCCACTTCACCAATGACTTCGCAGGAAGCGAGCCCATTCATGTGGTCCTGAAGATGTGGAGCATCGATGGCGTCCCGGTCATCAAGTTGGCCGATGATCCCGGGAAGGTGCATGGGGATCCGGAAGCGCTTCGTGCAGGTCGTTGGCTGCTTCGTCCTGCTGGCTGAGCGGCAAACGCATGGTTCTGCTGGTTTGGTGAGTTCGTGCCGATACATGGGTCGTGATTTGCCGGTTGCTTATAGGGGCGAGTGACCGGATAAATTCCTTCCTCTCTGTGCAATTTTGATGAACCTCGATTCCAGCTGGGTTATTTTGGCGAGATGGGTGCTTTGTTCGAAACTCTTCATGAGGGTTTCTCCTATTGGGCGCAGGAGAGGCCGGATGTGCCTGCCATTCTGGCTCCGGATCGTGATCCCCTCTCTTTTGGTCGACTGCTGGCCGAGATGGAATCCCTTGCGTCCTGCTTCAATCGCTTTGGGATTGGACGTGGCGACGCGGTGGCCATCGTCATGCCTCAATCCGTGGAGCAGCAATTCCTCATCATGGGACTGGCCGTATCTGCAACGGCGGTTCCTCTCAACCCGGCGTATACCCAGGCCGAATTCGAGGATCAGTTCGCTTCTTTTGGGGCGCGGGGCCTGCTGGTGGAGGCGGGGTCGACTTCGCCAGCGGTGGCGGCCGCGCAGGCCTGCGGGATTCCCGTTTTCGAGAGCACCGCTGAACCCGAGCGTTCAGCGGGTCTCTCCTCGGTGGAGTGGAAATCCGATTCGGCTCCGACCGCCGAAGCGAAGCCCGAGAGCTTTGCCTCTGCGACGTCCGACGATGTAGCCCTGATCGTCCTGACTTCCGGCACGACGGCGCAATCAAAGCCTGTGCCGCTTACGCAGAAGAACCTCTGCGCTTCGGTGGCGCTGACCACCGCTCATTATGGGCTTTCTCCTTCCGATCGTTGCGTCCGGATCATGCCGCTTTTCCACGTTTTTGGTTGTATCCATCAGGGCTTCATACCCCTGCTCTCGGGAGGGAGCCTTGTTTCATTGCTCGATTTTGCTCCCGCTCTTTTTGGCGATGTCCTTCGCGAATTTGCGCCGACCTGGTTCGGTGCGACGCCGACCTTCCATCGGGCGATCCTGGATGAATTGGCTCGGGCCCCGCTTCCGGAAGAGACCAAGAAGGTCCGCTTCATTCTTTCGGGAGGGTCCGGGGGGACGGCCAGTCTCGCGGCTCAGGCCGATGAGATCTATCGAGCTCCCCTGATCGAAGCCTACGGTCTGAGCGAAGGGGCAGGGCTTTCCACCGCCAACCCGTTGGGGGAAGGTCGGCAGCAGCCCGGCTCCGTGGGCTTCGTGGTGGGAAAGGAATTGGGCCAGGAAATCGCGATCCTGGGTCCGGGCCACAAGGTCCTGTCGCCGCGGAAAGTGGGCGAGGTCGTGATTCGAGGACCGAATGTGTTCTCGGGGTATCTGAACATGCCCGAGGAGAATGCAGAACTCTTTGTGGGCGACTGGATGCGGACCGGGGATCTGGGTGAACTCGACGCCAGGGGATTCCTCTACCTGGCCGGGCGCGTGAAGGAGATCATCAACCGCGGGGGAGAGAAGATCTCGCCTGCGGGTGTCGATGATGAGCTGACCCTGCATCCCGATGTGGAAGCGGCCGTGACGTTTGCGGTCCCGGATGATCGACTCGGTGAGGACGTGGCGTCCGCCGTGGTGCTTCGTGAAGGGGCTTCGCTCACCAAGAGTGAGCTTCGGAAATTTGCAGCTCAGCGGTTGGCCCATTTCAAGGTTCCGCATCAGATCATCTTCATCAAGGAAAGTGATATTCCGCGCAACGCCACCGGGAAGCCTTTGCGAGGAGGACTCGCCGAGCATTTTGGCATGGAGGGGCGCAAACGCAGTGAAGCCGAAGGCGTGCGCAAGGCTCCGAGTTCGGAGACAGAAGAGAAAGTCGTGGTGTATCTGTCCGGCCTGCTCCAGGTCGAGAATGTGGGCGTGGACGAAGACTTCTTTGATCTCGGTGGAGACTCTCTTTCTGCGCTGACCTTGACCCAGTGGATCCAGGAAGAATTCGGGATCGAGATGCGACCGGTGGTTCTTTTCGAGGCGGCTTCAGTGGAAGCCCTCGCATCACTCATCGAGGCTGGCCACCCCGGGAGTCATGATGGATTTGCGGTGGCGCTGAGCGCGGGCGAATCGTCGCCGGCCGTATTCTGTATTCCAGGGATTTTCGGGGATGTCATCGGGTTCAGGAAGATCGCTCGCGCGCTGGGCTCCGACGTGCCCTTCTACGGGCTTGAGCGTCAAGGGTTCTACGGCGAGGCTCCGGTCTGGGTGAGTTGGTCCCGCATGGCCAAGGCGTATGCGGCCGAGATCCTTCGCCTTCGGCCTGAAGGACCCCATATCTTGATGGGGTATTCGATCGGGGGCGTGATCGCCTACGAAGTGGCTCAGAGACTGAACGAAGCCGGTTCTCCTCCGGCGCTTCTGGCTCTCATGGATACTGGGTTTCCGGAGGTGGCCAGCGAAGCCAAGAAGAACTGGCTGGGCGAGGCTCGTGGAATCAGTGCGGCCTCGATTTCCAGGCTTCTTCGAAAGCCTCTGGATGAGTGGTCACCCATGCTTCGGGGAAACCTGTTGGATTCGTTGTGGCAGGCCCAGAAAGCAGGACGCTTGCCGTTTCTTTCTGAGTCGATCATCTATGCGTTGAATCAGAGGGTGGGTGTCTCCAGTCTGGAGAGGTCGGACAAGCTGATCAGCCGGCGTTATCGCTGCAAGAAGACCACCGATATCCCGACGGTGCTCTTCTACACCGAGGGCAGCCTGCGCGACTACGGAACCCAGACCCTGGGCTGGGACCGTCACATCCTGGGGCCTTTTGAGCAGAGGCCCGTTCCCGGAGACCACTTCTCGCTGCAAGGCATGCCGGCCGCGCAGGTCATCGGCGATACGCTGCGAGAGAAGGTCGACGCCATCCGGCAGACGTCCGAGGGATGAGGCGAGAGCCCGTGCACTGAAACGCCGACGGGATTTCGGGGACAGGATCAGGGGCTGTCGGCCCTGCTTGTTGCGCTCAGGCTTTCAGCAGTTCGGGGTATTTCGCGGCGATCATGCGTTGCACGCCTTCTCGCCATGGCACCTGACACCGTCCGGCCAGGGACTGCCTCCGCGTCGGATCGAGGAGATAGTGGTGGATGCCATCGGGGGATTCGATGAGGTTGAGTTCAAGCCCCGTCAGTTCGGCGATGTGGCGCGTGAGTTCCTGGATCTCGACGACCTCGTCTCCCCCCCAGTTGGTAATGGTGGTGGACACCGAGGCCGATTCAAGGAGCCGAGGGGTCTGCGCGAAGATGTCTTCTTCGTGGATCGGAGAGCAAAGCGAGGGTCGGCCCGGCAGGACGGGAACCGGATGCCCGGCCCGCATGCCGTCAAGCAGCATGGCCGGCAGCCCTCCGTTGTCCCCGTAGGCGACATTCATCCGAGCGAGGACAGTGGGGAGTTGATACTCCTGGGCCGCAAAGCGGGTGACGGCTTCTTGAGCAATCTTCGACACACAGTAGGTCGGCGCGTAGGGTTGGTGGCTGCCTCCGAGAGGGTCGGTTTCCTTGACGGCATGATCACCCTGGGCCGGTGAGGCGTAGACCGCGCAACTGGACATGACGAGGCACGCTCGCGCGTTCCGGAAGCGACTCATCAGATGGCCGGTTCCCTGCGCGTTGATCTTCATGGAGGTGTCGAAGTCTTCGCCGGGTACGATCACGGCCGCCAGGTGCAGGAGGGTGTCGAAGTCGTCCGGCAGGTCCCCCCAGTCCGGATCGGCGAGGTCCACCTGTCGAGTGGTGATTCCCGCGGCTTCGACCCTTTCGCGAGAGTCGGGTTCAGAGAACCGTGCGATGCCCCAGACCTCGTTTTCCCGGGCGAGCCGTGAAGCCAGGGGCAGGGCGATCTGTCCGGCGGGCCCGGTGACCAGGATCTTCTGTCCGATCAGTTCTTCCATGGCGAGGACTCCTTTTGTGCTCAGGATCGGTCCCGATTTCTTTCCTGGACCGCGGCTCGTCTTTGCTCGATCTGACTGGCTGTGACCTCAAGAGCTCCGGCCGTTGAGGTCGCGGTCTCGTAGGGGATGGCTTCCGCCATGGTCATACCCATGCAGTCGTTGATCAGCTTTTTATAGCTGAAAAGCATTTCTGGATCGCAAGAAGCCATGTCTTGCGCCAAGGCGTGGGCGGTGGGCAGGAGTTCATCGGGTTCTACGACCTGGGTCGCCAGCCCCCATCTTTCAGCCGTTGCGGCATCAATGGGGTTTCCGGTCAGGGATACGCTCTTGGCTCGGCCCACGCTGATCAGGCGGGGCAGCCGTACGCCCAGTCCCCAGCCAGGCAGGATTCCAACCCGGACATGACTGTCGACAAAGTGGGCCTTTGTGGAGGCAATGATGACATCCGAGGCCAGCGCCAGCTCAAAGCCGGCCGTGATCGCGAATCCGTTCACGGCGGCGATGATCGGTCCCTCGAAGCTTCGCATGGCGTCCGCCGTGGGGTTGCCGATCTTGGTACCCCGGCTCTCGTCTCCCCCGGTCCCGAGTTCTTTCAGGTCCATGCCGGCACAGAAAGCCTTTCCGTTTCCGGTGACCACGGCCACCCGGACATCCGGATCGTCCTGGATCTCCCGGAACGCGGAGCTGAGGGCGTCGGAGAGTTTTCTGGAGAGGGCATTCATGGCATCGGGGCGGTTCAGGGTGATGGTGGCGATGCCATCGCTCTTCTCAAGCAGGAGTACTTCGTCGGACATCGGATCCTCTTTCTGGAGTCGCCGGGTCGCGGCGGCCTATGGGGTGGGTGTGGAGAGGCGGATCTACTGGGACTCGATCTGGTTCTTGGCCCATTTGTAATCCGCTTTGCCGTTGGGTGCGCGCTTGACCTGATCCACGATCAGGATCTGCTTCGGTACCTTGTAGGCGGCGAGTTTGGTTCGGGTGAATTCGCGGACCGCGTCGGCGTCGCTTGCGCTTTCCGGAATCAGTGAGGCCACGGCGGTGACGCGTTGGCCGAACTTCTCATCCTCTACGCCCACCACCAGGCAATCCACGACATCGTCATGTTGTTTGACGGCTTCTTCGACTTCTTCGGGGTAGACCTTTTCGCCCGCAGTGTTGATGCAGTTCGAGCCGCGTCCGAGCAGGGTCAGTGTGCCGTCCGCTTCGACCAGGGCCCAATCTCCAGGGAAGGAGTAGCGAACTCCGTTGATGGTCTTGAAGGTGGCAGCGCTCTTCTCTTCGTCCTTGTAGTAGCCGCGAGGCACAGTGCCTCCGGCGGCCACCATGCCGGCTTCTCCCGAGCCGGGTTCGACTTCGCGACCGTCCTCGGTGAAGACCTTGGTATTCTCACCCTTCGAGAAGCGAGCCGTCTCTCCGACATTGCCTCGCGTGGTGACCTGCATTCCCATGCTGCCTTCGGTGGAGCCCATGGCATCGATCAGCATGAAGCCGTGCCATTCGAGCATGGCCTGTTTGACTTCGGTGGTCCACATGACACCCGAGGAGATGATCATGCCGACGCTGGAGAGGTCATAGGGGCGACCGGCCTCCTTGGCTTCTTCGAGGGCCTTGAGCATGGGTTTGGCAAAGGCATCGCCGACAATGACAA
Source organism: Spirochaeta sp. (assembly GCA_002691025.1). Lineage (GTDB taxonomy): Bacteria > Myxococcota_A > UBA9160 > UBA9160 > UBA4427 > MED660. The sequence continues at coordinate 40,781 of NZGT01000088.1, read as the reverse complement.
CCTGCGTGGCTTTCTCGTCCTGGACGGATTGCCAGAGTTCGGATGAGTCCAGGGAGCGGCTGGGCAGGGTGATGACCTTGCCACCCGCGAGATGAGGCATGAAGGCCCCCAGCCACATTCCGGTTCCATGCATGAGGGGACAAGCGGGAATGGAATTGATGTTGCGGCCTTCATCGAAGGAGGCCTTGACGACCGAGGCCACCTCCTTGGGTTCCGGGTTTCCAAGACCGAGGATGGGAAAGCCCAGGGACATGAAGAACTGGACCATGGCGCCAATGTCGTACATCACGCCCTTGGGCATGCCGGTGGTGCCACCGGTGTAGAGCATGTAGAGATCGTCGTCGGCTCGCTTGATACGAGCGGCCGGGTCATGGGCGGCGATCAGGTCTTCGTACGCGACCGCGCCGGGGACCGACTCTCCCCCATCGTCGACCTGGATCCACACACGGACCTTCTTGGCTCGTTCCATCACGCGGGCCACTCGATCTCCCAGACTGGAATGGAAGAACAGGGCTTCGGCATCGGAATTGTCCAGGAGATACAGGAGTTCATCGTCCAGATAGCGGTAGTTCACGTTGATCGGCACACCGCGGATCTTCATGCCCGCATACTGGGCCTCGAGGTATTCATTGGAGTTGTAGAGATAGAGGCCGATTTTCGAGTCAGCACCGAGTCCGGCCTCGGTCAGGGCCTGGGCCATACGGGACGCGCGGTTGTCGTACTGGCTCCAGGTGAGTCGGTTCTCGCCGTGAACCAGCGCTTCCCGATCCCCGATGACGTCGGTGATGGATTCCCAGATGGTCGCGTAATGCTTCTCCAATGAAGGCTCCTTGTGTTGTTCTCGTGGTCTGGAAAGGGTGACTCGGTCGTCGCTATCCCGCCAGTCGGGCCGCGGTATCCCGGGCGATCAGGCACTCTTCGTCGGTGGGGACCACCAGGATGGCGGGGCCCGTCGGCCCGCTGATGATTCCCCGGTCCTCGATTCCGTGTATCCGGTTCAGGGAGTCGTCGAGTTCCAGGCCGAGGTGGCCGAGGCAGCGTATCGTACGCTCGCGGATTCCGTGGGAGTTCTCGCCGATTCCGCCGGTGAACACGAGGGCATCGAGGCCACCCAGGGGCACGAGCATGCTTGCGATCTGCCGCGCGAGCCGGTAGGCGAAGATTTCCAGCGCGAGTTCCGCATCTTGATTTCCGCCTTCCGCAGCGCGCTCGAGTTCTCGCATGTCACCCGAAACCCCGGAAATCCCGAGAAGGCCGCTTTCACGATTCAGGAGTCTCTCGATGCCCGGCAGGTCCAACCCAAGCCGGTCGGCGAGAAAACCGTGGAGGCCCGGATCGACGTCTCCTGAACGGGTTCCCATGACAAGACCTTCCAGTGGGGTCAATCCCATGCTGGTGTCGATGCTTCTTCCGTCCAGAACCGCGCAGAGACTGCAACCGCTGCCCAGATGCGCGGTGACAAGGCGGCTGTGGGGCCTCTTCGGTTGAAGCCTGCGAGCGGATTCTTCCGCCACAAAGCGATGAGAGGTTCCGTGAAAACCGTAGCGGCGGACTCCGTGCTCCTTGTGCAGCGCTTTCGGAATCGCGTAGAGGTATGCGCGCTCGGGGAGAGTGTGATGGAAGGCGGTGTCGAAGACGGCGACCTGGGGGAGGGCAGGAAAGGCCATGCGCAGGCGCTTGATTCCGCTGAGGCCCGCCGGGTTGTGGAGCGGGGCCATGCTTGAAAGGGATTCAATGGATTCGATCACGGAGTCGTCGATCAGGGCGGAGTTCTGGAAGAGCTCTCCTCCGTGAACCACGCGGTGACCGACAGCCTGGATCTCTCCTTGGGATTCAGTCCAGGTGCGGATCTGATTCATTGCTTCGTCCAGAGTGGATTCGAGATCCTCTCGTGAACATTCGAGATGCCCTTCAAAACGGCGTTGCCCGTTTTCAGGATCGACTACGGCAAATTTCACCGAAGAAGATCCGCAATTCATGACCAGGATATGCATGCGAAAGTCGACTCGAATGAAACGAGGATCGGTTCCCGATCCCTCGTCTTTCTTGGGGTCCGCCACCGGGGAATCCGGGGCCGATACCCTACCACGGATGCGCAGTTTTCCGGCGCCTCGAAAAGGGAGCCTGGCAGTGGGTTGGGGCGGGAGAAGGTCGCTTCCCTGAGGGGTGCCCGGCTTGGGTTCAGTATTACGTCGAGGCGCCGATACAACGGGTGGAGGGCCGGGTGGCAGAAGTGCCCTCGTTCTTCCAGGGGAAAGGCGCACCGGATGCTTCAGGGATTCAATTCCGACGCGGAATACGCGGGTCGAGTCTTCCATGTTCAAACGGAAGACGGAGGCCTGGATCGGCCTCGGGTGATCACCCACCTCTTTCTCCGGGGTGCCGTGGTGAGCGTAACCCGGTCCGACTATGCCGATCATCTGGGGAAGTCCGATCTTACGACTCGAATCCGGGAAATGATGAAAGCGCAGCATCAGGCCATGTTGAATGCGCTCCTTTGTGGAGAGTGGGACACACAAATCCGATCCTGTGACTCTCCTTCCTGATACATATTTCGTCGCGTCAATCGGACAGGCGGCTACACTGGTTCCCGATGGTCGTTGGTCCGGGTCCAGACAAGGTATCTGCCTCCAGGCAGTTTCATCCCCGCGATGAATATCCCGTGCGGATGTTTCATGTCTCCAAATCGTATCTGCCGGGGACATGGGCACTGCAGGATGTATCGCTCGAGGTAGGGCGGGGTCAATTCATTTTCATCACGGGCCAGAGTGGTGCCGGGAAGACCACGCTTCTCAAACTGTTGTTTGCCGCGGAGCGCCCCAACGAAGGCCAGATCCTGGTTCTGGGTCGCAATATTGCTCGCTTGCAGGGGCGGGCGGTGCCGGCTTTGCGAAGACGCGTCGGTGTCGTTTTCCAGGACTTCAAACTTCTTTCTCATCGCACCGTCGAAGAGAATGTCGGTTTCGCCCTCGATGTGGTGGGCACGCCGCGTCGGGAGGCCCGCTCCCGGGTCTTCAATACACTGCGGCAGGTCGGACTCCAGCACCGTCGATATCATCATCCGATGTCCCTGTCCGGGGGAGAGCAGCAGAGGGTGGCCATTGCACGTGCCCTGGTGGGTGAGCCCGAGATCCTGCTCGCCGATGAGCCCACCGGGAATCTCGACCCTGGACTTTCCGTGGAGATCATCGAGTTGATGATGGCGGCGGCCAATCGAGGCACCACGGTCATCGTGGCCACCCATGATATTGCGTTGGTGGAGCGGTATCGAATGCGAACCTTGAACCTCGAGGGGGGCCGTCTGACCGAGGTGGATCTTGAGGGGGGCGGTCGTTGATGCGCCTCTGGGTGATTGGCGCGATCCTGTCTCGGGCTGCCTGGCGTGGATTCCGAGGTTCTGGCGTCACGGCCTGGGTTTCCGTGGTCACCATTTCGGTGGCGCTCTTCCTTGTGGGGGCGTTCTCCCTGGTTGTGGTCAACATGGAAGGGATGCTCGATCGCTTCGCTGAAGATCTCACGGTCACCGCGTATCTGGAAGACGATCTTACGCCCGAGCAAGCCAGTGATCTCGCCAAGACCATTCTCGCTGTGGGAGTGATCGAGTACGTGGCCGTGGTCGATAAAGAAGAGGCTCTTGAACGCTTTCGTCGTATGACCGGTGGAGCGGCTTTGCTGGAAGGGATTGCCGACAACCCCCTGCCGGCTTCTTTGGAGATGCGACTCAACCCCGAGGACCGCAGCCTGGAAGGCTTTTCCGTGCTCGAAGAGGCGGTGGTGGACCTTCCTGGGATCGCAGAACTTCGCCACGGTCGTGAGTGGATCGACGGGTACGCACGCGTGGCTTCGTTGATTCGTGTGTCGGGTTACGCGGTGGCTGTGGTGCTGTCGTTGGCGACGCTTCTGATCGTGGCCAACACGATCCAGTTGGGCTTGTACGCGCGCCGGGATGAGCTCGACATCCTGGATCTGGTTGGAGCCAGTCGCACCTTCATGCGAACGCCCTTTCTTCTTGAGGGGACACTGCAGGGCATGCTTGGAGGCGGTCTGGCTGCGGGTCTTCTCTGGCTCTGCTTCCTGGTCCTGCTTCCTTCCCTTGAATACGGCCTGACCTTCTTGTTGGGTCAGACCGAGCCCCGTTTCTTCGGTTTTGCGGAGATCCTCCGCCTGGTGCTGGGAGGGGCCTTGCTCGGCCTCGTGGGCTCCATGGCGGCTTTGCTGAACAGGCGATCCTGATGCGGTGTCGCTTCGAGGCAAGGAGCCGCTTCGTTCTTTTTGGACTCAGTCTCCTTGTGGGGCTGAGCCTGGCCTGGGTTGGCGAGGCACAGGTCGAGACAAGCGACCCGGAGCTCGCCCGGTTGCGCGCCCGAATTGCCGAAAGCCGCCTCCGCGTGGTGGGTCATGAGCGGGAGGAGCGCGACCTGGTCCAGTTGTTGGAGGATGTCGACCGGGGGTTGGATGAAATGGATTCCCAGGTGGAAGTCAGTACGCGGGAACTCGAGGCGGCTCAAGAAGAAGTGCGAGGCGTAGACCGCCAGCTGGGGACCCTGGAGTCCCGCATGCAGGACACCCGACGACTCATGGCGCAAAGGGCGGTGGCGCTCTACAAGGCCGGTTCGGAGGGGCCGCTTCGCCTTCTTTTTGCATCGGAAGATCTACGCGAGATGTTTTCAAAATTATGGAACCTCGAGCGGATTCTCAAGACCGACGCGGATCTGCTGGCCCGGTTCCGATCGCAGTGGCTTGAGCTTGAAGACCTGCGCGGTCAAGCGATCCAGGCACAGAGCGTTGTGGTCTCGAAACGGGCGCGGTGGGAGTCCCGGCGAGTGGCCTTGGAGGCGGAGAAGACCGACAGACGCGTTCTCCTGGATGAAGTCCGTACGAATCGCACGCGCGAGCGCGCTCTTCTCCAGGGTCTCGAGCAGGCCGCCTTGGCCCTCCAGGAAACACTTTCGGGGCTCGGTGATGAAGATCCAGGAGCGGGCTCGGGATCGGCGGGGACACGAAGCTTTGCCAGTCGCAAAGGAGAATTGCGTCGGCCGGTTCGTGGGCGGGTTCGTCGCCCCTATGGTCGCGTGGTCGATGCCGAGTACCGGACCCAGACGTTTCGCAAAGGAGTCGAGTTTTCCGCGAGTCTGGGAGAGCAGGTGTGGGCGGTGGCTCCCGGACGGGTTCGTTTTGCAGGTTGGTTTCGGGGGTACGGAAAGATCGTGATCCTGGATCACGGTTCGGGTTATTTCACGGTATCGGGCCAGTTGTCACAGATTCGCGTTCAGGTCGGCCATCAACTCAAGTCCGGTCAGGTACTGGGGACGGTGGGGGAGACGGGCAGCCTTGAAGGTCCGGGGCTTTATTTCGAGGTGCGTCGCGGCGGAGCGCCGCTTGATCCGGCGGAATGGTTGGCAAAGGGGTAGGATGCCCCAGAGCGGAGCCTCCCCGGAATGGGAAGAGGTCCGTTCGGTTTCTCAGGTCCAAGTCGGCCGTACGTGCGGGCTTTTCCGATGGAGTCCAGGATGTCCAAAAGAAGAAGTCTTTCCGTGGCACTGCGGTCATGGTCGCTGGGAGTCGCAGCCGCTTTCATGGCGCTGATCCTTTTCGGCGGCTGGAGCCTTGGCCGCGCTGCGGTGCAGTATGACGATCTCGCTCTTTTTGCCAGCGTGCTCGACCTGGTCCGGCAGAACTATGTCTCCGAGGTGGATGAGCATGAACTGATGCAGAGCGCCCTGCATGGTCTGCTCCGGGAACTCGACCCCCACTCGTCGTACATGGACCCCAAGGATTTCGACGAGATGCAGGTGGATACGCGTGGGGAGTTCCACGGGCTGGGTATCGAAGTCACGAAGGCCAAGGATCGTTATATCGAAGTGGTGTCTCCCATTGAAGGAACGCCGGCGTTTCGCGCCGGGGTCAAGCCTCGTGATCAGATCACCGTGATCTGTCCCACTGTCGTGCCCGAAAACTGGGGAGCCGACGAGACGTGTCGTGAAACCCAGGACATGAATCTGGTCGAGGCCGTTTCGTTGATGCGCGGCGAACTGGGCACGGAAATCACGATCTATCTCTGGCGTGAGGGTTTTGAAGAGCCTCGTCCCTTCAAGATCCGGCGTGATGTGGTGAAAATGGCCTCCGTGGAGGGAGCCACGCTGTCACCCGGCTACGTGCATCTGAATGTGCGCGCTTTCCAGGAGCGGACGCAGGTGGAACTGGCCAAGGAACTGGCCAAGCTGCACGAGGAGAATCAAGAGGGTCTCAAGGGCATGGTCATCGATTTGCGAGACAATCCGGGGGGGCTCCTGAATCAGGCCGTCGCCATGGCCGACTACTGGATCGATGACGGTTTGATCGTCTATACCCAGGGCCGGGATGCGTCGCAACGCGAAGACTATCGTTCTCAGGCCGGCATGGATGAACCGGACTACCCCATCGTGGTTCTGGTGAATGCGGGAAGTGCCAGCGCCTCGGAGATCGTGGCGGGTGCGCTCCAGGATCACGGCCGAGGCCTGGTGATGGGCACGCGTACGTTTGGAAAAGGGTCGGTGCAGACCGTTTATCCCCTGGAAGGCGGTGCGGGACTGCGTTTGACCACGGCTCTTTATTACACGCCATCGGGCCGCTCCATCCAGGAGGTGGGGATCGAGCCCGATATCGAGGTCCATCCCAACTCACCCAGTGAAGGCGTCTTGATGCGCCGACTGAGGGAGGCGGACCTGCGCGGTCATCTGACACATGGCCAGGCGAGCCCCGGATCCGAAAGCGGATCAACGCCCCCCGAGCCCTCGGCCTCCGGGCAGGAGAACGCAAGCGAGGAAGCGGAGGTGGAAGCCCAAGAGACCGAAGAAGAGGACGTGCTCCTGAGTCGAGCCCTCGAGGTACTCAAGAGCTGGAGCTACTTCGATCAGCTCAGTGAGCAGAGGAATCAGAAGGCGGCGGCTCTCACGGTCCCGGCCGATGAAGCCGTGGATGAGGGGCCGCCCCCCGCCGCGGAATCCCAGGGTGAGTGAGGCCTCGTCGTGAGTGAGACGTCCCCTCGACAGCGTAGAGTGCATGCGGTTTCGGATCTGATCAGCGGCCTCAATGGATTGCTTGAGGATCGAGTGGGACGCATCTGGGTGATGGGGGAGATCAGTGGTCTCTCCAGGCCGAGTTCCGGTCACCTCTATTTTTCATTGGGCGATGCCAAGGCGCGAATCCGAGCGGCGTTCTTCCGGCAGGCCGCTTCTCGTGTGCCTTTTGAACTCAAGGACGGTCTTGAGGTGGTGGTGTATGCCGATGTTTCCGTCTACGACAAACGCGGCGAGCTTCAGCTCATTGTTCGAAAGCTTGAGCCTCAGGGGCAAGGCGCGTTGCAACTGGCTTTTGAACAGTTGCGCGCTCGTCTGGCTGAGGAGGGTCTCTTTGGTGAGGATCACAAGCGCTCGATTCCGGCTTTTCCCCGGCGAGTGGGCGTGGTGACGTCGCCCACGAGTGCCGCGGTCCGCGACGTCATTGAAGTGTCGGGGCTTCGCTCCGCCTCGACGCCCCTCCTGGTCTCGCCCACCCGGGTTCAGGGGGAAGGGGCCGAGCACGAAATCGTGGCGGCTTTGGAAGCGGTGGCGCAGGCGCCTGAAGTGGATGTGATCGTGCTTGCGCGAGGCGGGGGATCACTTGAGGATCTCTGGTGCTTCAATGCGGAAGAAGTCGTCCGTGCGGTTTTCGAGAGTCCGGTCCCGGTGGTCACCGGTGTGGGGCATGAGACCGATGTCACCCTGGTGGACCTGGTGGCTGACCTGCGAGCGCCTACGCCTTCGGCCGCCATCGCGGCTGTGCTTCCGGATGGAGATCAGTTGGCGCGTGATCTGGCGTATCAGTGGAGCCGATTGGTTTCGGCCATCCGAGGATGGCATGCAAGTCGAACACAAGCCTGGTCTCGGGAGCGAGAGGTTCTGAGGCGGCTGGCGCCTTCGGCTCGCCTGGCCGCTCAGCGGCGTCGAATGGGATCGGCGCGGCAGGCGCTGTTTCGGGCGGCGCTGCATCGTGCGGAAATCACACGGGCCCATCTGGCTCGTCGGGTGGCGCGTCTCGATTCTCTCTCCCCGCTGGGAGTTCTTGCCCGGGGCTACGCGCTGGTGAGAAAAGAATCCGATGGCACTCTGCTTCGCAGTCAAGACGAAGTGACCGCGGGCGATCGATTGGAGATTCGTCTCGGCGAAGGCGAGGTTCGCGCGGTGGTGGATTCGGAGGATTGAGGCTCGGATCGCTCGCCTGAGGGCCGGTGGGCCTGGTGTCCACTTGAAAAAGTCCTTTGGGATCAAGTTGTTCCGGATATGCGGCGTTTGTCGTGGGGGGATCCCTCTGGTAATTTCAATCCACTATGGCGAAAGCAAAGTCAAAGCAGGGAAAAGACGCCCCGACCGCCGATTCAGCCCCGGAAACGGAAGAGTCCATGTCCTTCGAAGAGGCTCTCGTCGCTTTGGAGGCGGTGGTGGACAAGCTTGAGGACGGGGAGCTTCCCCTCGAGCAGGCTCTGGCTGAGTTTGAACGCGGTGTCGCACTGAGTCGACGGTGCAGCGAAGAATTGGATTCCGCGGATCGTCGTATCGAGATTCTGGTTGAACAAAGCGGAGGCCAGGAGGCCCAGGCTTTCGAGTTTGACTCCAATGAAGAAAACGCGGCCGAAGAAGGAGCGTTCTGATGGACGCCCAGGCCTGGTTGCTCGAGCACGGCCCCGCTGTGGATGCCGTGTTGGAACGATGGCTCCCCCCGCTGGACGCCGCGCCGGCGGACCTTCACGGGGCCATGCGGCATCTGGTCTTTCCGGGCGGCAAGCGCTTTCGTCCGGGGTTGGTTCTCGCAGCGGCCGAAGCCGTGGGAGGGCCTTTGCAATCCGCTCTCCCCATGGCGGCCGCCGTGGAATTGATTCACGTCTATTCCTTGATTCATGATGACCTCCCCTGCATGGACGATGACGAAGAGCGTCGGGGCCGTCCCACCGTCCACGTCTTGTGGGGCGAAGCCACGGCGGTCCTGGCCGGTGACGCTTTGCAGAGTCTGGCTTTTGAAGGTTTGTTGATGGATACCGACCCTGGAAGGTCGGGGCGCGCGGCCCGCGACCTGGCACGGGCCATCGGGCCCGCCGGGTTGGTGGGGGGGCAAGTGGACGACCTTCGTCAAGGCGAAAATCCCGGTGACGAAGCCTTCGTTCTCAGTATCCATGAGAGAAAGACCGCGGCGCTGATCCAGGCCTGTGTCTCTGGCGGCGCGCGACTGGCTTCCGCTTCTGAGGATCAATTGGCGGTTCTGGGAGCCTTCGGCCTGGAAGTCGGGGTGGCCTTCCAGATTGCCGATGACGGTCTGGATGCCGATGAGGATGAGAGTGGGTGTTCGTTGGTTTCTTTGTTGGGCCGCGAAGCCTGTCTTGAGCGAGCGGAAGCCCTGCTTGAATCTGCTCTTTCGCGAATTGAAGGCATGGGTGAGCGGGCCGAGCCGCTCCGGGCTCTGGCCCGTTTTGCAGTGCGGAGGAAAGCATGAGCGCCAAACGCTTGTTACACGAAATCGACTCCCCGGCTGATCTACGCCGCTTGCCCCGGGATCAGGTCGAGCAGGTGGCGGGGGAAATCCGTGCCGAAATCCTGGATCAGGTTTCCCAGACCGGTGGCCATCTGGCCTCGAGTCTCGGAGCCGTCGAGTTGATTACGGCCATCCATTATGTATTCAACACGCCCGAGGATCGCTTGGTTCTCGATGTAGGCCACCAGGGCTATCCGCATAAGATGCTGACCGGACGACGAGAGAACTTCGAACAGATCGGTCAGCGTGACGGCATTTCAAAGTTCTTGCGCCGAAGCGAATCAGACTATGATCATTTTGGTGCGGGCCACGCCGGGACCTCGATCTCGGCGGCCCTGGGTATGGCCCGGGGAAAGCTGCATCGGGGTGAAGACGGTGTCGTCATCGCCTTGATCGGCGACGGTGCCATGACGGCGGGGATGGCGTTTGAAGCGCTCAACCACGCGGGGCACCTCCAGGAGCGGAATCTGATTGTCGTCCTCAATGACAATGAGATGTCGATCTCGCCCAATGTCGGGGCCATGTCCTCGTATCTTTCCCGGAAGATGACCGCGCCCATGATGCGTCGGATGAAGGGGTGGGCGAAGGAAGTGTTGACCGGTCTTCCGGGCGATATGCTTCACTGGGCGCGCAAGGTCGAGGAATCCGTGAAGGTCTTCTTTTCACCGGGCCTCCTCTTTGAAGCGCTCAATTTCCGCTATGTCGGACCGATCCAGGGGCACCGCATGCCCGTGGTGTTGGAGACCTTTGAAAATGCGAAGCAGATGATTGCGGCCGGTTCGGGTCCGATCCTCATCCATGCAATGACCGAGAAGGGGCACGGCTACGCGCCGGCCGAAGCGGACCCGCTCAAGTATCACGGTGTCTCGCAGTTCGATGTGCCTTCGGGCGAATTTGCGCCCAAGAAGGCGGCCCCGCCGTCCTACACCCGCATCTTCTCGGACACGTTGATCCGTCTGGCTGAGCAGGACGAAAGGATTGTGGGGATCACGGCCGCCATGGCGCCGGGCACGGGCCTCGATCGTTTCCAGGACAAGTTCCCGGACCGTTTCTACGATGTCGGGATCGCCGAACAGCATGCGGTCACGTTTGCGGCAGGGATGGCCACTGAGGGCATGAAGCCCGTTGCGGCCATCTACTCCACTTTCCTGCAACGCGCCTACGATCAAGTGCTGCATGACGTATGCCTCCAGAATCTGGATGTCACATTCGCGCTGGATCGTGCCGGGCTGGTGGGCGCCGATGGGGCCACCCATCAGGGTCTTTGGGACATGGCCTACCTCCGGAACCTGCCCAACATCGTGGTGATGGCACCCAAGGACGAAAATGAACTCCAGCACATGCTGGCCACAGCGATCAAATATCCGGGTCCCACAGCGATCCGGTTTCCGAGAGGCAGTGGGCTCGGCGTGCCGCTGGATCCGGAGATCAAGCCTCTTCCCATCGGGGAGAGCGAGATCCTGAGAGACGGAGACGATGTGGCCATCCTGGCCATGGGAACGCTGGTGGAGGCCGCAACGGAAGCCGCTCAGGAACTGGGCGCCGATGGAATTTCCGCCTCCCTCATCAACGCGCGATTCGTCAAACCCCTGGACAAAGAGCGCTTGCTGGCTCTGGCTCGTCGCTGCGGGGCCATCTTGACCGTGGAAGAGCATGTGGGTGAGGGCGGTTTTGGCAGTGCGGTCCTGGAATTCCTGATGGAGGAGGGCGTGAACGTCCCCGTCAAGTGTCTGGCCATTCGTGAGGGTCTCGTCGAGCACGGTGAGTCGCGGGCCAGCCAGGGATTGGATGCCTCCGATATTGTCAAAGCGGCCCAGGACCTGGTGAATAGCAAGGCCCATTCACCGGGTTCGGACTGAAGCGGGAGCGGGAACCTGCCGTCCGGGTCGTCTCGTGGCCGAGGCCGTCGCCGTCTGGATGAGCGACTTGTGGAGGATGGCCTCGCGTCGTCGCGCACCCACGCCCAGGCCCTGATCCTCTCGGGTGTCGTCCTGGTGGACGATGTCCCGGTAGACAAAGCGGGTCGCAGCATTCCCGATACCGCGGCGATTCGTCTGCGTGGGGAAGTTTCCCGCTTTGTTTCACGAGGGGGCGACAAGCTGGCGGGCGCACTGGAGGATTTTGATCTTGACGTCCAGGGCCTGTCCTGTCTGGACGCGGGGGCTTCGACCGGCGGGTTTACGGATTGTCTGCTGCAGGCCGGAGCGCGACATGTCCTGGCGGTGGATGTGGGGCGTGGCCAGATCCATGAAAAGCTGAGAGCGGATTCACGTGTGGAAGTGCGGGAGAGGGTGAATGTTCGTCACCTCGAAGCGAAGGATGTTTCCGGGCCGATTGAGCTTGTGGTGGCCGACGTCTCGTTCATTTCCTTGCGCTTGCTGATGCCCGCCTTTGTCCGGGTGGCGCCCGAGGCCCTGTGGCTCCTGATGGTCAAACCCCAGTTCGAAGTCGGCAAGGAGAAGGTGGGCAAAGGCGGCGTGGTTCGAGAGGAACCTCTTCGCGAGGAGGCCGTGGCCTCGGTTGTGGAAGCCGCATCCGAGGAACACTACGGGCTGTTGCAGCGGGCCGATAGCCGGTTGGCCGGCCCGAGTGGCAACCGTGAGATCTTCATCCTTCTGCGCCGAGAGCAGGCGCGGGACTAAGGCAGGAATCAGAGCGGGATCGGCCTGTTCGGAACGCGTTCTAGCGAACGCCTCCGAAACGAAGTTCCAGTCCGATGGCGTGATAACTGACTTCCCATTCCGAGTAGTAGATGGCCTGCTGTTCCTCGGTCATGTTCCGCCTGGGGGAGACGGGGTGCCAGTTGTTGCTCAAGGCCACAGAGCTTCGGTAGCGATAGAAAATACCCAACGAGATACCGTTGTCGCCGATGGGGAGATCGAGTCCGCCTCCCGCTTCCCACGCAAGCCCCCAGGCATCGATATCGGGATAGGTGCTGGTGTCCCCGAATTGGAAGCTGACGTTTGATGCGCCCAGTCCCACCGCCGCATAGGGTTTGACCGGGAAGTCCCCCCCGAACATGCCCACTCTCACTTCGCTGATGATGTTCACGGTGCTCACGCTGGTTGAAGTCGCATTGCTCGAATAGTCCAGGTCCGAATAGTTGACCGAAACCAGATCAAACATGAGATAGTCATTCATGGAAAATCCGAGGGAGCCACCGAACGTATTGGAGCGGCTCAAGCCGTCGGTCTGCTCCAGGGCTGTGGCGCTCCCCGAAAAAGTCTGTCCGAACGGTTGGAAGGCAATATAAGCCCGACTTCCTTCTGCCGCGGTGGCCGTCCCTGCGAACAGGCTCAAAAGAAGGATCCGAATCACCAGTTTCATTTTGGCTCCCAAGTCAGATAGAGGCGATGGGGTTGGCCGTGAGGCCGCCCGCTCGAATCCACGTAGTTTACATGTTTTCGACTTTTCCTGTAGGAGTGCGGGCACGAGTGGGCGGGATTCGGCTGCCTTTCGGCCCGCTCAGCGCTTTTTCTCTTCGGACATGGCTGCTTTCAGCCACTCGTCGGACCCGTGGTCTTCGACCGCCGCCAGGGCCCGAGCCGAAAAAAGCCGGGCGTAGCGGGCATCGGCGGTATCTCGGTCCTTGGGGTGGAGGAGGGTCGGTGCTGCGGCCACCACCGTGTAGCTGGTCTGGATCTTGAAGTCCCGCCAGGCCCGATCGAGGCTGGGCGGTTGCCCGCCGAGCTTCTTTCTTTGCTTGAGGTAGTGCTCAAGGAGGTGGGATTCGTGTTGTCTGCGGTCTTCTATGGAGAGGGCCATGCAGATGAAGTAGGCGACATCTCGGGCCGCCGAGGCGCGAGCAAAGCAACCCCAGTCGAAATAACCCAGTCGGTCGTTCTCGATGAAGAGGTTCGTGAGGTGGGTGTCTCCATGGGTCACGACAAGGTCGCCGGTATTCCAGGCTTCGTGCACACCCAGAGCGTCTTCGAGGTAGAGCTCCGCGATGCGAGCAAAGGCGGGATTCATGTCATCGCGGCGGCGCGAGAGGGCATGCTCGAGCATCCCCTGGGCGAATTCGGGCTGACAGAGCGGGGGCTCGATGAATTCGAGAGGAGGGCTTTGGGCCTCGATGTGAGCGAAATGTTCATGAAGAGCGGCCAGATCATTCATGGCTCGTTCGGCGAGAGCCGGCCCGACGCCCTGGGTCGTATCGGGAAAAAGGCATCCCGAAGTGTCGAGATTTTCGATCAAGAGTATGAAGCGTTGGCTCTTCTCGTCGATTTCCGCTGCGTAGACCTCCGGTACACGCAGCGGTAGATCCCGGGTGGCATGGCGATAGAAGAGGATCTCGCGGCGACCCATTCCGCTTCCGAGAACGAGACTTCGCTGTGGCTCTCCGTGTGGGGGGGTCTTGACGAAGAAGNTGCTCGGGGCTCCCGCACGGTTCTTGTATTCCACCTCGAGTCGTGCGTTTTGATTGGTGCCCTGAGCGACCTGGGTACAGGCGAGCGATCTCACNTNGACGCCCGGAAAGCGNGGGGCGAGGGCGGTCTCNAGCCAGCTGTCCTGGATTTGGTCCGGTTGCTCTGGGATTTCGATCATGCCTGGATCCTGTCCCTGGGCGAAGCCAGTTCAGGTCGGGTTGCCCGGCTGGAATCGCGTTGGGTGGGATCATACGGGCCCGGACCGACAACGGCTCTTACAGGGCCTGGATGGATGAGTTCACCCACGGGGCAAGATGCTGCACAATGGAGTCGGGGTGGCTAGAGTTCGCCTTCGGCCGTGTTGCGAGGCCCGTTCAAGTGGGCGGGAAGCCGGACTTGGTTTGCCTTTCGGATGAAATAGCCGAANGAGGGGCCAAGGACGTGGTTCGCACAAGGCCATCGGGCTCTCCAGGCCCAGAAGCATGTCTCTGGCATTCAAGGTCGATGTCCGATGAGAGGCTTCACTTCATTCAAGACCCTTCAAGCAAAAGAAAAGAGGAACGCGAGCCGTGGCGGAACCCAAATCAAAGAATCTCACCTGGCACGAAGGTCAGGTATCCCGAGAAGATCGTGAAAAGAAGCTGGGCCAGAAAGGCTGCACGATCTGGCTGACGGGCCTTTCGGGCTCCGGTAAATCGACGCTGGCGGTGGCAGCCGAAAAGCTTCTCGCTGACCGGGGNCATCAAACCTATATCCTGGATGGAGACAACATCCGTCAGGGTCTGAATAGCAATCTGGGTTTCTCGCCCGAAGATCGTACAGAGAACATCCGCCGGATCGGTGAGGTGGCCAAGCTCTTTACGGACTCAGGCTGCCTCGTGTTCTCTTCCTTCATCTCGCCGTACCGGTCGGATCGGGATGCGGTTCGCGAGATCATGGCGGAGGGCGATTTCGTCGAAGTCTACGTGGCGGCCAGCCTCGAGACCTGCGAAGAGCGCGACGTCAAGGGACTCTATGCCAAGGCTCGCAAGGGAGAAATTCCCGAATTTACAGGGATTTCAGCCCCCTACGAGGAGCCTTCGAAGCCGGAACTTGTAGTGGATACCGGAAATCAGGACCTGGACCAAAGCGTCGCGGTGCTGATCGAGTATCTTGAAAAGAGTGGTTATCTCTCAGGCTGAGCCCGCGGAGTGTTCCAGTGAAAGGCCTGGCCCGCCGATGAGGAGAGAATGAAAGCGTTCTCGGACAGCGGCAGATCTGGCTCGCGCGCTTCAGGCGCCTTAATCGCGCTGATGCTCGTGTTNGCTGTGGGTTGTGCGTCCTTGCCTGTCTCTCACGGGGGCCGGAAGACGGCGGCCTCCTCGGGTGTGGTTGTACGCCCTCAGGCCGGTGTCGAGTACGACATTCTGGTGGGCGAGATGGCCGTTCGGGAAGGCGATTTCGAACAGGCTCAGGGCGCTTTCGCCCGCGCGCTGGAGAAGGATCCGGATTCGGCCCCGCTCCATTTTCGTCAGGCTGAACTCGTGGCCCAGAGCGACCAGATCGTGGTGGCGACCCAGTTGGCTGAACGAGGCATGCTCCTCGATCCCGATGACGTCGACGGCCGGCTGCTGACCGCTCGTCTCTACCGTTTGAAACGTGATCTTCCAGGGATGCGTCGAGCGCTGCTCAACGAGCAGGGCAAAGCCATCAGTCTGGAAGCTGCTTTGCTGCTCTACCAGGTCTATCTCGAAAATGGACAACTCGACGAGGCGCTTGCGCTGGCTCTTGAACTGGAGGCCAACGATCCAGGCAATCTAGGAGCGGCCATGGCGGTGGCCACCACCTACGAGCGGATGGGGCGTCTGGACGAAGCCGAAGCAGCCTTGACCCGGGCCCTTGAGTATCACCCGGACCGTTTTGTGCTCTACGCCCGCCTGGCGCGTATGCGAAGGGCGCGGGGCGATCGAGAGGGCGAAATCGAAGTCTACGAAGAAGTGCTGGACGACTATCCCGATCATTACGGCACCTTGATCAGCCTCGCGGAAGCCCAGATTGCCCACAACGATTTCGAGGGGGCGATCGAGACTCACGTCCGGATTCTTGAGCTCTACCCCAATGATCCGGAGGTCCTGCGGCGCTTGGCCTCCCTTGAATTCGGAGTCGGCCGCTACGAGTCGGCGGAGCAGCGTCTGCGCCAGGGCACTGAACTCTACCCTGAGCATGCTGAGTTCACGTATTTCCTGGGACAGGTCTTGAAGGCACAGTCCGACCCGGAGGGTGCGCTGCTTGCTTTTGAAGCCGTGGGAACTGGACATCCCCTCTACCTGGAAGCGCGACTCCAGATGGCCATCCTGTACGAAGACGATGGGCGTCCCGAGAAGGCCCTGGAAGAGTTGGAGTTGCTTCGCNAGCTTCGGCCTGACGCGGGGCTGGATTTTCATGTGGCTACATTGCGTGCTCGAGTGGGCGATGTCGACGGCGGCGTGGCTTTGTTGAATTCACTTCTCGAGGAAAGTCCCGATGATGAGAAGATCCTCTATCAACTCGGGGTCATCTACGGAAGCCTNAACCAGGTCGATCAGGCGCTGGTCTACATGGAGCGGGTTCTTGAACTCAATCCTCAAAGCGCCCAGGCGCTGAATTACGTGGGCTATACCCTGGCCGAGCGGGGGCAGCGACTGGATGAGGCTGAACAGATGATTCGTCAGGCGGTCCGACTGAGTCCGAGAGACGGGTACATCGTCGACAGTCTGGGGTGGGTCTATTACATGCAGGCTCAGCCCTTCCTGGCCGAGGGCCAGCGAGCCCGGGGTGTGGCTCTTCTCGAAAAAGCGGCTGAGCAATTGGTGCTGGCCATCGNGNTGACGGGCGGTGACCCTGTGGTGTTCGAGCATCTGGGTGATGTCTATCGGGAAATGGGGCGCCCGGGCCAAGCGCTAGAGCGTTACCAGGAGGCCCTTGAACTTCGGCCTCAAGGGGCGGATCAGCCGGAGCTTCAGAAGAAGATCAATGGAGTCAGAGAAGGTGCGAGGAGCGAGGGCCTCAAGCCATCGGGGTCCATNCCNCAGTGAAACGACTNGATCTGCTCTTCCTGTGCCTGGCCTTGCTGGCGCCGCTTGCGTGTCGAAGTCCAGTGGGCCAAGGCGTGCCCCTGCCCGCAAGTGATCCCCGGCCCCAGCATCTGATGGAAGGGCTGAGCGCCCAGGCTCCCATGCGAACGGCACTCCAGGGCGCAGCGCGACTTTCCATTGATGCAAAGGATCTCTCCTTCAACCGGCCGCAGCGCATGGCCGTGGAAAAGCCGGGTCGACTCAGAGTCGAGGTTCTCGGGCTTTTTGATCAAGTGGCGGCTCTGGTGGTGACACGGGATCGATCCTTCCAGTTTTTTGATGCGAGGACGGGGCGGATCGAGGAAGGTCCCGCCGANCCCGAGATCCTCTGGCGCGTTGCTCGAATTGATCTTTCGCCAGAAGAAGCCGTCGCCTTGATTCTGGGTTCGCCCTCTGGACAAGAGGGCTTCCGGGTAGCGGAGGCCATGGCTTTTCCGGATGGAAGAATTGCTTTCAGCCGACTGGATGATCGGGATATCCCTCGCGAGCGTTATGTTTTTGATGAGGTGGGTCGCCTGGTCGAGATCCAGAGGGTCTCGGAGTCGGGAGATCTGATCTGGCGGGCGCGGTACTCGGACTTTCGGACCGTGGACCGTCAGGGAGGAGAGAAGGTTTCATTTGCCTTTGACGTTCGATTGGATTTTCCTCGCGTTGAGGCACAGGCGAAGCTCGCGTTCAAGCAGGTTCGTCTTCCCGATGCGCTGCCCGATGCGCTCTTTGAACTCCCGCAGCGTGTAGGAACGCGCGCCGAATTGACGTCGGACCTTCAACGGACCGTCGGCGTGGGGTCCTGATGGCGAGCCGTTTCGGAAAAGCCAAGGTGATGCTGGGGTTCTGTTCGGTGGCCTTGTTCCTGTTCTTGTCCTGCAGCAACAATCCCTATCCCGATGAGGACAGTCAGCACAAGATCCTCTACCGGACCTATGTGGATGCACCCCGGACACTGGACCCTGCGGTGGCCTACACCACCAACGCGCATGCCATTACGGGAGAAGTCTACGACACGTTGCTGGAGTATCACTATCTCAAGCGTCCCTATGAATTGATCCCGGCTCTGGCGACGGCGCTGCCGCAGGTTCGACCCGAGGGCGACGGCTGGACGGCCTATCGTTTCGTCCTTCGCCAGGGACTCTTGTATCAGGATGATCCCTGTTTTGAGTTGGACGGTCCGGGGCACAGGACGCGAGAAGTGGTGATGCAGGACATCGCCTTCGAATTGATGCGTCTGGCCGATCCTGCGGTGAACAGCCCAGTGTTGGAGCCCATGTCGAACATCCAGGGCTTCGCTGAGTTTTCCGAGAGATTGGCCGAACGTCGCGAGCGGGAACCCGAGTTTGCAGAGTTGCCCGTCCGGGACCAATATGCCGCTGTCGGGCCCATCGAGGGTGTGCAGGTCGAGGATCGTTATTCACTCGTGTTGAATGTGGCCGAAGACTATCCACAGATCCTCTACTGGTTCGCCATGCCGTTTACGGCGCCTGTGCCCTGGGAGGCCGTGGCGTACTATGACGGGGAAGATGGACGTCCGAGCTTTTCGGATCACCCGGTCGGTGCGGGGCCCTACGTCCTGACGGAGTACGACAAGCAGTCACGCTTTGTCCTGGAGGCGAATCCGAACTGGTACGGGGCTCTGCATCCGGAGTGGAATGCGCCTGCGGCCACCTACCCGAGCGAAGGGGAGGAAGTGGATCGGGAAGCCGGGCGCCTGAGTCCTGATCTCATGGGGCAGCCTCTTCCCTTCATCAAGAAGATCGTGTTTTCCCGCGAGAAGGAAACGATTCCGGTTTTCAATAAATTCATGCAGGGCTATTACGATGCGGCCGGTGTCATCAAGGAGAGCTTTGATGAAGTAATCCATGAGGGCGGACTCTCTGATCAGATGGTGGAGATGGGTATTTCCCTGGAGAAGAGCGTGGAGCCCTCCATCTTCTATATCGGCTTCAACATGGATGACCCCACGGTGGGTCGGGAAGGGGCCGAGCGCAGCCGGAAGCTCCGGCAAGCCATGAGTCTGGTGGTGGACACCGAGGAGTACACCCGTCTTTTCAGCAACGGTCGTGGCATCCCGGCGCAGTCGCCGCTTCCGCCCGGTCTCTTCGGGTACGATCCCGAGTACGAAAACCCCTATCGTCAGGTGGATCTTGAGCGGGCCAGGGCCCTTCTTGCGGAGGCGGGCTATCCCGATGGCATCGATCCCGAAACAGGGAAGCCGCTTCAGTTGACCTTTGATACACCCGATACGTCGGCTCAGGGTCGACTGCGCTTCGAGTTCTTTACCCGGGCATGGCGTCAGCTGGGGATCGACGTGAAAATCCAGGCGACGAACTACAATCAGTTCCAGGAGAAAGTCAGGAACGGCTCCTATCAGATCTTCATGTGGGGTTGGATTGCGGATTACCCCGATCCGGAGAATTTCCTCTTCTTGTTATGGTCCGATATGGCCCGTTCGAAAAGTGGAGGTCCGAATACATCNAATTTCCAGGATTCTCGTTATGATGAGCTCTACCTGGAGATGAAGGGACTCCCCAACGGTCCGCGCAGAGAGGAAGTCATTGCAGAGATGGTGGGCATCCTGGCTCGAGAAAAGCCCTGGATCGAGTTGATTCACTCTGAGTCGTATTCCCTGTTCCATGACTGGCTCAAGAATGTGAAGCCCATGGGGATGTCTACGCCGATGACGAAGTACAGGGATCTGGATCCGGTTACNCGAGCCGANAGGCGAGAGGCNTGGAATCAACCGATTCTGTGGCCCCTCTATGCCGGTCTCGCNCTNCTGGTGGTTCTGATCGTGCCGGGAATCGTGACCTTCCTCAGGGAGCGTCAGTGATGCTGGCGTATGTGATCAGGCGTTTGGGCTATGGGGTCCTGGTGGTGCTGGGCGTCCTCTTCTTCTTGTTCATTCTCTTCTTTACCGTGACCACGCCGGATGATGTGGCTCGTCAGGCTCTCGGTGATCGTGTTCCTCCTTCGGTGGTGGANCAGTGGAAGATCAACCACGGTTATGACAAGCANCTCTTCCCAGGCCCCGGCGCCTGGCGGGACAACATGCTCTTTGAGCATTACAGGCGCATGTTGACGTTCGACTTCGGAAGGAGTGACGCGGACGACGTGCCCATCATGGACCGGATCAAGAGCGGGATCGGTCCAAGCCTGGCGTTGACCCTGCCTCTTTTCGTTCTTTCCCTCTTGGTCGCGCTTCCTCTTTCGCTCCTGGTGGCTTTTTTCCGGGAGACCTACATCGATCGGACGGGGGTCGTGCTTGCGGTTCTGGCCATGAGCGTTTCGATCCTTCTCTATATCATCGGGGCNCAGTACATCGTGGGGCGGGTGCTTCATTGGTTCCCGATTTCGGGTTTTGATTCGGATCCCCGGGTCATTCTCCGTTTCCTGGCTCTNCCGATCCTGGTGGGGCTCCTGGCTGGAATCGGGGGGGATCTGCGTTTCTACCGGACGGTCTTCCTCGAGGAGAGCAACGCGGACTACGTACGGACCGCGAGAGCCAAGGGATGCGGTGAGGCCCGGATCATGTCTCGACATGTATTCCGTAATTCCCTCATCCCACTGCTGACCCGAGTGGTGCTGGCGATTCCNTTTCTCTTCATGGGGTCGCTTTTGTTGGAATCCTTCTTCGGGATTCCGGGGCTGGGGGCCATCACGGTGGACGCCATTCAGGGCAATGATTTTTCCGTCCTGCGNACCATGGTCTTCATCGGGTCTCTTCTTTTTGTCGGGGGACAGATCTTGACGGATCTTTCGTACGGTCTGGTTGATCCGCGAGTCCGGTTGGAATAGGAGAATTCGTGCCGAGTTGGGTCTGGTCGAATGTCTTTGTGGTGTGCCTGCTTCTGATGGCCGGGGGCGTGACGTATTCTGTGCGCCGGTCCCGGATGTGGTCCGAGATCTTTCATGACTTGTGGCGGCGAAGGCGTTTTGCCCTTCTGGTTGTGGCCTTCTATGTGTTGGTGGCTCTCCTTGACAGTGTCTACTGGGTCGGCGGGATGGAGGAAAGTCAGGATACGGTGGCCCGATACGAGGCCCAGAGCATCCTGGATCGGATTTTTGCCAACTCCCAGGAGCGGAGTTACTCCGCGCCTCTTTCCGACGTGGAGTTCTATGGAGGGGCGCCGCTCGAGTTTCCGGGAACCCACTATCTGGGTACGGATCTGATCGGCCGGGATATCCTCTACCTCTCTCTCAAGGGGGCTCGGGTCGCACTCTTGATCGGGGGGGTGACGAGTCTGATCGCGATTCCCCTGGCTTTGTTGTTCGGGATTTCTGCAGGGTATTTCGGAGGCCGAATCGACGATGTGGTCTTCTTCGTGATGTCGGCTCTGGCGTCCATGCCCGGACTCCTNCTCCTGATCGCCCTGATCATGGTGCTGGGAAAGAGCACATTGGCGGTCTGCTTTGCCTTGGCGGTGACGGGCTGGGTGGGGTTTTGCCGGGTGGTCCGGGGCGAGACCTTCAAGCTTCGGGAGTTGGAGTACGTCTCAGCCGCTCGGGCTCTGGGCGTCTCCGAGATGGGAATCATCCTGCGGCATATCCTGCCGAATCTGACGCATCTGGTGATCATCACCTTCGTGCTGATGTTTTCGGGGCTTGTGCTTTCNGAGGCGATTCTTTCCTGGTTGGGGATTGGCGTGGATGGGAGTTGGGGGCAGATGATCGATCAGGCTCGCAGTGAACTTTCCCGTGAGCCCGTGGTCTGGTGGAATATCCTGGCTGCGGGCACTGCGCTTTTTGGTTTGATCCTGGCCGTCAATTTCGTGGGGGATGCTCTTCGGGACACCCTGGATCCGCGCACCTTGCGGGAGACGGAATGACCGCTCTGCTTGAAGTGGAGGGACTCACGACGACCTTCCCCGGTCCGGGGAAGGATCTGCCCATCGTGGATGGCGTGGGCTTTCATATCGACCCGGGCGAAGTGTTGGCTCTGGTGGGGGAGTCGGGGTGCGGAAAGTCCATGACGGCGCTTTCCCTGATGCGCCTGATTCCGAAGCCNGGCCGGATTTCGGCCGGAGAGATCCGACTCGGTGAAGAGGAACTGCTCTCCTTGTCGGTCAATCGGATTCGCCGGGTCCGGGGCCATCGCATGGCCATGATCTTCCAGGAGCCCATGACCAGTTTGAACCCGGTTCATCGGGTGGGGGATCAGGTCGTGGAAGCGATTCGTTTGCACGAGAAGGTCAGTCGGGCCGAGGCGCGGGCTCGTGCCCGTGATCTTTTTGCGGAGGTGGGCATTCCGGATCCAGAGGCGAGACTCGACGCCTACCCGCACCAACTTTCGGGGGGCCTCAAGCAGCGTGTCATGATCGCCATGGCGCTCTCGACCCGGCCTGAACTCCTGATCGCCGACGAGCCCACAACCGCACTCGATGTCACCATCCAGGCCCAGATCGTGCGTCTGCTTCGCGACCTGCAGCGTGAGCGAGGTATGTCGATCCTCCTNATCACCCACGATCTGGGAATCGTGAACGAGTTGGCTGATCGTGTGGCGGTGATGTACGCGGGGCGCATTGTCGAGACGGGAACGCGGAGGACGATCTTCACGCAAGCCCGGCATCCCTATACGCGCGGTCTGCTTCGCTCCAATCCTGCGCTGGCGAATCCGGGTGAGCGTCTGCCGGAGATTCCAGGTGTGGTTCCTTCGCCCGCAGAGTGGCCTTCGGGTTGTCGATTCTCGACCCGCTGTNCCGAAGCGCTGGATCGCTGCCGATCGGACATGCCTGGGGCGACTCGTCTTGAGGACGGGCACAAGGCCTACTGCCATGTCGTGGGGGGGGCAGGGTGACTTCCGTAAATCCGCTTCTTTCCGTCCAGGGTCTGCGTACCTGGTTTCCGATCCGGCGTGGCATCCTGAGTCGGGTCCAAGGGCATGTGCAGGCCGTCACGGAACTCGACCTTGAAATCGAGTCGGGGGGGACCCTGGCTCTCGTCGGTGAATCCGGCTGCGGCAAGACCACCGTGGGCCGCTCGATCCTGCGTCTCACCGAGGCTCAAGAGGGTCGCGTGCTGTATGACGGAGTGGATCTGCTTTCTTTGACTCCTGCGGAGATGAAGCGCTACCGGCAGGAGATCCAGATCATCTTCCAGGACCCCATGGCTTCTTTGGACCCTCGCATGCGAGTCCGGGATGCGGTGGCGGAGGGGAT
The DNA here is from genome assembly GCA_002691025.1 of Spirochaeta sp. GTDB lineage: Bacteria > Myxococcota_A > UBA9160 > UBA9160 > UBA4427 > MED660. The sequence continues at coordinate 17,624 of NZGT01000088.1, read as the reverse complement.
GCGGAGTTTTGGTCTGGGTTCCAGCGAGGACGACCGAACCGAGCGCGTCGCGGAGCTCTTCAAGAAGGTTCAACTCGACCCGGCGCGCATGTGGCTGTACCCGCATGAATTCTCAGGCGGGCAGCGCCAGCGCATCTGTATTGCACGGGCCCTGGCGGTGGAGCCGCGGCTGATCGTGTGCGACGAGGCCGTCTCGGCTCTGGACGTATCGATCCAGGCCCAGATCCTGAACCTTTTGAGTGATCTGCAAAAAGAACTGGGCCTGACCTACCTCTTCATTACGCACGATCTCGGTGTCGTCCGTTATCTCGCGGACCGGGTTGCAGTCATGTATCTCGGGCGCATCGTGGAGACCGGTTCCACCGAATCCATATTTCGGGCACCGCAGCATCCCTATACCCGGGCCTTGTTGGCCGCGGCGCCCTCCATGGATCCGGATGTGCGGGGTCAGGCTCCGCCTCTGGGAGGCGATGTGCCTTCGCCCTCGAATCCGCCCACGGGCTGTGCCTTTCACACGCGGTGTCCACAGGTGATGGACCGATGCCGTCACGAAATGCCTCCGGAAGTGATCCGGGAGGGTGAGAAGGTGCGTTGCTTCCTGCCCGCAGAGGAAAGGCTCTAGCCTTTCGTTTTTTGGAGTCTGTCCAAAGTGGCTTGACAGGTTCATGCGTCGAGGCGAACCTGAACGGCTTGTTGGCTCCGTGATTTTGATGATGATGAGTCTTTCCGCTCGGTGAATGGAGGAGTGTCCAATGCGATTGGAGTATGGTTTTTCGCTCGATCAAGTCGAGGTTCCGCGTTTCGCCGTTGAAGCCCAGGAAGGGATTGGCAAGCTTTTCACACTGGCCACCTTGTCCATGAATGTGCTGGAGACGCACCGATCGATCGAGATTGTCTTCCATGGTCTCAATCCAGAAGATCCGAAGCGGAAGATCGCCAGTTTCAAGCAGATCATGGAGACCCGACTGAATCCATCTGCGCTGTCTTTCGAGGAAGGCGAAGCCGGAAGCATCGCCTCTTCTTCGAGTTCGTATCAGTGGCTTGTCGTCCAGAATCCCTGAGGCATCTCCACGCCCTCGGCCTTCGGGGTTCAGCCTTTTCCTGATTCGGGACTGCTTTGGGGACGAGTGGATTCCTGGGATCCGTCGGTTTCGATGATCCAGAGACTGGACGTCGGGACACCCAGTACGCGGCGTTCTGAGAACGCAAGAATGCGTTCGCCCGATTCCGGTCTTTGTGGGTCGTGAGCCCTTTGCCAGGCTCGCCGCGCGGGTGAGCCGAGAAGGGACTCCTCGATCCGACTCCGCAGGGAGTCGGGTCTCTCCTCATGGATCTGAAATGTGCGGTCCCCGTCTTGGACGGGGGTTACCTTCGCCGAGGATGGGGCGGATGCGGCTGGGCCCGGGTTGGCCTGACGATGCGCGTGCAGGAGCGCCTCAAGCTCCTCTTGCTTGAAATCCATCCGACGTAGACCGGCGTGCCCCTTTCCGAGTTGCACGGCGGCTCTTTCGGGGCTGGCGCGAAGGCTGTGACGCATGCGGATCCTTCGATGCTGGGCCGCAAGCTGACGACTTCGGCGTAGGATGCGTCGATGCGCTCGAGCCTCCTCCGGGCCATCCGGAAGGACGGATCGGATCAGTGCACGGCGCTCTTGTTCCGGGATGTCGATGAGGGCGAGAGAGAAATCGAGACGGGCCAGGTCGTCAGTCCGAGAGTGCGTCCTGTTCTTGGACGATCTCTGGAAGTCGATGAGGATGGGACCTCCCTCGGCCAGGAGAAGATTGCCTGGGTGAAGGTCGCCGTGCGCGAACCCGGATTGGTGAAGTCGTGCGATGACCTCTCCGCAGGCAGTCAGCATGGAAGCGGTATCGGCTTTGCTCCCGCTCAAGGCCTCGCCCAGTCCAGGTCCCTCGATGAATTCGCTGATCAGCAGGACTTCGCCTTCGGGTGTTCGTGCTCGTCCCAGAAAAGCCGGCGCCAGGGGCGGGTGAGCCTTTACGGATTGGAGCCCTCTTTGCTCGCGCTGCCAGGGCGCCTGGCCCAGCATACGCTTGATCACCGAGAGCCATCCGGGCCGACCGGATTTTTCGTGGAAGCCTTTGATGATCAGGCCCGGCCTTCCAGTCGGACTGATGTGGAGGATTCTGCGTCGCTTTGAACGGGCGATTTCTCGTGCATGGAGTGTGGGAGCATCCGGGTCTCGCCACCAGGCGTCCACGGCGCGTCGCACTTCCTCGTCCCCTTCCTTCCACTCAAGCGGACTTCGTATCAAAGCTCGGCCTCGGTCTCAGGCGAAGGCGGTTTTCTTTTCCTTCTTCTTCCCACGTAGGCGCTGGCGAGGGCCGCGAGGCCAAAGGCGGCACTGGCATAGAGGGAATCACGGCTCCGGGGCCGGCACACGCCGAGCGGGCAGAAGGCGTTGGCCTGATCTTCGGGTTCTACATATTCGGAGGGTTCAGGAAGTCCGATGGCCCACTCGCGAGGCAGGGATTCTGCCCATACGGGCGTGGCGAGCAGGATCGCCAGGGCAGCCCAAACCCCGAATGCCGACAGGGGCTTTCGGTGGGTTGGCTTGCCAAGAGGGCCCTGGCGTTTCCATCGGGAGTGAAAAGGCATGCCCGGAGGTTATCCCGATGCAGGGCGGGCGGCATCCGGGCTCTGGGCTGGGGCTGGGGAGGCGGTGAGTTTTGTCTAGACTCGGGTCGACTGGATCGCAAAGCAGCGAGAGGAGGACACGAGAATGGGCTACCGATGTTTTGAAGTCGAGGAAGAAGGAGGGGTGGCTCATCTTCGCATGTCACGCCCCGAGGAATACAATTCCATGATTCGCGAATTCTGGATCGAGTTGCCTGAAATCGTAGGCCGTCTGGATGATGCAGGAAAAACCCGGGCCATTGTCATTTCATCCACAGGAAAACATTTCTGTGCGGGTCTCGACCTCACCCTTCTCTCGGGTGGAGATTCTTCGGGTCAGTTCGATCTTTCTCGTGCTCGGGCGAGTAGTCGCGAGACCGTGTTGGCCTTGCAGGAGAACCTGACGTGTCTGGAGAAGGCGCGGATGCCCGTACTGGTCGCCGTCCAGGGCGGCTGCATCGGCGGAGGGATCGATCTCTCCACGGCCTGCGACATGCGCTACTGCAGCGAAGATGCGTTCTTCTGTGTCCAGGAAATCAACGTGGGGCTGGCCGCCGATGTGGGCACCCTGCAAAGGCTCCCCAAAGTGATTCCCGAAGGCCACGCCCGGGAAATGGCCTATACGGGTCGGCGCATGAATTCCACATGGGCTCGGGACGTGGGACTGGTCAATGCCGTCTATCCCGATCACGCATCCCTGGTGGAGGGCGTGCTGGAGATTGCCGGAGAGATTGCCGAACGCTCACCGCTGGCCATGTGGGGCAGCAAGGAGATGTTGAACTTTGCTCGGGATCACAGTGTCGCCGAGGGGCTCAACTACGTGGCGACCTGGCAGGCCGGAATGTTTCACGGCGAGGATACGAAAGAGGCGTTTGAAGCGCGTCAGGAGAAACGCAAAGCCGAGTATGCCGATCTCCCGCCTCGGTCCAAGGGTTTCTCTTCCTAGCGGGTCTTCTGTTTTGAAGTGCCTCAGAGGCCTTGAGCTTTTTTGAGTGCGCCGATGACGGCCTGCTTCTTCTTTTCTTTTGCGATGTCGAGCGCGGTGTGTCCGTCGACGGATCGCGCTCGGGGGTCGGCTCCTTGGGCCAGGAGGACCTCCAGGACCGGGAGGTTGCCCTGTTGGGCGGCCATCATGAGGGGAGTCACGCGATTCTGGTCATGCGCCTCGATGGAGGCCCCCAAGGCAAGCAGGGTCTCGGCCATTTCTGCGTTCCCACCAAAGGCCACGAAGTGAAGAGGAGATAGGCCGCTGTGGTTCTGGGCATCGGTCTCGGCCCCGTTCTCCACCAGGAACCGAGCGGCGTCCAGTTGTTTTGTCATGGCGGTTCGATGAAGAGCCGTCGAGCCATTTTCTGTCGGTTGATCCACAGACAGCCCCTCGGCGAGGAGTTGGGCCAGCAATGGCAGGTGGCCTTTTTGTGCAGCCAGGCTCACGACATGATCGCCATCGGGGGACAGGGCGTCCGTGTGGGCCCCGGACTCGATGAGTCGGGTGGCCAGGACGGGACGATCGTGAAGCGCGGTCAGCAGCAAGGGCGTCCATCCATCGTCGAATTCGGCGTTCACCTGGGCGCCCGCGTCGATCAAACGGTTCGCTGCGTCCGCTCGGTCTGCCACGATGGCTCGATGCAAGGCGGTGGCTCCCTCCTGGTCGAGTTGCTCGGGCGAGACTCCCGCCTCGATCAGGACTTCGAGGGCGGGGACGTGGCCTTTTCCGGCGGCGAGACCCATCAGGCTGTCTCCGTCGGGTGAGAGGCGATCGGTTTCGGCTCCGGCGCGGATCAGTGCGTCTGTGAGTTCGGCCCGGTCATTGAGCACGCTGAGCAGGAGCGGTGTCCACCCGTCTCGATAGATCGCGTTGACGTCGGCTCCGTTCGTGAGGAGCGCGTTGGCCGTCTCCGTGTGCCCGGCCAATGCGGCGGCGTGCAAGGCCGTTCCCATACGCTCGCTTGTCGTTTCGATGGGTGCGCCGGCTTCAAGGAGAAGGGTGACGGTTTCCGTCTGGCCAAGGCGAGCGGCGTCATGCAAAGGCGTTGAACCTTCCGCGTCTTTCCGCGCCGGCTCCGCACCGGCTTTGATCAATTGCCGGGTGGCTTCGTGTCGTCCGTGTGCAATGGCCCGATGCAGTGGCGTTTGTCCTTCGTGATCGGCCGGAGAGGTTTGCGCACCCCGTTCGATCAAGAGCAGACCGCTGGTGAAATCGGGGCCCTGGGTGGCGAGATGCAAGGGCGAGAGCCCGTTCGCGTCGCGCGCATCGAGGTCGGCCCCCGCTTGCGCAAGCCAGGTCACCATGGCGTCTTGTCCCTCCGACGTGGCCACGTGAAGCGGCGTCCGCCCACCTGGACCGGGCTCATCGATTGCGCTGCGAGGGAAAGCAAGAACTTCGGCCAACTCGCTGGATCCGCCCTGGGCCACCAGGTGGAGGGCGGGCCAACCGTCTCGACGGAGTGTCTGGGGGTCGGCCCCTGCGTCGAGAAGAATCAGCGCGGCCGCCTCCTGGCCGGATTGGACCGCGACGTAGAGTGGGCTGGCGCTGTGTTTTTGCGGCGGGGGTGTGGGCCGTGATTCGGGGTCCGGAGAAGCGCCGGCTTGAAGGAGGATCTCAATCACCTCGGCCTGACCGGCCTGGGCGGCTGCATGGAGGGGGCGCCATTGATCCGGGCTGGAGATTTCCGGTGAGATCCCTTGTTTGAGCAGATAGGTGACCACATCGGATTGGCCTTGGCTGGCCGCTCGGTGAAGCGGGCTGAGTCCGTGGGGGTCGCTTGTTCCCGGGTTGGCCCCGGCCTCCATCAAGGCTTTGACGCTTTCAAGGTGGCCCGCCTGGGCGGCGAGATCCAGGGCCGAAAGACCGTTCGAGCCTGTGCTTTCGAGAGGGTCGCCGGCCTCGAGTCGGGTCTTCAGGCTGTCCAGATCGCCGCTGCGGGCGGCCTGGAAGAGCGGGGCCTCTCCACTCTGCGGCGCCTCGCAGGCCAGTCCCCACACGAGAACGGTCAAGCCCAGGGCGACCCGGCTCCATCGTGCTGCTGTCTTTTCATGGAAGGCGTGAAGAGTCACCGCTTCGGTTTTTCCTGTGTGGGTCTTTATGGATCTCTACTGATCTTTGACGTAGGAAATCAAGGTTTCGTGGAGTCGTTGGTTGCTGGAGACGACTTCTCCGCCACTCCGGGGTGCGGGGTTTCCTTCACAATCGCTCACACGACCGCCGGCTTCCTCCACCAGGAGTGAGCCCGCCGAGACATCCCACGGTTGCAGCTTCAGTTCCCAATAGGCATCCAGACGACCTGCGGCCACATAGGAGAGGTCGAGAGCGGCACTTCCATCCCGACGCAGTCCGCGAACGGCTTTGAGGACCCGGCTGAAGCGCTCGACATTGTCGTTGCCGCTCTTGCGGATGTCGTACGAAAAGCCGGTGGCGATGAGGGCCCGGCCGAAGTCATCGGTTTTCGAGACGTGGAGCCTTCTCTCTCCGAGCCAGGCACCCGCGCCGCGCACCGCATAGAACATCTCGTCGAGGAGCGGGTCGTAGACCACGCCCACCCGGGTTTCGTTCTTGAATTCGACCCCGATGGAGACGCAGAAGCGTGGGAAACCGTGGGCGTAGTTGGTGGTTCCGTCGAGAGGGTCGATGACCCAACGCCAATCCGAATCAGAGTGGTCTTCGCCTCCTCCTTCTTCGGCCACGATGGCATCCTGGGGGCGGTCGGCTTCAATCGCGCTGACAATCAGGGCTTCACAGGCATGGTCGACTTCGGTGACGAGATCGATTTCGGCACTCTTGGTCCTGACTTCGATTTCCGTTTCGTAGCGGTCTCGCTGGATCTCTCCGGCCTGAAGGGCCAACGTCTGAGCCAATTCCAGAACGCTTCGGTCTTCGGGGTTCAGCTTGCTTTTGTCCACGTTCTCTTCTTCTCCAGTGTGAGGATGATGGGGGGTGCGGCGATCAGTCGTTCAGGCGGTAGAAGCGTTTTCCGTTTTCCCGGGTGATGGTGCTGATCTCGTCGAGGCTGCGGTCATGCAGTTCTGCAAGGCACTCTCCCACCCGGATCACCCAGGCGGGTTCATTTCGTTTTCCGCGATGGCCTTCGGGCGCCAGGAAGGGGGCGTCGGTTTCCACCATGAGTAGATCCAGGGGCAGGGCACGGGCCACTTCCCGGAGTTCGCTGCTCTTCTTGAAGGTGATGATGCCGGAAAAGGACACCATGAAGTTGGACTTCACGGCTTCCTGCGCAAAGTCCAGGGTTCCGGTGTAGCAATGGAGTACGCCCTGGATCTCGCCGCGGCCCTCGGTGCGCCAGATGTCGAGCATCTCGCCGTAGGCATCGGGTTCGTCGCCGCGGACGTGGATCGAGACGGGCATGTCGAGTTCGCGGGCGAGCGCGACTTGTCGCGCAAAGGTGTCTCTTTGGGCCTCCTGGTCGGAGTTCATGTAGTGGTAGTCGAGGCCGCACTCTCCGAGGGCGACCACAGAGGCTTCTCTTGACCAGGCGCGCAGTTTGTCGAAGAGAGCGTCGTTGGCCTCGGTGGCATCGTGAGGGTGGATGCCCACCGTGGCAAAGATATCCGGCTCGGCCTGGGCGAGGTCCACAGTGGCCTGAATGGTATCGGCGCCGTACCCGGACCCGATGGCGATCATCTCGCGAATTCCCGCTTCGCGCGCCCGCTCGATGGTCTCGCTTCGATCTTCATCGAAACGATCGGCGGTCAAATGGCAGTGGCTGTCGAGCCACACAGTCGATTCCTTCATGACGCTGTGTCTTTTCCTTTCCTACCGACTCAGGGCCGAACGGAGGGCAAAGAGGCTGCGCTCGGCGGTCATCTGGGGGCTGGCGTTTCGTCGGGTGAGTTCTTGCCGGCAATGGAGCAGGGTTTTGTACGCGTCCAGTCTTTCCGGGGGGACCTGGCCCATCTGGTTGGCCTCGTCGCGGATCCGTTCGCTGAGCCAGTCGCCGGCGACGGCCAGCATGAAATCGACGGACTCGGCCATCTGGCCTCGGTCGCCTTTGTAGTCTTCGGCCCATTCGATCAGATCCGAGAGGCCGAGCCGGCCCAGGCCATCCAGCTTTTCGACGACTTCGGCCACCGAGGGGTCGGCGTCGTGTCCGCGAAGTACGCGGCTTTCTTCGGCCGGAAAAGTCACGCGGACGCAGCGTGAGCGGATCGTGATCATCAGCTTGGTGGCCACTGGAGCCACCAGGATGATCGAGGTATCGCTGGGGGGTTCTTCGAGCAGTCGGAGCAGGGCGCTCTCGGCCGAGGCATTGAGGAATTGGGCATCGGCGATGATGGCAGCGCGTCGGCCTCCCCCGTGACTTCGTCGGCTGAGGGCGGTGTGGAGTTCCCGGACTTGATCAATCCGGACCTGGGAATTCTTGGGCGCCCGCTCAATCCAGTAGAGATCGGCGTGGTCGCCGATCTGACGGAAGCGAGGCCCCTTGGTGTCGCCGGCCGCAAGCGGGATCGGCTCTTCGGCGGGTTGGGATCGTCGGCAGGCCGGGCAGGCTTCGCAGGGACGCGGTTCGGCGGGGTCGGATTCGCAGACCAGGCCCCGGGCAAAAGACAGGGCCGCAGACAGAGGGGCTTCGCCTGCGCCCGAGATCAGATAAGCGGAATGAATCCGCTCACTTCTGAGACTGTTTTCCAGCAGGAGCGCAGGGCTTTCAGCGGGCTTGGCCATTCGCGGTCGAGTCTAGCCCGCATTTTTCGTTGTCGTCGATGGGGCGTTTCCGGTGCGCCAGCGGGTTTGCGGATGAGGCTCCACGCGGGCCTTTTGGGCGGCCCTGGGAGAGCGCTCAAGCATTCTGCCCGCTGGCCGAAGAAGACGGGACGACAGACCGACGAGGCCCGCGGGTGGGCTGGTTCCCAACAGGGTCGATCTGCGAGCAGGCTTGGATCCACACACGGAGGATGGATGAATGGCGATAGGAAATTTCACTCGAGCACGAAGCGAACAAGCACAGGACGAGGGGGAAGAGGCGGTTCGGCCCTCGGCCCCGGTGCCCTCACAAAGCGGGATGGGCACGCTTTCGGCCTTCATCGATCAAGGCTCTGAGTTCGAGGGCAAGCTCTCGTTCCGGGACACCGTCCGGATTGACGGCCTTTTTCGTGGCGAGATTCGGAGCGAAAACACGTTGGTGATCGGCGAGACCGGTGAAATTGAAGCCGACGTGACTTCGGGACATGTCGTGATCAGCGGATCCTTGATCGGCAATGTGCGCGCCGAGAAGGCCATTGTCCTGCACAAAACCGCCCGGGTTGAGGGCGATGTGATGGCGCCGAGTTTCGTCATGGAAGAGGGGGCCGTGCTCAATGGCTCCGTGGAAATGACGTCGCCCACGAAAGCTGCGCCCTCGGTGCCCGCCCCCTTCCTGGCGGATGGGGAGAGTTGCGAGACCGACGCCGACTGAGTCGCAGAATGTCCGGCTTGTTCTGCCTGGGTCTTCCCCTGGGTCCCACTTTTTCGCGTCTTGATCGGGAATTCGACGGCTTCCCGGGCCGAAGACCTTGTGCTTGGGTAGGCTTGGGCGGGGACCGGATCTGGTCCCACTCAAGGAGTCTGGGGCCACGATCATGCAAGTGGGTGTACGTCTATTCGGTGCATTACGAGAAGAAGCAGGGACGGATCGACTCGATCTCGAGTTGCCGGAGGGGGCCTGTGCGGGCGACGTTCGCCATCAGGTGGCGGAGCGTATTGCGGCTGCGGCCCAGTTGGGGGAGCGCCTTCGGATCTCGGTGAATCTCGAGTTCACCTCGGAATCCCACGTCCTGACGGCCGGAGACGAGGTGGCGCTTCTGCCGCCGGTGGCCGGTGGTGTGGGTGAGGCGGACCGATCGGGTGCGTGTACGATTTCCGACACACCCCTGGTGGAGGCCGATGTGGTGGCGCGCGTCGCAGCCGACGATACCGGCGGTGTGGTGACCTTTGTCGGTACCGTCAGGAATCACGCCCGCGGTGAATCGATTCAATACCTCGAATACGAGGCCTATCCCGAAATGGCCGAAAGCGAGATGGAAAAGATCGCCGTGGAAGCCGCTCGGCGCTGGCCCGGGGTCCGGGTCGCCATGGCGCATCGCATAGGACACCTTGATATCGGAGATGCGGCGGTGGTGATCGTGGCCTGTGCGCCGCACCGAGGCGAGGCTTTTGAGGCCTGCCGCTTCTGCATCGATACCCTCAAGCAGGATGTGCCCATCTGGAAGAAGGAAGTCGCCGTGAATGGAGCCTACTGGGTGGATGATCACGCATGACAGAATCAGAACACAAGCCGAGTCATCACGGGCATCATCACCGGAAGCAGGAGAAGGCCTCTGTTCCGACCCTGGTGGTGACCGTAAGCGATACGCGGACCCTGGAAACCGATACGGGTGGTGCGCTGGTCGCCGAATTCTTGACCGAGGCCGGCCACCCCGTGATCGAACGTGTGATCGTGGCCGATGACGGGGACGCGATCCAGTCCGCGCTTCGCCAGGCTCTGGCGCGCGAAGACGTTCGAGCGGTGATCCTGACCGGCGGGACCGGGGTGGCTCCGCGCGATGTCACGCCGGAGAGTGTGGAGCCGCTTCTCGAGCGGGTTGTCCCGGGCTTCGGCGAACTCTTCCGGATGCTGTCCTATGAGGACATCGGTTCGGCGGCTCTGCTTTCCCGGGCCATGGCGGGGTTGGCCGACGGTCGCGTGGTCTTCGTGATCCCCGGGTCGCGGGGCGCTGTGCGTCTGGCCATGGAGAAGTTGATCGTTCCGGAAATCGGTCATCTGGCGGCCGAAGCCATCAAGCGTCCCGAGTCGGCCTAGATCCTGTTGGCTGGGCCTGGGAGGCTTCTGTGGCCGCTCTCCCGGAAGATCTTCAAGGCCGCTCCACGAATCGCCGATGAGATCCGTTGTGAACGAATCCGCTCTCATCTTCTCTCCTGGCACGTGGGGCCGGGCTTGTCTCCTGTCATGGGGGCTGCTCTGGGCACTGGCTTTGATGCTTGGGCCGGCGTCTCTTTCGGCGGAGACCTGGGTCTGGATCGACGAAGAAGGGCGCACCCATTTCACCGATGATCCGAAGCGGGCACCCGCCGGGTCTGCGCGCGAAGTCGTGCGCGGTCTGGCTTTGGCGGATCTATGGGCCGAAGGTCTGACGGGTCCGGCACTGACTACGCCACCGGGTGTGTCTGGGGGGGAGGAAGATCGCGCCACCCGGATTCTTGCTTCGGCCGTGGCGGACCTGGAACGCGGTGAGGAAGCACGCGCCAGTGCAGCCTTCCGCAGTGTGTTGCGACTTTCTCCTGGACGGCCCGAAGCCCATTGGTATCTGTCATCGATGGAGCGCCGCCGGGGTCGCTACGGTCAGGCGGCTGAGCACTTGCGAAGCTTCCTTGCGTTGGCCGGTCCTGAGCTGGATGATTTCCGATCGACCGCACAGTCCCGGTTGTCCCAGTTGGAAGACGAGCAGAAACTGGCAGATGCGACCCGGCTTCGTGGGCCGCTGAAGTGGGTGGCGGCCGAGAGTCCCCACTTCCAGATCCAGGTCGATCAGGAACTGGATGGCCGGAGCACGGATTTTACGCGTCGGGCGCTTACAGATCTGGAGCGCGCTCGAAGTACCGTGTCTGACTATATGGGTGTTACGCCGGCTGAACCGCTGGGCGTCATGTTCTATGGGCGAGCCGCGTACGATCGCGCGCACGGCCATCGTTTCAACTTCCGCACGGTGGGTTTCTTTGATGGCAAGATCCATATCGCCGCCCAGGCTCATCCGTCTTCTCGGCTGGGTCCGCTTCTTTTCCATGAGTATGCGCATGCGGTCTTCCGTGAGAGAACGGGAGGGGACCGACCCTATTGGCTCAACGAAGGCCTCGCTCTCGAGGTCGAACGGCGGGCCAGTCAAAGCCCCTCTTTGACTCGCAGCGAGCGCGCGCTGTTGCGGAGTCGGCTTGAGGCTGGAGCCTGGATTCCGTTGGAGACGTTGAATTCGGGCTTTTCCGCTCTTTCCGATGAGCAGGCTCAGGAGGCCTATCTGCAGTCCGTCCTGGTGGTGGATTGGCTTATGTCGCGAACTCAGCCGGAAGAAAGAGCTCGTATGCTGGATCAGTTGGGGGAAGGCTTCTCGGCCGATCAGGTGCTGGGCGGGGCCGTGGGTCTTTCGGTCTCCGAGGTCGAGGCGGCGGTCTGGGAGGAATTGCGGAGCGAGTTCCCGTCCATGGAGGTCTTGACGCCCTGAGGGCGGGCCTTCGGGATCAGGGTCGCTGGGCTTCCAGGCCCTCGATCTGAACGCGCTGGCCTCGGCGCCAGCCCTCGATCATCGAGAAGCCGGCCGGGACTTCGAGGACTTGATCCACGGCTTCCGAACTCCGTACGGTGGGACCGTTTTCGCCGGGAACATGGGGGACGGCATGGGCGATCTCCGAGATCCGACCCTCGCGAATCCAGATGATGTCGATGTCAAACCGCATCCCTTTCATCCAGTAGCTTCTCCTCTTCGTGTCCTCATGAAGGAAGAGCATTCCATGGCCCCATTTGAGTTGGTCGCGTTCTCCCAGTCCCCGTCTTTGCTCTTCCGGGGTGATGGCCAGCTCGACAGGAATCCGTTTGCCGCCGATGGTGACCCACGCCTGGGGTGGGGCTTCCCGTCCGTTGGCCAGAGGATCCACCGACCCGCAATGGCAGAGAGCCATCAAGGCGAGAAGGATCAGGGCTCGGCGAGTCCGCTCCATCGGGGGACCTCAGTCCTTCTTGGGGGGTTGGTAGAATTCGAAGTCGACCATGCTTTCCTGCATGTGCGCGCGAAGCTGCTCGATCAATCGCGCTTCGAGTTGTCGCACCCGTTCCCGGGAGACGCCGAACTCCTTGCCCATATCGGCCAGGGTGCGAGGTTCATCCTGTAGCAGTCTTTCGTAGAGGATCTGCTTGTCGCGGTCCTTGAGACCCGCCGCGAAGTTTTCGATCTCCCGTTGAAAGGTTCGTTGGAGTTCTGCGGAACCCAGGGCGGATTCGGCGCTTTCGCCCTGGGTAGCGAACCCGTCGCCCACGGTGGCGCGCCCCTCTTCGTCGCCTCGGCGTACCGGTGTATCAAGATACGTGTCGGGGCGTGAGAGTCGGTTCTCCATTTCAAGGACATCGTCTTCGCTGACATCCAGTCGTTCGGCGATCAGCTTGGGAGAGACCTCGAAGCCTTCTCGCTGGAGTCGCTCTTTCTCCTTGTTGAGTTGGAAGAAGAGCTTCCGGGAGGCACGCGTGGTTCCAAGTCGCACGCTGCGCATATTGTCGAGAATGTATTTCAGGATATACGCGCGGACCCAATAGACCGCATACGAGGAGAGGCGGACACCCTGGTAGGGGTCATAGCGTTGGACGGCTTCCATGAGACCCATATTCCCCTCCTGGATCAGATCCAGGGTGTTGGTCCAGGCGCGTCGGTATTCCATGGCGATCTTCACCACCAACCGCATGTTGGAGAGCACCAGCCGCCGACCGGCATCCACGTCGCCATCTTCGGTCCAGCGGACGGCCAGGTCATGCTCGTCCTCTCGTGAAATCGGAGCATGGTGCGAAAGCTGGGCCATGTAGTTGGAGAGTGCGGAGCCCTGACCCGGTGCGGTGGGCAGGCTGGCGGAGTCGTCGTCCGGGATGAGGTCCAACGGAATCGGAACCGGCGCGGTGTCGGTATTGACGATGAGCGAGCCATCGGCGAGCGAATCCTCGTGGGCCTCGGTATCCACGTCGATGGCAATGGCTTCCTCGCGCGGATCCTCCTCCGCGGAAGAGGCCTCCTCCAGGGGAGGCAGAACTTCGGGGTCTTTGCCGCTCACAATGAGGGTCCTCGGTTGCGGTCGCGCGAGGATGGGTCCGCCCAATGCGACTCACACCTGATCTCGCTTGTTTCGCTTTCTCCAGAAGGGCTCACGATAGCAGAGGGATTGGATGGCTTGTGTTCACCGCACGCCTCGTGGGGCAGACTTCGCCGTTGGGCGGAAGGCTCGGCTGGGGCTCGGTTCAGGCTTTTCTATGACGCCGATGGCTCTTCGAGCGCGTCCGCCTCTGTTTCCAGGGTCTCGTCCGTCTTCATGGAGCGGATGTGGGCCACGACATCCATGACCTGGTCGTCGGTCAAGGTCGGCCACGGGGCCATGAGCGGGGAACCGCCGTATTTCATGGCTCCGTTCTGGATGACGAGGACGAGGTCCCGGTCGTCGCCGGGGGTGCCGTTTTGATCGGCATCAAACGCGAAGGCGGCGAGGGTAAAATCCCGGGGTGCCGGCGTGAGTGCGGCGCCCACCGGTCCGTCCCCCATCCCCGAGACACCGTGGCAGGAAGAACAGTTGGCATCGAAGAGGGCCTTACCCGCTGCGGGGTCTCCCGTGACCACGTTGGGGGCAGGCGCCGTGTCGGCGCCGGGATCTCCCTCGGCCAGACTCGCGGCGGGAGCCCCGAGTCCAATCCAGAAGACGATGAAAAGGGCTAGAAGAACACTTCTCTTCATGGCTATTTCCTCCAGGCGCTGAAGGGGCATGTGGAGCTGATCCAAAGGTCCTGGCCAGAGTAGTGCGGGTAAGACCGCGCGCAACACACCTATTGTTGCACCCGGTCCTTGACCCACGCGACCAGGGTTCGGACTCCCACCCCCGTGGCTCCGGTTTTTTGATAGCTGTTCTTCGGGCTTTTCCACCCCGTGCCTGCGATGTCCAGATGCACCCAGGGGGTCTCCCCGACGAATTCCTTCAAGAATGCGGCCGCGGTGGATGCGCCGGCTTCGCGAGCGCCCGAGTTCTTGATGTCGGCGATATGACTTTTCATGATGCGCAAATGATCGGGGAAGAGTGGCATGGGCCACATGCATTCCCCCGTACTTTGGCCGGCGTCCGCCATCTCCTTTGACAGCTCGTCACTGTTCCCGAAAACACCGGTGGCCCATTCGCCCAGCGCAATCATGCAGGCTCCGGTCAACGTTGCGAGGTCGATCATGGCTGCGGGTTTGAAAACATCGACCGCGTAATCGAGTGCGTCGGCGAGAACCAGCCGGCCCTCTGCATCCGTATTCGTGATCTCGATGGTTTTGCCTGCGCGACTGCCGATGACGTCGCCCGGTCGGTACGCCCGACCCCCGGGCATGTTTTCAGCGGCGGCAATGATCCCGACGACATGACAGGGCAGGTTGAGTTGAGCGATGGCCTGCATGGTGCCGACCACGGTGGCCGCTCCGGACATGTCGTGTTTCATGTCCTGCATGCCGCCCGAGGGCTTGAGCGAAATCCCACCCGAGTCGAAGGTGATTCCCTTGCCGACGATGCAAAGAGGGGCTGCCTTGCGCGCCTTTGCGGTCCGGGCTCCACGATGCTCCAGGACGATGAACTGCGGAGGGTTCTGGCTGCCCTGACCGACGGCACGAAGGGCATGGAATCTTCCGCGCTCCAGCTCCGCTCCACGAATGACGCGACAGACGAGCCCCGTCTCCCGCGCGACCCGCCGAGCTTCCCGGGCCAAAGCGGCGGGCGGCAGGGCGTTGGCCGGAGCATTCGATAGATCTCTTGCCAGGTTCTGGCCATGGCTGGCCACCTCGGCGGTGCTGACCTGGCTTCGGACCGGGGCGGGCTTCTTCAGGTCGGGAAAGATCAAGGCGACCTGACGCAGCGGGCCATAGTTGTCGGGGCGGGATGTCTTCTTGGCGCCGTTGCTTTTGTACTGTTCGTAGCGGTAGGCGCCCAGAACGGCTCCTTCCGTCAGCGCTCCGGCGCACGCCTCGCTTGAAAGGCCTCGATGACTGGGAGCGAGGATGGACAGTTTGGCCAATTTTCGGGTCCGGGCCTCGTCGGCGGCCGTCCCTGCGAGATTGCGGAGCGCCTCCGCATCCACTTTCTCGGCCGGGCCGAGCCCGTACAAGAGGATCCGGGATACGCGCGACGAATTCTTTACGGGATAGATCAGGGCTTTCTGACCGGCTGCCCCGGTAAAGTCACTGCTTTCGAGAGCCGCCTGGCCGGCGCCCCCCAGTGCCTTGTCGAGGGCCGCCACAGCACGCGGAAGGCTGGGGCTGGTTTTGGTCTTTGTAGACTGGCCGCGTTTGCCTTGGGTTGGACTCGTTGTGCTGAATACGGGGATGACGAGAAGATCGCTCGGAATATCCCCGGGGTTCTGTGTTTTGACAGTCACTTTCATGGTCTGGTCCTTCCCTTGATTGTTTGTAGGTGGTCGAGGAGCCGCTTTCTACAGTGTAGAAGTCTTCCTTTGCTTGAAGCCTTCGGGCCCCTTCTCTAGAATCCACTCTGCGTTCCCCCCCTGGCTGAACAGCGTGGCTGTCGGCTGGGCGCAGAGTCTTAATCGTCGGCCGCGTTCATGGTACAGGTCTGGCGCGGAGTGAGTGGACGGCCACGCTGTGGTGGGTCCGAGTACAGGGGCGAGCGTTTTGATCAGTGAATTGACCGATCTGGTTTTCCAAGCGGGTCTGATTGTTCAACTCGTCCTCTTGATTCTGCTGGCTTCTTCGGTGGGATCCTGGGCCATCATCTTGTCGAAATGGCGCGAACTGCGCAATGCGGAGCAGGATAGCGAGGCGTTTCTGGAGGTTTACCATCGCGAGACCCTGGAGGCCTCGGTGGAAGCCGCGCGGCACCTGGAAGGCAGCCCTCTTTCCCGGGTCTTCCTTTCGGCCTGCAACGAAATGAGCCGGGTCACCCAGGGCCAGGATGAAGTCGATTTGAGCACTCTGGGCGTCGGCCAGCGCCGTTCCCTGCGCAAGGCCATCCTCTGGACGGCCGATCGTGAACGTCTGCGGCTTGAAAAAGGGCTCTCCTTTCTAGGAACCGTGGGAAGCTCGGCTCCTTTTGTGGGCCTCTTTGGCACCGTGGTCGGCATCATCACCACCTTCCAGAGCATTGGTCGCGCCGGCACTGCGAGCCTGGCGGTGGTGGGCCCTGGCATGGCGGAGGCGCTGGTGGCCACGGGGGTGGGGCTCCTGGCCGCGATTCCGGCCAGCATCGCCTACAACGCGTTTGCGACCCGGCTGGATGGTGTGGAAAGTGCTCTCGGTCTCTATTCCGAGGAGCTGATTGAAGATCTCGGCTTGACGGCGCCACCGAGTTCCAATCTGGAACTGCTGGAGGATCTCTAGACCGCCTTGGCTGCTTCCCTTTCCAGATCCCGACGGCGTATCCAGTCCGAAATCAATGTCACGCCTTTTGTGGACGTGATGTTGGTGCTGTTGGTGATCTTTCTGGCCACGGCGCCCATGTTGCAGCAGGGCATGCAGGTCAATCTGCCGGAGACCACGACCCAACCTCTGCGTGTTCGGGATGCGCCGCTCATTTTGTCGGTGAATGAGAAGGGGGAGTATTTCCTGGGGCGCAAATCGGTGGCAGAAGGGGAGCTGGAGCCTCGACTCAAAGCGATCTTTGAAGCGCGTGATTCAAAGGAGATCTATTTGAGGGCCGATCGG
The DNA here is from genome assembly GCA_002691025.1 of Spirochaeta sp. Taxonomy (GTDB): domain Bacteria; phylum Myxococcota_A; class UBA9160; order UBA9160; family UBA4427; genus MED660. The sequence goes on along the minus strand of NZGT01000088.1, from coordinate 578 downwards.
GATGCACCCTACGGTGTGGTGGTGAAGGCCATGGCGGCGGCGAGACGGGCTGGATCGAAGCAGATCGGTGTGGTGACCGAGGCCGAGCACTGAGCGCCAAGCGGCGTGGGAACCGGACGGCTTTTTGTGGGGCCCGAGAAGGACGTGACGGGGGGCGGTCAGCATACTGGTGAGAGTGGATGTGATGCGGATTTGGACCGACTTCGAACCCGACTCAGGGCGGCGGCTCCGCCAGACCTGGGTGCTTTCAGCGGTCGCGCACGCGGTGCTCTTCTCTTTTCTGTTGTGGTTTTCCCCAGAACCGCCCCAGTATCAGGTCCCGCAGGCGATTTCCGTCAATCTGCTCCCTGCGCCTGTGGTTTCGCCCGCACCGTCCGCGAAAGCGGCCCCGAAGCCCGCCGCGCCCAAAGCGGCCCCTGCTCCCAAGCCCCCTCCGAGGCCCAAGGTCAAGGTTCTGCCCAAGAAGGCCCCGACCCCTTCGGCGAAGGCCCCGGTGAAGCCCAAACCCAAGCCCAAGCCCAAACCCAAGCCCAAGCCCAAGCCCAAGCCCAAGCCCAACCCCAAGCCCAAGCCCAACC
>NZGT01000087.1 GCA_002691025.1 Spirochaeta sp. | reverse complement strand
CTACTTGAGTGCGGCCTTGATCGAGGAGGGGTGGAAATACTTCCGAAAGGATTCTTTTGAGGGACAGACTCGGGAACAAGTCTGCTTTGATTTGAGATCCGACCCGGACGAGCAAGAGAATCGAATGGGGGACCCGTCGACCCCGTGCTCGGTCCTGGCCAGGAAGCTGGCGCGTCGTTGGTCGGAATCGCCCGCGTGGGCGTTGTCCGTGACCTCTGCGGGGAAGGATTCGATCGGGCTCGAGTTGGATGACTCAGCTTCGTTGTTGGGCGTTCGTTCCAGGGTCGGTTCGGGGGGGTCCATCGCCCAGAGACAGGCGGGCACTTTTCAGTGGCTGGCGCGGGGATCAGAAGATCAGTTGGCCTTGCTGTTGGCCCGAGAGCCGGCCGGGGAGATCAGGGTCACTTTGGGGTCCGGAAAGAGCGTCTACCGCTTGGAATGGTCGGATCTGGAGACGGCGGGCGGGTCGCTTGAACTGGGGGCCGGGGCGGAGCGGGTCGTGATCTCTGTGGTCGGCGCGAAGAAGGGGCCGATCCCAGAGCCCGAAGACGATCGGGAAATGCTGGAGCAGCTCAAAGCGCTCGGGTATGCGGAGTAGCTCGCCTTGAACGGCGGAAGCCAGCCGCTCTCTTCTTGTGGGTGGTCAGGGGAGCGCAACACCTTGCGAGGCTTCGAGCACCTGGTTCCAACGTGAGCGAGTCCATTGGACTTCAAGAGCCTGTAGGCTGGCCCGGATCCGCGCGGGGTCCTGGGTGCCGATGATGGGAATGACTCCGGCCGGATGTGCGAGCAGCCAGGAGAGAGCCACTGCCTCCCGGGACTTTTCCTGCTCGGCCGCGAGGCCGTCGAGGGTCTCGATGAGGACGGCTAGTTGGGGGCCTCTTTCCTGGGTCATCACCTCGTCGTGTGAGAGGAAGAGTCGTCCCCCCGCCAGAGGGCTCCAGGCGAGCGGGGTGAGGCCGCGTTCCATGCACTGATCGAGAACGCCGTCGCGAAGGGGCGAAATCTCCCAGCAGGAGAACTCGGGTTGTTGGGTGATCAGGTCGAAAGGAAGATGAGCCTGCAGGGCACTCAGTTGGGCGGGAGAGTAGTTGGATACGCCGACCTCGCGAATCTTGCCTTCTTCGCGAAGTTCGCCGAGGACTTGCGCGGTGGCGGCGGGATGGGCGAGGAAGTCGGGACGATGGATCTGGTACAGATCGATGGATTCGATCCGGAGTCTTTTGAGGGAGTCTTCGCAGGCGCTTCGGAGGGCCGGCGGGCTGGAGTCGTAGGGGACTCCAAGAACGATCCCTCCTTTCGTGGCGATCTTCATCTGGTCGCGGAGAGATGGGGCTTCGTGCAGGACGCGACCGAGCAGGGCCTCCGAGTCACCGAACTCGCCGCCGCCATCGCAGCCGTAGACGTCCGCCTGGTCAAAGAGGTCGATTCCGACTTCCAGGGCCGTTTCGATCTTGGCTCGAGCCGTGGCCACGTCTGTCCCGGCAAAACGCCAGCACCCATAGGCAATGGGAAAGGCCGAGATTGCACTCTGGCCCAGAGGGCGCGGTGAGTCGGTCAGATTCAAGGTAGTCAAGGGACATTCTCCAGGCGGCGGGTCAGGTGGTAAATGAAGCGAGGACAGACCTCTGGCCCTCGAAGGTGCGTCGGCCATGCATGGTGACGAAATTGTCGATCAGGGCCACGTCTCCCGTCTGCCACGGAAGATCAAAGGCCAGTTCCTCTCCGAGGCGAACGGCGATGTCGGCCCCCTCGGTGTCGAGTGTGCTTCCGTCTCCGAAAGTCAGCGATTTTCCCGGGTCATTGCGATGGTCTCGCCAGCCGCTGTAGGCCGCAATGAGTTGGTTGAAGAAGGAGGTGCGGCCGTCCTCCAGTTCCCGGATGGCGGAGAGCCGAGGCGAAGTGACACGGAGGCAATCGTTCGCGAGCCACTCACCGCGGTAGCCTAGCTGCTGCATTCGAGCCTCGGCGGCTTCGCGGGTCTCGGCCTTGAAGGTGCTTCGCCAGCTTCGCCCCATGCCGGACTCAGCGTCTTCCTGGCCGGGCATCGTGTGGCTGTATTGAAAGCCTTTTTCGCGGCAGGTCTGGGCGAAGCGAGGGGCTTCTTCTTCCAATCTTTCCCAGAGCACATCGGAGCGGCAAAGAGAGGTGGCTCCTCCAGAGACGGCTGCCCTCTTGCAAAAGAAGAAGAGTCTCCTTGGGTACAGGGGCGTCTGGGCCATTTCGTGGTGCAAGTGGATGTCAACCTGGGGCGGTGCTTCGTTGGCTGAGAAGATCCGGTCTGTGTGATTGACGCGGACGGCGTTCGAGAGGGAATCCTCATAGGTGAAGCAAGGGAGACGGAACGCGGAGACGAAGGCGTCGAAGCTTTCAAGATCCTTGATTCCAAACCCGCGGAAGAGGATGGCGCCGTGTTGGTAGGCTTCTTGAAGCAGGCTGTCTTTTTGTGCCTCCACCCATGGAAGGACGTCGGCTGCTCTTCTCTCGCCCGCACCAGAGCGGTAGAGGGCGGGAAATACGGAGTCCCCATGACTTTGTTGTTCGGGCCAGGTCTCGATCTGGCCCATGGGCGGCACCTCTCCGGCCTTGGGTTTTGGAGGGTGAGCTTGTTCCTTGTCAGCCATGCGGCGTTTTGTCTCCCATGGGCGGCGAGTATAGAGGCTCGCGGGACATCGGCACCCAATGGCTGTGATTGGGGCCGGGGTGTCGGCCGCGGGTCGGGTGAATGAGGCCCGAGCGAGTCGGGTTCTTTGGCCCTTTCTGGGAGAAGCGCTCGTGTTGTATGATCGGGTCCGCACGGCAGTCCCGAGGTTTCGGGGGCGACCTGCGGACAGAGCAGACGGAGGCGAAAGACCAGGTATGTACACGGGCATCACACAAGGGACCTTTGAGGTGGTTGGCGCAGAGCGGGTGCCGGATCTGCTGCGATACGAGGTGGCCTTGCCGGCCTCCATGATCGAGGGTCTTGTTCCCGGAGCGAGTGTGTCGATTGATGGCGTCTGTCAGACTGTCGTCACTTTGACCGACGAGGGACGAGTGACTTTCGAGGCGATCGCGGAGACGCTGGATCTGACGACCTTGAGCGAGCTTCAGGTGGGTCAGAGAGTGGCGGTGGAGCGAAGTGCGCGGGTCGGTGATGAGGTGGGGGGGCACGATGTGGCCGGCCATGTCATCGGCACCGGAGAGATTCTTGAAGTGGTACAAGAGGGGCATGTCTGTGATCTGCTTGTGGGGGTCTCTCCGGAGTGGCTCAAGTACATCCTGCCCAAAGGGTTCGTGGCGGTAGACGGCTCGAGCTTGACGGTGGGGCGCCTTGATTCGGGGAAGGGGTTCTGGTTGCATCTCATTCCCGAGACGCTGAGATTGACGAATCTCGGCAAGAAGGCGCAGGGGGCTCGGGTCAATGTTGAACTCGACTCCCGGACGGTGGCCATCGTTGATACGGTGGAACGCGTGATGGCGGAGCGTTCGGGCGTCTGAGGTTCCGATCGGGAAGAAAGAGCTCTCTTCTTTTTGTTCTGTATTTTCCGGTGTTCAGGAAAGATGGCAATCCGGTGGAGCGATGACGGTCGGTTTCAGTTTCGTTTGGGTCTGAGGCAGGAAGGAGTTCTCTATGCAGTCCGAAGTTCACTGGCCTGATGCGCCTATTGAGCTGGGTGAAGTGATGCCGGATCGGGAGTCGGTGGTGGCCCTGCTTGAGCGGAACGCCCCCTACCTACCGCTCGGTGGCTGGTTCCGTCCCGATCAGGACGACGACTCGCCGACCAGCCGAATGTGGTTCCAGAAGACCTTGATGGGGGGTGAGGTCTGCGTTGAGGGTTCCGAGATGTTCGTGGAGCATGCAGGGGTCCTCGAGGCCATGCGGACTTTCTACGACGCGGAGGTGATTGTTCCCCACACCCTTTTCGTGAATCTGATGGCTGGAATTCCCGATGGAGGACCGGCGCATACAGACAACCCCTTGTTCCGAGGGCGCGACCGGCTCAACACACCGATGCTGCTCTTGCGTACGATGCATTGGTCTGGCTTGTTTGCCCAATGGGAAACCGTCCAAGCCACCTCGATCTGGTGGATGGACGACGTGGAAGGCGGAGGGATCCTGTTCTGGCCGGATGGGCCTCACCACGAGCCCCATCGACATTTTGGTGCCATGTCGAATACTGCGCTGGTGGGAGACAATCACGGCATGTTCCATCAAGTTGAGCCGGTGGGTCCTTTTGATCAGGGGGATTACTGGGTGACGCCACGGGCTGAGATGGGCCCGGCCTCGGATGGCTCGGGCCAGTGGGCGGTGGTGGATCGTGGAGCGGAGGTGTATCGCGCCGCTTTGGACGAGATCAGGGTGAGCGTACTTCTCAAGGCCGATGTGTTTCGAGACTCGGCGCAGCAAGAGCAGGTGGCTTCGGATCTCCTGTCCATGGAGGATGTAGCCCGGATCTTCAATCAGGATCTCAAGTCCAGGGAGATCGATCTGGTCTTTGATCTGGAGAAGGTGGGGGAACTCCCTTTCCTGGCCGCGCTGGCCGCACATTACAAAGAGCCGCGTCCGATTGGAGCGCGGAAGAGTATCTTCGAGTAGAAGTCCGACGGGAAGCGGGTCCTCTGCGCGAGGGCTTGAGGATCAAGGTTCCGTCTCGGCCATAAGCGGCGAGCCGGATCGAGAAGGGCCGGTCATGAGGGAGGCACTCGTTTGAAACGCGTTTTGATCACGGGCGCCAACTCGGGCATTGGCCGGGATGCGGCGCTCCATCTGGCCGCCCACGGATGTCGCGTGTGGGCCGGGGTGCGCAACCCGGATAAAGCCGCCGACTTGATGGCGGCCGCGGGGAAGGCCGGTGTCTCGCTTGAGGTGGTCTCGTTGGACGTGAATGACGAGGCCTCCGTCCGGAACGGGGTGGCTCGGATTCTGGAGGAAGACGGCGGGATCGATGTGCTGGTCAACAATGCGGGGGTCGGGGGCTCCGGCGTGGTGGAAGATATCGAGATCGCCCGGGCGCAGGCCATCTTTGAAACCAATTTCTGGGGTGTGATCCGTTGCGTGCAAGCGGTGCTTCCGGCCATGCGAGAGCAGGAAGGCGGTCACATCATCAATATCAGTTCTTTCCTGGGGAGGGTCGCAGGACTGGGCCAGGTCGCGTACTCGGCATCGAAGTGGAGCGTGGAATGTCTGAGTGAAAGTCTGGCTCAAGAAGTGGCCGGCTTTGGAATTCACGTTTCGATCATCGAGTCCGGTTCGACGCGGACCAATATCGTCGCCAACGCAATCGCTCTTGGAGGCGAGGTCGAGCCGAATCCGGCCTACGCGGCCTTTCGCCGTCGAACCAGTCGCTTCTATGAACACGGTTGGCAGGAGGCGTCACCCACCCGCGAGGTCTCCGATGTTCTCGTTCGGGCGATCGAGGACCCTGCGCCGAAGTTGCGATACGTCTGCGCGTGGGGGGCGGAGCGTATGGTGTCGTCGAGGGAGCGCCTGAGCGACGAAGAGTGGGTCTCGCTCGGGAAGGCGGATTCGGATGAGGCGTACTTCGACCGATTCCAGGAATTTTTCGGGATCGATATCAGTGCTCCGGTCCAGTATCACTCGAGTCGAAGTCTGAGAGGCCGCTGGCGGCGGTTGAAGCAGAAGTTGCGCCGTTCCTGAAGCGAGTCGCCGCGCCCCGGTCGTGAACAAGTTCCACGGTCGTCGTGGGTCTGTCCCTTCTGTCCGCTTTCTGTGTTCGGGTTCGAGTGTTTGCTGACTGCGGGCTCGCGATCCTGACGTATAATGGAAGATTCGCTCGCCTCGCTTCGAAGACGGACTCCGTGAATGATTGAACAGAACAAAATTCCGTACCAGGCATTGGAGACTGTGGATCTCGAAGTGTGTGGGCCGAAAGAGTTCCAGGAACGCTTTCTGGAGCCGGGTGTTCCGTGCATCCTGGAGGGTCTGACTTCGGGCTGGCCTGCGCATGAGAAGTGGACCCAGTCCTTCTTCATGAACGAGATGGGGCAACTGCCTGTCCTATACCACGATGTCGACAGCCAGGATGCGGTGGCGTTCTATCAGAAGGAGTTTTCTTCGATGCCCCTTTCGGATTTCATTGCGAGGATCGAGGCAGGGGAACCCATTCGTCATCTCGGGCTCGCTCACCCGCTGTATGACTTCGTGAATACCGAACCGTCGCTCGTGGACGACGTCGACCTGGAGAGCATCCGACGCCTGATCCCCGGGGACTCCTTCCTGGGGAAGGACCGGCTGGACGGATCGCTCTGGCCTCTGGTGCCGCCGTTTCCTCCGCACTTGTTCGTGGCGGGAGCCGGGCGGATATCCTGGGGGCACCTCGATCCCGATCACAGTGACACNTTTCACTGGTGCGTGTGGGGCCGTAAAAGCGTCAAGCTTTTTGCGCATGAGGATATGGGTCGCNTGGACGCCGNTCTGCATGACCTCCATCACGATCATCTGTGCAATCCGGTGGATCCGGAAATCCTTGCGGAGCGTTCAGGACTCANGGACATCGATGCCTGGGAGGGCGAAGTGACGGCGGGGCAGAGNCTGTTTTTTCCNCGNCGGATGTGGCACTGCTTCAAGAANGAAGAGACCAGCATGTCCTATGTGGTNCGAACACGNTCCTTTGATAGCCTCGCGGGCTATATGGACTTCGTGGACAAAGGAATGTCGCCCTTGATCACGATTCCCCACCACGCTCCGCTCTGGCGAAAAATGCCGCGTGGANANNGCGNTCTCCCGCCTGGGNGAGTGGATGGCGGATCACGAGCGNCTTCTTTTGAAGGGAGTCGAGCTTGCTCTTTGGGCCGCTCGCNAGTGGACGGGTTTTCGTCGTCGCGGATCTGGGGTGAGGCCTCGCTAGATCGGGGTGCGGGTTGGAGGAACGGGTTTTTGGANGTGAGGGTGGAAGCGTGGATCTAAGGTACTCAGAAAGTGATGAGTTATTCCGTTTTGCGCTGCGCGAGTGGCTGGCTGACGCGGTACGAGAGCACGGNCCGCCGCCCAGGGATGCGCATGACTGGGTTGCNCGGCGCGAATACGACACGGGATGGCAGCGAAAACTCCATGAGGCGGGCTATGCCGGGATCAACTGGCCTGAAGAATACGGGGGGCGCGGGGCGGATCTTTCGGAACAGTTGGTCTACTACGAAGAGACCGCTCTGGCGAAGGCGCCCTATGTCGGTGTGAATTTCGTCGGTCTGTTGCACGGAGGACCGACCCTCATGGTGGAAGGCACGCCTGAGCAGAAGAAGCGTCATATTGCCTCGATTCTTCGAGGAGAAGANGTCTGGTGCCAGGGTTTTTCGGAGCCCGATGCAGGCTCGGACCTCGCGAGCCTACGGACGCGGGCGGTGCGAGATGGCGATGACTACGTGGTCAACGGCCACAAGGTCTGGACGAGCTTTGCCCAGGCGGCGGAGNATTGTGAGTTGCTCGTACGCACGGANCCCGACGCCTCAAAGCATGCTGGAGTGAGTTGGCTGATCCTGGATATGGATACGCCGGGCATTGAAATCCGACCTCTCAAGACCATTGCAGGGAGCGGCGAGTTCAGCGAGGTCTTCCTGGATAATGTGAGGATTCCGGTGTCGAACCGGGTCGGGGCCGAGAATGACGGCTGGCGTGTNGCCAACGTCACCCTTCGGTTTGAGCGGGGCACGTCTTTTGCCAGCGAGATGGTCAANCTNAATCATTTCGTGGCGCAAGTGGTGGAGGTCGCAAAGCGGGTGACCAGCCATGAAGGAAGTGCCTGGGAGGATCGCTCGCTCCGGCGGGAGGTGGGGCATATCCAGGCCGAACTCGATGGNCTTGGGGCGATGTTGAAACTGTCGGTCTCCCAGGCGAATGAGGGCGGCGTGCCCGGTGTCGGGGCCTCGGCGCTGAAACTGGTNTACACGGAGTTGTATCAACGGGTTTCTGATCTGGCGCTGCGGCTGCTGGGAAGGGCGGGGCTGAGTCTGGATGATCTGGAGGATCTCCCCTGCGCAGAAGTGACCGGGAGCTATCTGCAATCCCTTTCGCTGACCATTGCTGCGGGTACGTCGCAGATCCAGCGTAATATCATTGGAGAAAGGATCCTTGGGCTGCCCAAGGATCGCTAAGGATGGANTCGTAATGGATTTCAGACCCAGNCGGGAACAACTCGACCTGCAAGAGGGGTTGCGGAGTTTCTGTGAAGAGGAAATTTCGCTGGAGAGGCTACGCGGTGCGGAGGCGACGCGGGGCTTTGATGCCTCGATATGGCGAGGCCTGGCAGAGTGGGGTGTTTTCCAGGTGGACCTTTCAGAAGCGGAAGGCGGTCTTGGGCTGGGAAGGTCTGATTCGATCCTCGCGTTCGANGAACTGGGNCGAGCGCTGGCTCCGGGCCCTCTTGTCTTTACGGCGCTGGCTTCGGGTCTCATCGATGGAGCCTCCAGTGGCGAGGCCGTGGTGGGCGGTCTGGACGTCCGGGCCTTCGGTTCGGGGCCGCTTCTCGTCGCGCATTGGGAATCCCTGGACCGCCTGATGGTCCTTCGTGAGGACGGCGTGTATCAGATCACGCCTTCCGCCGTTGCGGCCGAAGCGGTCGAGAACCCCATGGATCCCCTGACGCCCGTTCACAGGTTGGTGGAGCTTCCGCGGGGCGAGGCGATCGGTGGGGCCTCGCTCGCGGAGTCCCTGGCGCTGCGGGGGCGAGCCCTGGTGGGGGCCCTGTCCCTGGGTATTTCCGGTGCCACCCTTGATCTGGCGGTGGCGTACGCAAAGCAGCGGGAGCAGTTTGATCGACCGATTGGATCCTTTCAATCCATCAAGCACATGCTGGCGGATATGTTTGCGCGACTGGAACTGGCGCGAGCGGCGGTGTATGCCGCGGGCGCCACACTTGATTTTGCCGAAGAAGGAAAGGCGGATCGATCGGTGTGCGCGGCATCCCTGTGTTCGGGTGAGTCGGCGATGAAGAACGCCAGGGCGTGTGTGCAGATCCATGGTGGCATGGGATACACCTGGGAGGTGCCGGCTCATTATTTTCTCAAGCGGTGCTGGGTTCTCGAGAACGTCTTCGGAAGTCGAGATGAGTGGGCGGATCGAATTGCGGGCGATCTGGACGGTGTGACCGCGGGGAGCTGACTCAGGTCGGGGGTGGCGGGGGAGTCATTGCCAGGGGTCTTTGTAGAGTCCCAGTTTCTGTTTGGTGACCAGCCAGAAGATCGGGAGGTCGTCGACGAAGTAGCGCCGAATCATCCGGCCCGGCTCCTGGGTGATCCGGTACAACCATTCCAGGCCTGCACGGGTCATCCATCTCGGGGCGCGTGTTTCAACGCCCGCCTCGAAATTCATCGTCGCGCCCACGCAGAAGAAGAGTCGGACGCCGGGGAAGCTCTGCCTGTGGCGACTGATCCATTTCTCCTGCTTGGGGGATCCGACTCCGATGGCCAGCACGGTGGCCTCATGCTCTTCTGCGATGCGGACGATTTTCGCTGTTTCGTCAGGGTCGTCTTCAAATCCGAAAGGCGGAGAATAGGCTGCGACCACGAGATCGCTTCCCACTCTCTGGTTGATGGCGTCCCGAGTCAATTGGATCGAGGACTCCGTCCCGCCGAGAATCAGGATCCGTACGTTCTCCGAGTCATCTTTGTGATGTTGGCAGTAGGCGGGGAAGAGGTCCGAGCCGGCGATCTGATCCACGATCCCGCGGCCGGGGTAGAGAAGTCTCGAGAGGAAATAGAGGATCCGGCTGTCGCACACGATGTGATCCGCGCTCGCATAGTTTTCGTAGAATTCACGATCCTTCTGAAGGAGCATCATGTGATCGACATTGGGCGTGATGACGACGCCGTGGTCAAGTTGACGGACGAAGTCGTCAAACTTCCAGTTGTCGATTTCTGCGTTGAGGATGCGGATGGTTTCCAATTTGGCTTTCATGAAGGCGTAGAGCTTGTTCGGGCCTAGACCTTGACGTTGTAGTTCAGTTTCGCTTCGTCGCCGGTGAGGCCCCGGAAGCCCCAGCAATGATCGGGCTGTTCCTGGATGGTGATTTCAATGTCGACAGGAGAAATGCCCAGTTCGTCTTCAATCTTCGAGAAAAGGGCCTTGATCAGGGCCTTTTTGGTCTCGACGGTCCGTCCCTGCATCATGTTGATTTCAATGACCGTGTACGCGTCGCTTCGACCACCGGGGTAGTAGAAGTCTTCCGAATCCATGGGGATGAATCGGTGAGCACGCTTGTCCTCGGGCATGCCCAGGGTGGTCTGCATGCAGTGGTGGATGACGTCGGAGAGGCGTGCTTTGATCGGATCCAACTGAACCCGGTTTCCGTAGATGATTACCATTTTCTCTGGTTCCTGGTTCCTGTTGCAGGGTGCGCTGAGGTTTGACCGTTTGCGCCCCGGAAGAGACAGGAGTGCGATCATAGCGGCTGCTTTCCAGCCTGTCGTA
>NZGT01000086.1 GCA_002691025.1 Spirochaeta sp. | reverse complement strand
ACTGCCAGGCGCCGATAAGGGAAGGGTGAAGCGATTGTCCGTGCCAAAAAGAACCCGCAGGTCCGCCTGGGCTTCGTCGAGGAGTTGAAGGAAAAGTGGATCAAGATGTCCGATCAAGGGCTGAGCCATGGCCTTCAGGACATCGGGGTGCGCGTTTGAAGGCCCGGGTCCAAGCAGGAGTCGGTCCGGAAGGCTATTCACTGAAGTCATCGGGCCAGACTAGCCTCCCCGGGATCACTTTGCCCCCGAGCGCTGCGTTGACACTCAAGGGGGCACCCTCTACGTTGAAAACCGGCGTCTCCAAAAGAGGTCTTTTCGTGCGCGTCCGCGCGGGATGGCTCGATCTGGAACACGAAAAGCGAAAAGAGAGGAGAGTCATGGGCTGGCGCATGTTGCTTCTCCTGAGCATCGCCGTGGTGATGGCGGTGGCCGCCATGGCTTCGCTGTTCTCCGTAAAAGAGACCACGACCCAGGCCCCTCCCGCGGCGAAGAACCACGGTATGGACTCGGACCAGGGGATCCGCGAAGAATCGCGTGAAGCGCTTCGCGACGTGCTCCGACAACTGGATGACGATGGCGGAAAATCTCAGTGAGCGAGTCCAAAAAGAGCCCTTCCGCAAAAGAGCAGGGTCGAGGACGAGGCCTGGACGAATCCCAACCCCTGGCGACATTTGCTCTTCGTAGTGCGACTTCGGGTCATCGACTTCATCCTGAAGAACCCCACCCGTACAGGACCGCGTTTCAAAGAGATCGAGGTCGAATCGTCCACTCGACCGCCTTTCGTCGCTTGCAATACAAGACCCAGGTCTTCGTGCATCTGGAAGCAGACCACTACCGGAACCGTCTGACGCATACTTTGGAGGGAGCTCAGATCACGCGAATCATAGCGAGGCAACTGGGACTGAATCAGGACCTCGCCGAAAGCGTGGCCTTGGCCCATGACCTGGGGCACACGCCGTTCGGTCACGCGGGTGAGCGGGTCCTGGCCGAGGCCATGCTGGACCACGGAGGGTTCGATCACAATCGTCAAGGCCTTCGGGTCGTCGACCTGCTTGAAAGGCGGCATCCGGACTACCTCGGCCTGAACCTCTGCGATGAAACGCGTGAAGGCATGCTCAAGCATGGGTCCAACTGGGCGCACCCTGTGCCCATCCCGGATGTGTCCGGCCAGCGAAGCGGGGAGGCGCAAGTGGCCGACGCTTCCGATGAGATCGCCTACCTCAATCACGATCTCGACGACGCCTTACGGGCCGGAATCCTGACCCTCGAAATGCTCATAGAGCTGCCGATCCTGGGAGACCTCGCCCAACAGGCGCAGGGCCATCATGGGGAGATCCCGGAGGAGGTCCGGCGCACACGCATGATCAGCGAGATGATCGACATCCTCGTGACCGATCTGATCGCAGCGACACGGGACCGGATCGTGGCCGAAGAACTGGATTCACCGGAGGCCATTCGGGCGAGAACCGGAAAAGTGGTGGGATTCTCGCCCCGGGTGGAGCGCGCGCGCCGGGAAATCAAGAGTTTCCTCTTTGAGCGATTCTACAACCATCCCAAAGTGGCCCTTCGGACCCAGGAGGCCGAGAAGGTCGTGAAATCCCTTTTTGACCAGTTTCTGGCGGCTCCAGACCACCTTCCGGAGGGGGTTCGGGCTCGATTCGATGAAACCGGCCGGGAGAGGGCGATTGCCGATTATGTGGCGGGGATGACGGACCGCTTTGCCATTTCGGAGCAGACTCGCCTGTTCGGCGCCGAGGGCCTCGGGAACTCTCTTTAGCCTTCGTGTGAGACGCAGGCATTTGTCGCCGGGTCCACTATCATGCGGCCTCGATGAGTGCGAGCCCCGATGGGGGGGAGGCGATCCGCGCTGACGGCAGGAGCGGAAGCGGGCCACGATCGAAATGGAGCAACCTGAATGAGTCTGGCAGAAAGTCTGGAGAGGGCAGCCGTGGCATGCCCGGAAGATGCCGATGAGATTCGCCCGGCCAACGGCGATCCGTCCCGATTGTTTCAGATACTTGAGCCCGAGGCGCGAGAGCGCGTACTTCTGTGGCTTCTTGCGAATCAGGCCGATCAGGCCCAGGAACTCGCGGAGGCCTGGCTCGAAGAGGCGGAAGGGCTGACTACGATCGCTTCCTTGTCGGCGGCCGAACTCCCGAAGGACGGGAAGAAAGTCCTGCGCAAGTTGATCCATCGGGCACGATCGCAAGGAAATACCGTGAACTCCGATGAGGAATCCGAGTCTCACGTCGCTCGCTTGCCACACGTCGATGAAAGCATCTCGGTGGGCTTTCTCTCGCCTTATGACCCGCGCGGCGGTCGTCTCATATACATCGTCGAGTCGAATCCGGCGGGTGGCGCCCAGGTGTTTGAGGCCTTGATTGACGAGGATCGCGGAATCGTTGATTTCCAGGTCTATCGGGCGGGACGTAGGCAGGTCAAGTCGTTTATCCGCGATGTCACGCATCGCGGTCGCTTCAGCGCGACCGAAACGGACGCTGGAACCGTACGGGCACTCATAGCCCGCGGTGCGCAAAGACAATCCGAGTCGCAGAAGATCCCCGCCAGCTTCAAGGAGTGGCGCGGCCGACTGCAGTTGGAGGACCGTGGGGTCCAGACGCCTGGCGAGAGAGTGATCGAAGCTCTTTCCGATGAGGCGAGCGAGGAGGATCTTTCTGCTCTGGCGGAAAAGGTCAAGGAAGGGGAAATCGGCCCCTGGCCCCCGCAGCCGCCTGTCCTGGAGGAGTGGGTCGGACCCATTCGCGAGTCCTTCCAGGCCAGTGCCGGAGAAAGTGCAGACGAAGACCAGATGGCCGACGCAATGAAGGAGGCGATCGGAACCTGTTACGGGGGCGCTTTGGCCCAGGTCAACGCGGAGCGTCTCGCGGAGACGGCCTACTTGTACTGGCAGAAGGGGGAGGAGTCACTCGCTCGAGCCTGCCTGACCAGTGCGCAGAGCCTCAAAGGCGACGGGGTGGATTTGGGCCCCGTCACGGGGGAATGCATACGGGTCGTCACAGAAGCCTTGGTGAGCGACCTCAAGGAACAGCGAGCGCAGGCCGTGGCCGCAAGTGCGGACACGCAGGAGAGCGCCTGAAATCACTCGCGCCTGCCGCGTAAGGGCGTGGCGCGTAAGCATGACGAGCGGTTCGAGCACACGAGGACAACGGGTCCGCGTAGCCGAGACGACGCCGTCAGGGAGATCCAGAAATGAGACGTTTTTCAAGAAAGCGCCGAGGCGGGAATCGCGAGAGCCAGGAGCGGCAAATCGATGCGGAGCACTGGCTCGGGCGATTGCGGGAAGTCGATGCGATCCCGGACCTCGGGTTCGCAGCCTGGGCCGGGAGCGACGTGCCTGCGCACCTCGCCGTAGTAGCCCGTGGCACCGGGGAAGAGGGGGCGTCCAAGGTGGTGTGCTTCGCCCCGACGGAAGCCGGGGACGCGCTGATCGCAGCGTTGGCGACAGGCGCAAAACTCGTCGAAGAGGAGTCTTTCGCTGGCGAGGTGATGGCCATCGCCCCGAATTGGTCGATCCAGGCCCGACGACGGCTGGGGCTGGTGAAGGCGGATCTACCCTACACGCTGAAAACCCTCAGCCTGCCGGAACTCGGCGAAATCCGAGAGGGCGTAGAGTCCGAGTCGGATCTGGAGCCGGCCGCCATTGCGGCTTCGACCCTGGCGTCGAGTCTGGTGGATCCGGGTCAGCGAGCTCTCTTCACCCGCGCGGTGCAGGGCCTTCAAGGCCTGTCTGCCAAGCACGGAGGGGCCATACGGTCCTTCGGTCAGCAGGTCGAATTGATCGTGGCCGCCCGTCGTGTGGCGGAACTCCGCCTTGAGGCAGAACAGCCCGTAATGACGACCTGGGGCCAACAGAAATCCACGGTTCGGATCACTGCCCAGAACGTGGCGGGAGCGCTTGACGACCTGGAGGGGCAGGTTCGCCGCAGGCTCAATGACCGCAAGATCAGGGAAGGGGAAGAGGGCCTACGGGCCCGAGCGCTGCCTTTGCTCATCGCAACGGCTCAGCTGAGGGATGCAGTGGCCTGGCCCTTGGGCGGATCGGACGAAGAGACCGTCGACCTTGTGGGGCTCAGGAAGGACGGTACGCCTGTGGCCGGAGCCATCCGAAAGGAACTCACCCTCGCGAGCCTGGGCGGGTTCATGGACGGACTCCAGAAACTGAGACTCGCGCAGAACCATCTTTTTGCCGGGGCGGAAGCCCCCGTGCAACTGCGACGACCGGATCTCGTGATCGCGGCGGAGACGTTCGCGCCGTCGGCCCTCAAGGCCATGGCTGGATTCGCGGCGCAGAGTGAGCTTCTGCAGGTCGCTGAAGACAAGGAAAAGGGCCTGAACCTCTCGAGTATCGGAATCGAAGAAGCGGCCCGATCCATTCAAGACAAGCGGGAGGAGCAGGCTCGCTCCTCTCGACGTCCGCGGAAAAGACCGTCCGGAAGTCAGACCGAGGCGGCAGACGCAGAGAAAACGGTGGTTGAAGCCACGGATGAAGGCACCGAATCCAATACCCAGGGCGGCGATCGAGGTCGTGGGCGGCGGCGCTCCAGACGAAGAGGACGAGGTCGGTCGGACGATACGCCCGCTTCCGAGGATTCCAGCGAGAAAACACAGGCTCAGGGTGAAGAGAAGCGATCTTTTGATGAGATCTCTCTTTTCGAACTCGGAGAACCGGAGGAAAGCACCGAACCCAAGCGGAAGCGGTCTCGCGGACGCCGGGGCGGGCGGGACTCCGCCAAGGCCAGTGAGTCCGAGGGGGGCGGGGCCAAGCCTGAATCAGACAAGTCGTCGGGCGGAGAAGCGCCGGGCGCCGAAGAATCCGGGGACCTGNTCGCGGAAGGCTTCGATGAGCTGGCCGATCTCCCTCCCTCGCTGGAAGAAGCCGGCCGGCCGGCTCTAGCGGCGTACGAGGATGACGACGCCAGCGAAAGCGCCGAGGCGGAAGCGAGTGACAAACCCGCCGGCCTCGGGCTGAGTAAGCCCGCACCGCCTCCGGTCGAGGAGGCCCCGAAACCCCGGCGCAGAGCGGTCATCGTGGCGGCGGCGGATCGGGATTCCATTAGCGCGGCCATTCTCCTGGCGCGCGACGTCCGACTGCTCGAGGGAATCTGGATATACCCTCAATCGGAATTGATGCATTTCTTCCGCGAGGTGACGACGGACCTCAAGGAAGATGTGCCCATCCACCTCGTGGGATTCTCTCCTTCNCCGGCGGGAGAAGTCCTGCAGGCGGTCTCACTGTATCCCGGTCAGATCAACTGGTACGACCACCATGAATGGCCGCCCGAGGATCTGTTTGCGCTGGAAAAGAGCATCGGCGAGGAGTCTCTCCACTACATGAGAGGAGCCGGTTCGAGCGTGCCTGCGGTACTGGCGACGAGCACTCGACGAAGTCGTTTTTCGGATAAGTTGGTCGATCTCATTGCGGGTCGCTTCACGCAGCACGATTACGAGCGTTGGGGCCGGCTCTGGTGGTGGAGGCTCGGACAAATCGCGGGGCAGTCCGGTGATGTCCGGCGGGATATTGAAGGCCTCCTGGCGGGGCGTCCGAGTGATCTGGCTCGGGAGGCGGGGCGCGTCGATGCGCCTCCTATCCCGGATGAAGTCCAGTGGGTCTCGACTCGCGACTTNCGGTTGGTGCATTTTGCCGGTTACGTGATGGTTGTGGTCGAGGCCGAAGTGGGGATTGATCCTCANCTTGCCGGAAGAATCGCACGGGAGCGCTACGACGCCCAACTCTCGATTACCCGTCATGAAGGGGGGAGCCTTTTCCTGGTCACCGGGGACGACCACACGGCCAAGCGCGCACTGGACTACGCAGGGCTCGCTCAACACCTTGCGGAGAAGCTCGCATGGGTGAACACACTCGAATCCCAGGATCACGTGGCCCGCTTTGTGATTGATGGCCTCGAGGAGAACCCTGAACGCCTCGAGGAAGTCATCACCGAGATCGCCATGGGACGCTCAACGCTGGAACGCTAGATCCATGGAAACGGATCCCCAAGGCAATCTGGTTGAGGTTTTCTGGTCGGCCCAGGGTGAAGGAACCTTTGTGGGGCGGCCGACTGTGTTCGTGCGCTTTGGAGGTTGCGACCTGCGCTGCCGCTGGTGTGACTCCGCGTACACCTGGCACCCGGTCGAGTCTTGTCGGTTNGAGATGGAACCNGGCAACCAGAGCTTTGCCAGCGAAGCGAACCCGATCCGGATGACGCGAATCCTGGAAGCCATTCAACAACTCGAGCCACAACCCGGGTCCTTCATCAGCCTGACTGGAGGCGAGCCGCTCCTTCAACCGGAGTTCGCAGGGGCTCTTGCGCAAGCATGCCAGGAAAGAGGATGGCAGACCCATCTCGAAACCCACGGGCTCGATCCCGAGGGTCTGGAAAGGGTTCTGCCCTCGATTGACCTGGTCGCCATGGACTGGAAACTGGCAGGGGAGGTCAAGCCCGCGGCCTCAGCGAGTGTGACCCAAGAGGACTTCTACAGGCTTCATCGTGAGTTCATGGCGCTCGCCACGANGCAGGCCCGTGTCAATGTCAAAGTCGTCTTGACCTCACAGACCTCAGCGGACGACCTCACCGCGGTCTGCCAATCGGTGTCGGAGCTCGCGCCAGAAGCGGCACTCATCCTCCAGCCCGTGAGTGAGATCGGCTCCAGCCGACCTCCGGACCCGCGAACACTGATGNTTCTCCTGCGGCACTGCGAGAGGCANGTGGCCGATGTGCGTCTGATCCCCCAGACCCACAAGGTCTATGGAGCCCTCTAGGTATCGCTCAGGCCCCAAGTCTCGCGCGATGGAGTTCTGGGGGCTGCGCAGGGACCTCACCTGAGAGTGTTGNGGACTCGTCACGGAGTCGCTCAAGTTCGGCTTCGAGTCCGTACTTCCCGATTCGGTAACTCAGGGTCCGCCTCGTGACTCCNAGCAGGTTCGCCGCTCGCGTACGATTGTGACCTGTCTTCGTCATCGCCTGGGTGATGCATTTCATCTCGATGTCTTCCAGGGTCTCGTCCTGCTGCGAAATGGCCTCATTTGACTCTTGTAGAGCCGGCTTGACGCCCTGTGCNCGCGCGAACTCCTGCACGGCCTGAGAGAGATCATGCAGCGCGAGCGTATCNTCTTCCGCGAGGACAATGGCACTCTCGATGGCGTTCTCCAACTCGCGGATATTCCCCGGCCACGGATAATCGCAGAGCAGGGCAATCAGGCTATCCGGAATCACCAGCGACTCACCGGGCCGATGCCGATCAAGAGCCNGCTTCCGGAAGTGTTCAACCAACGCCGGAATGTCGGAGGCCCGCTCCCGCAGCGGCGGAATGTCGATGGGCACGACGTTGAGGCGGTAGTATAGATCTTCCCTGAATTCTCCCGCTCGGACCGCTTTCATCAGGTCGCGGTTGGTGGCTGCGATGACTCTCACATCGGTTTTCAGGGTCTTCTTTGCATCTCCGAGGCGGTGAAACTCTCCTTCCTGGAGCACCCGGAGAAGCTTGGTTTGGAAACTTTTTGAAATTTCGCCGACCTCGTCCAGGAGGAGTGTGCCTCCGTCGGCCGCTTTGAACAGGCCATCCCGATCCGAGCTGGCGCCCGTAAAGGCGCCCTTGGCGTGGCCGAACAACTCGCTTTCAAGGAGCGAGTCCGGCAGAGCAGCGCAGTTGAGCTTGATGAACGGCTTGGAGGCTCGATCCGATTGCGTGTGCAGGAGGCTTGCGATCCTCTCCTTGCCGGTGCCCGACTCCCCCTGCAGGAGCACGGGTATGTTGGCCCGGCTTACTTTCAAGACGCGCTGCAGAAGACGTTTGCTCTCAGGTCCTCCGCCCACGAAATCGTCATTGCNTCCCANCATGTCCTCAAGGACGGGACGATCGGACACCCCTTGCGGGCTATCGGGCGAAATCAGGTTGGTGAGGAGCGGCAGGAGCTCATTGTCGATATCCAATGGCTTCGTGATGAAGTCACAAGCCCCTTGCGTGAGGGCNCTTCGCGCGGTTTCGACGGTGGCAAAGCCCGTCATCATGACCACATCGGTGTCGGGACGGATCTTCCGGGCACGAACAAGCAGCTCCAGCCCATCCATGGCGCCCATCCTGAGATCCGTGAGGATCAGGTCAAAAGGCTCGTTCCTCAGCCTCGCGAGTCCCTCTTCCGGTTGGGTGGTGGATTCAACGTCATATCCCTCTTTGGTCAACCTCCGGTCCAGAAGTGCGCAGATGAGTTCCTCATCGTCCACCACCAGAATCTTGCCCTTTTCCCCGTTTTTCCCCGTCATCTTCCTGCTTCCTCCTATGGCGACCCGATTCGTGCCCTCCAACGAGCCTTCGGGTCTGGCCTGAGACACACTCGTGTGTCTGTTTTTTGAAAGACCCGCCCCCACGGGTCACTCGATCATTTCGGCAGTCTCGCTTTCGTGAACTCCGACTTCCANGGTCNGAAATCTCACACATGATGGTGTCGGTCCAGTTCCGCCGGACCCGTTCTTACACCAAAGGAATTAGCAAGGAGCGTGCCAATATAAGAGTGGCCTGGGGCGCCTGTCAGGGAATCCGTTTCGCGAGGTGGTTGATTACAACCCCTCTGGAAGGCTTAAATCCACCGATGGAAGCGTGAAGCTGCAGGGGTGGAGTTGGGCTCGAGCTTCAGTCGAAGCGGAAACGGAGCTTTCCAAAGAGCCGGTTGTTTCGCTCCCACGAGTCAAACGGGAGCTGCTGGTCCCCGAAATACTGGAGATATCCCGCGTCCAGGAACCAGGACTCGCTCACTTCATACTCAAACCACAAGCGCATGAATGCGCCTTGGAAACCACCGTTGTTTACGATGGCCAGGCCGAGAGCGTGCCAGAGGAGGCGCGCATTCAGCATCTCCCGACTCACTCGAAAAGCCACCTCGACGGTATCCTGGTACACATAATTCGGTAGATACTCGAGCAGGGGGTCATAATCAAATAGATGCCTGTGGGCGACTTCCAGCGAAAAAGACCAGTCCCGATAGCCGTAGTATTCCAGGCCCAGCATCCAGTCGAGCCTTGAGAACTGCCCATGGAGCCCCACGTAGGGCGAGTCCTGAGACGGATCCAGATAATCCGGATTGGGCCCCAGATACGCATAATCCAACTCGTCATAAAAGGCCGACTCGGCCTTGAAGAGCCATGAGCCGGTCACATAGTTGCCCCCGAGGCCGACCATCGTGACCCGATCGTCATCGTACTGGAAGGAGATCCCACTCAAGTCCGGTAGATTGATGACGCTCGTCGTCTGGTTCTGATAGATCCGTGCGAGGTAGAACGAGATGTCCCAACCCGAGAAGATGCCATGGACCGCCAGGGCGTATTCGGGCGTGGAACCCCATCGAGAGACGCTCCGGTCCAGGGGTTCTTCGGCAAAGGCCTCCGGTTCGAGTGCGCCGAGTCCGGCCAGGATCTGCTCCGGAGTCGGTGCCCCAGGAGGCGGAGGAGGCAGATCACCGAGCCGAAAAGCAGGGTAGAAGTCACTCCCCACCGGTGGATTGTAGTCGTAACGGATTTCGGGAGTCACCAGCGCGGTCACGCTCCAGGAACCGATGTAGACGTCCGCTCGGGCCGTGGTCACAGGAAGGCGAAGATCTTCGATATCCACCAGCCCCGGCTCGCGATTGTTCAACGGGTTCCAGACGTCAACCACTCTCAGGGTTTCAGAACGCCCCCAGTCCACGACCTGTCGACCGAGTTTGAGATCGAGCCACGACGTAACGCTCCCCGCAACCCAAAGATCCAGGATCTCCGACTCGAGTACATAATCGTCAAGCACCGGTTGGGTGTATTTCTCCTGCCCATGGATCGCATAGGCGGCGTCATAGAACGCATAGAATTGGCTTCTCAAGCGCCATTGCGCTGGCAGGGATATGTCCATCTGGACGTCTGTGCGCAGACGCAGTCGCTGCAAGTTGCCGTAGTAGGTCCCCTCGGCCACGTTGGGCGGTGGACCCACGGAGGATCGATGAGGATCGACGTTATACGAAGCCCCCAGACTGACTGAACCCAGGAAAGCCACATGCTCCGTGAACCAGTCTTCGGGCTCGGAGGGCGACTCACTCGGGAAGGGCGCGTTGAGCGCCGGTTCTTCTTCGAACCCTCCCAGAATATCGTCTAGATCGAATTCGTCATCCTGACTCCAGGCCGGAACCGCCAGGCCGCAAGCGAGCACCGTGGCCAGGAAAGGATGTACAACCCGATGCAACAAGGTTCTCAGAGCCCTTTTTCAAGACGACGGACGGAGAACTCGTCCTCTTCCATGGGCTGATTGAACTTGATGTCGGAGATCCGGAGAAGCGTCTTGTGGATGACCTTCTTCCCCTTTTTCGTCGTCATGGACAGATCGGTGGCCACCCATACCCCGTCCACTTCCTTCATGTTCTCAACGGAGAAGTATTTGAGCCTCTTCCCCTTCTTCAGGAAGGATACGGAGCGTGCGAGCATGTGGTTGTCTTTTCGGATGAAGTTGATGGCGCGTGTATATCCCGTCTCCTTGGCTTCCCTCTTGTTGGGGATTGCTTCCACTTGCCACATCTCGACCCCATCGACCACGACTTCCTTCATCAAAGTGTACGTGTAACGGTCCAACGCCGATTTCGACATGTCCGAATACGTGAAGTCGGATCCCATGAAGCTCCCCCCTCGATCGCCCCCCGCAATCCGCTTCGTCTTCTTGAGGGCGGGCAGGTAGAGCCATTGGTCGTCGTCCCGTTCCACGTCGACGTAGTCGTAGCTGAGGAAGCCCGTATTCTTTACATCAGCGGGAGAGAGGAAGAAGAGAATGCTCATCTGATCCGGGCCCATGTCCTTGCGGGCATTCTGCATCCGGCGGACGCGCTGGTTTCCCGACTTGTCGACCAGAACCATTTCCATGAGGGACGTCTGGTTGTCCCCATCCTCCCGGTCATTGACCCACTGCATGATCTGGCGACCCGTCGGTGTTCCACTTTCAGCCAGGGCAGGTTGAGGCCCTCCGCAGAAAAAGGCGGCCAGGACAGAGAGTGAAAGAAGAATCGTCGGCACAGATAGTTCTCCTGAAAAGAGTCCATGATGGCTTCGCTGGGTCGATCGGGAGCGTACGCTGTTTCAGTATACAGAAGTGCTACCTCTACCCCGCGGCACGGCAATGCGGCATAGGCCGCACAGACTCGAAGTCGACGGGGAGCGGAGCGTGGGGGACGCCAGGAAAATTCTTGTATTCGATACCGAGACCACGGGAATGGTGGAATGGAAGCATCCTGAGAATTCGCAACGGCAGCCACATCTCGTTCAGTTGGGGATGCTCCTGGTGGACACGCTGGACTGGCAGCCGATCTCGCAATACGCCAGCCTGGTGGACCTCGAGCAAGGGGTCGACATGGAGCCGGGGGCTCTTGCAGCGCATGGGATCAGTGCGGCGATGTGCCGAGAGGACGGTGTCTCCCTCCGGTTGGCCTGTGATGTCTTCGTCAAAGCCGCTCTCCAGGCTGACCGACTGGTGGCACACAACCTGGGCTTCGACCGGATCGTGATGCGTGCGGCGTGCGAACGAGCCGGGGCCAGCCTGGACTGGCTCACCGGGGTACCGGGGTACTGCACCATGGAAGCCTCCACTCCGATCTTGCAACTTCCAGGGAAGCGGGGGCACAAGTGGCCCACCCTGGCGGAGGCCTATGCGTTCTTCTCGGGGCAATCGCTGCAGGGAGCGCACGATGCGTCCGTGGATGCGGCCGCCTGCCTCGAAATCTACCGGGGGCTTCAGGAGCGGGAAGTCATTCCGTAGAGGGGCTGGGCCGGAGATCTCCCGGTCCAAAAAAAGCGGCACGGGGGTCATCCATGACAGCCACCGCC
>NZGT01000085.1 GCA_002691025.1 Spirochaeta sp. | reverse complement strand
TCGTCACGACCCATATGGCTGGACTCCGCCAGCACGTTCGTATGCTGGATCATCACCCCGAGGTCCTGACTTCGCTCAAGGAACGCGTTCAGTTGGCGGTTTGCTCCAATTTCAGTCATGNNCCGACNGCCGAGGAAGTGCTGGAANCTTCNCGCCTGGCCGATCTNTTTGATGNGGTNGTGATCTCTGAGGCCGCGGGCTTTCGAAAGCCTCATCCGGAGATCTTCCGGGCGACCCTNNCTGANCTNGGCGTTGCCGAGAATGAGGTGTTGCACGTGGGAGACAGCCTCAAGGCGGACGTGGCGGGCGCGGCTGCGCTGGGAATTCCAACGGTGTGGATCACGCGCCGCATCGGAGATCCGGCCAAGGCCTTGAGGGACCACGGCGGGCCGAAGCCCGATTTCCAGATCGAAGATCTTTCCGAACTCGAGGGACTCCTTCGGAAACTGGAAATCGGTTCGTGAACCTGATCGTTCTCAAGCAAGAAGACTTCATCGGATCGTCGGGTCGAGTAGAGCTTCGCGGTCGTCGNTATCGCCATCTGACTCAAATCCATCGTGTCGAGATCGGGGCCGAGCTTCGGGTCGGACTCTTGAACGGTCTTCTGGGGCGGGGGCGCGTGCTTGCGCTTCATTCGGAATCAGCCGAATTGGAAGTCGAACTGAGCGATCCGCCTCCGCCGGCCTNGCCCATCACGCTGGTGCTCGCACTGCCGAGACCGCCCGTGTTGCGACGTGTCTTGATCACGGTGGCTTCCATGGGCGTCAAGGAGATCGTCCTGATGGGGGCGAAAGCCGTGGAGAAGAGCTACTGGCAGAGCCATGCCTTGANGGAAGACGCGGTCCAGGATCAACTCCTCCTCGGACTTGAGCAGGGCATGGATACCCGACTGCCCCGCGTTCGAACGCAGCCTCGCTTCGGGCGTTTCGTGGACGANGAATTGTCAGGGCTTCGAGAGGGCGCGCCTCTTTACATCGCGCACCCGGACNCGCGCGTGATTCTTCCGGNNCAAGGCCCTGAAAAGGCGGTCCTGGTGGTGGGTCCCGAGGCGGGTTGGACGGAAGACGAGATGGAACGTTGGGATGGGCTCGGAGCCAAACGATTGAGTCTGGGAGCCAGGCCTTTACGGGTGGAGGCCGCGGTCCCGGCCTTGCTCGGCCGGATGCTCTAGAGCTCCGAGTTGGATGCTCAAGGGTTGGGCGGGATCCGGGCCGTGCGTGATCAGGGCAATATGACCCGCGAGCAGCAGGCTATAGACGGCCGCCAGGCAATAAAGACCGACCTGGGCGAGTCGGAAGTTCTTGTGCACGGTGAGTATGATCAACCAGATCCCGACCACAAAACACTTCTGCGCAAGGAAGAACCCGTCCCCGAGTTCCAGCATGTAGGCCATGAAGGGGTTGGCCTCGGCACCGCCTTGCTGGATCCATCGCAGGGTAAAAAAAGCGTCGAGGAGATTGAGGACGAGAATCAAAAGCAAAAGACCCACATCCCAGGCGGTGAATCGATCGACGAATGTGTTGCGAGTCTCTCCGGCTCTTCGGCCCCCCTTGCGTCGGTTGGGCCCGAAAAGGCCGCGCCAGGCTGAGGTGGGGCGGACTCGTCGGTCGGGGCCACGTTGCATGGACGGACAGGCCCGTTCGCCATTCTGGGCAGCCGTCTTTTTCGCTGAGTCCTCTGTCATCTGGGCCTGAGACGCCATGGCGGAAACATTCTCCTCGGAGCGCGAGATCGGGTTGAAGCAGAACACTCCACCTCGTGTTCCTATCGGTCTTTTGTGGGCCAGACCGGAGGAGAAAAACGGCCCCCCCCGGTGATCGGGTCGGGGCGAGGCCGGATATNNGCGAGGTTCAGCCNAGGGCGCGGGTCAGGAACCAGTAGAGGCCGATTCCACAGATCGAAGCGGAGGCGGCTTCGGCGAGCAGGCGGTAGGAAAATTCACCGCCTCTCTTGCGCAAGAGCGTGAGGGCGGGCCAGACCACCGCGACCACGGCCAGTTGGCCCAACTCCACCCCAAGATTGAAACCGATCAGGGCCGGGGCCAGGCGATGCGTGGGTAGGCTGAGTTCCGCGAGGACGCCCGCAAAACCAAAGCCGTGAATCAGACCGAAAGCGAAAGCCAGCAGGATTCGGTGCAGATGAGGCCGCGCGGCGCGACGGAGCAGTCCGAAATGACTGGCCGAGAAGACGGCCAGCCCCAAAAGAGAGAGTGTACTGAGCTGGCCGATGCCCCCCAGCGAGAGCAGCGCGAGGGCCGCAAGGCCTCCCACNACGAGCAAGGGCACAGTGNGTCCTCGCCCCCCCAGAATCCAGCCATTTTCCAGAGCGATCAGNGCCACCGAGAAACCGATCATGGCTTCAACGGGGGCGGATTGGGGCTCCACCCAGCCCAGGACCGCCAGAGCCAGTGTGAGGCTATGGGCGAGTGTAAAGCCCGTAATGAGCTTGGCGATCTCTGAAAAACTTCGGGCCAGGAGAATCAGNGCCAGAACAAACGCGAGNTGATCCCAACCGCTGAGAATGTGCTCGATTCCCAGCNGCAGATAGCCCTGAAAAGAGGTTCCCCGTGTGTCGGGTCCGCTTGCTTGGACGGCGGCCCCCCAGCCNTTCTCGGACCAGGGGAGAGTCCANTGTGGGTCCGATCGGTTGAGGACTCNTTCCAGAATNACGGCCTTTGNGCCNTCCGCATCGCTTTTGAGCTTGGCGCGTGCAAAATGGAGATGGGAAGGCGCGGGATCCAGCAGGATATCACTGCGAAGCGNGACNTCCGCGCCCANAGGGCAGTGGACCGTCCATCGGAAGAGTAGCCACCCCTCCTCGGTAGGCCGGCTTTCGGGGGCTTGGCTCAGAGGGCAGGGGCCCTGCTCAGTCATGGCTTGCAAGTGATCGGCGAGGTATTGGCCTACCCCCTGAAGAGCCTGGGCGTCACGACGGCTGCCATTGAGAGGCAGGGGCAAGTCCAACCGGCTGAGCTCCAAGAGGGAAACCCGCGCGGTAACCCGGATCTCTTCGGCCCCAAAGGTCCAGTTCGAGTAGGAGACGCTTTTTGCGTGGGCGAAGGCTCCGGTCGGCGCAACCAGTCCCCAGAAGAGGAAGGTCAGAGTCGCGAATGCCTTGAACGATTCTTTGTTGAAGAGGCTCACNCANTCAACATAGCCCCANTAAAAACAGGCTCGATAAAACAGAGTTTGAATTGANTAAAACAGAGCCATTTTTNNGNGTTCGGAGACCTTTTCAGCGGGTTTTGTCCCGTTTTGTGTGACTCGAAAATAATTGGTTGACAAAAAAAGACATGGTGCTATGATATAGAAGTCGTCAAAAATTATATAACCCGTCCTGGAGGCGGGTTTTTTTGTGCCCAAAGTTCGGTTTCGCCGCTTTCAGCGAAGCCGACGCCCGGCCCAAGCGGCCTGGCTTGGAATGAGACCCTCGGGCAGGCCGAGAGTGCCGTGTGTGTGGCTCCATGGCCTGAGGCTCGCTCTGTGCCCTGTAGAACCCGCCCAGAACCGACGGAAAGTACGGCGAGGAAGCCTTCTTGCGGGTTCGGTCGGTCACATCGAACGCCTCAGCCCATCGCACTGCGGCTCTGTGAGGGGCTCATTCCCGCTTACTGGGCCCACACGCCCTAAGGCATCGGGTGAGGGCCCGGTGGGCGCATTCCTTTTCTTCCAGGGGACTTATTTTGCTGAAAACGGCTTGCATTTTCAAATTCACTTCTCTATAAAACGGTCTTGAAATTCAGTTTCATATTTGTGCGGTTCACATTGTGTGTGGGCACTTAGTTTGGCAACGGCATGTCCCCTCGGGGAGAAAAGTTTCAAAGTGATAGCAAGCCAACGTATCAAGTGGGTTGTAGTGGCAGTGGCTCTATTGGTTCTGCCTTCAGGCGCTTTCGCGCAGGACGCGGCAGACGATTCCAGCAAGACCACGGAAGAGCGGGTCGATACTCTCGAGAGTCAGGTCAAGACCATCGCGGGCGAACTCAGCGCCTCAGTCACGGAAGCCGCAGTTCCGAAAGACGGGAACTGGGAGAACTACTACGGTGTGGGCCCTGTGGCCGGTAAGGTCTACCGCAAGGACTCGGGTCTCTCCATCGGTGGTTATGGTGAGGTCTTCTACAAGCGCGACACACTCACCGACCAGGGCGAATTCGATACGCTGCGCGCCGTTCTCTATGTCGGTTACAAGTTCTCCGACAAGTGGGTCCTCAACTCCGAGATTGAATTCGAGCATGCGGGCAAGAGCAACACGTATGTTGAGTTCCTGAATCTCGATTATCAGCACTCCGAAGCACTCAACTTTCGTGTGGGTCTCATCATGAACCCCATGGGTTTTGTCAATCAGATCCATGAACCCACGTTCTACTATGGTGTGGATCGGCCTCTGGTCGAAAAGGTCATGATTCCGTCCACGTGGCGTGAAGGCGGTGCGGGCATCTACGGTCGCCTCGGCGACCGGGTCTCCTACCAGGCTTACGGTGTGGTCAGTATGGATGGTGCGGGCTTCGGCGCCGGGGGTTACCGGGGCGGTCGACAGAAGGGTATCGGTCGATGGGGAGGCGCTGACAATTTCTCCTTCACCGGTCGAGTTGATGTCGATGTCTTTTCTGGTTTGATGGTGGGTGGTTCTTTCTACACCGGTCATCAGGGCCAGGATACCCCGGACATTGGCAGTCTCCAGATGACCATGTATGAACTCCATGCGCAGTACCAGCGATACGGCTTCCACTTCCGTGCGCTGTTCTCG
This sequence comes from Spirochaeta sp., assembly GCA_002691025.1. Classification (GTDB taxonomy): domain Bacteria; phylum Myxococcota_A; class UBA9160; order UBA9160; family UBA4427; genus MED660. The sequence continues at coordinate 10,973 of NZGT01000085.1, read as the reverse complement.
CAGGCGTATATCGACAATACGGATGCCTTCAATAACAACACCGGCAATTGTCAGACCGACATCGATCCTGCTACCGCGGATGTAACTAATGTTGCTTGTCTGGCTTCGGAGAGTCAGGGTTGGTACATCGAAGGCGCGTACAATGTGTTCTCTTTGTTGATGCCTGATTCCAAGCAGAGCCTGGAGCCCTTCATTCGCTATAGCCGGGTGAATACCCAGAAGGCTTTCGAGACTGCCCCGAATGCTGCGCTGCTAGCTGCTGGCCAACAGTACAATGTGGATGTGGTGACCGTGGGTCTGCAGTACAAGCCCATCCCACAGATCGTGTTCAAGCTGGACTACTTGTACGAATGGACGGTAGAGACCGATGTGGATGTCACGAAACAAATCCAGGTCGGTGTGGGTTACGTGTTCTAGCGCGACTTGATCTTCGATCTCCCATTATCCCTGGGTGATCATTGCTCCCCTTCAAGAGACGTCTAATCTTGACGGGGCGTAGTCCGCTTTTTGGCCCTTTTCGGGGCCGGTCAGGCGAGGGGAATGCACTTGAAGTCAGGGTCACAAATGACCGGAAAAACTTGTTTTTTCCGTGCCCCCGCGCTGGCCTTGGCCTCGCTGGTCCTACTGGCGTCTTCGGCCGGAGGGAGCATCTTCCAGAGCCAGGAAGCGGCCTTTGCGATGGCCTTTCCCGAGGCGACCCGGATCGAAGGGGAGACCTTCATCCTGACCGAAAAGCAGGTCGAAGAACTGGAGCGAATGGGACGCGCGAAATTGCCCCGGAAGGTCCTGACGATCCACACTGCGTGGAGGGACGATACCCTGCTCGGGTACGCGCACATCGATGTGCATACGGTGAGAACCAAGCCCGAGGCCCTGCTGGTGGTCCTGAATCCCGAAGCCGAGGTGACCAACACGAAGGTACTGGCCTTCCATGAACCACTGGAGTTCATGCCGGCCGGCTCCTGGTATCGGACTTTTGTAGGCCAGGGGCTGGGTTCAGATCTTCGGGTCGGGTTTGACGTGGATGGCGTGACCGGGGCAACCCTGACCACGTGGGCTACGGTTGATAGCGTGCGCCGTATGCTCGCGTTCTACAAGGTTCTTTTGCAGCCCGAGTGAGAGCGCACGGAATACGGGGCCACATCTAACCGAGGATTGTCTTCATGCGCTTTGTGATCACCGGAGAATGGAATCGCAACCGCCTTCTTCAGACGATTGTCGTCCTCTATGCATTCTATGTGATGTTGCTCTGGCTCACGAATGCTTTGCTCTACTTCGAAAAGATGACCCTGGATCCGGCCTCGGTGGCCAACTACTACCTCGGGAACGAGGCCGAGTACCGCTCGCCTCGAAGCTACGGGGGGCTTCTTGAAGTCTCGCACTTCCATCTCTTCGCCATGGGGATGTTGCTGCTGGTTCTGACACACCTGATTCTTTTCACCCCGGTGCGGGGCTCCGTCAAAGCCTGGCTGATCGCGGTGCCCTTCTTGTCCGGGCTTCTCTCTGAGGGCGCAAGCTGGATGGTTCGTTATGGTGGGGCCGACTTTGCCATCGTGAAGGTCTTTGCTTTCCTGTTGCTTCAAACCAGTCTGCTGGTTCTGGTCGTAGTCTCTCTATGGTCGGTGTTTGCCAGCAAGCAAGCGCAGAACTACACGGGTCAAAAGATGACCTAGCGCTTCGCGTGGCGCCCGGGTTTGCGTGGGTTCGCAACGTGGCAAGCGAGCGAGTTCAAGCCGCACACTCCATGGGGCAGGGCCATCCTGGATGGCGACGGCGCTAGGCCTTTTCTTCGATGCAGCGTTTTCGCTTGGCTTCGCTGCACTCGCACCCTTCGCCGGTGCCGCCGCACGACCCGCTCAGGCTTCGCCCTCGGAACATCAGTCCCAAGGCCATTCCGGCCATGAGGATTCCGATCAGCAGGGCTGTGGCGATCAAGGTCTGCATTAGTTCCCTTCGGGGGTAAGGCTTCCGTCGGAAGCCGTTGGCTCGGCGATCGGGGGCCAGTATCGCGCGAAAGCGGCTGTCGCGCGAACCTCAAAGCGCCCATCTGAGGGGCCCCGGGCGATGAAATATGCAGCGAGGTCCTCTTTCTCGGCGATCCGAAAGCCATCTTCAGGCCCAAGCACATTGAGGGCAGTGGCCCATGCGTCGGCCGCGATGGCCGTCGGGTGAAGGACACTCACGGAAGCGAGCGGGTGCTCGACGGGCCTTCCCGTACGGGGATCCAGGGTATGGGAGAACCGCTTCCCATCCTGATCATAGAAGTTCCGGTAATCGCCCGACGTGGCCATGGCCATATCCTTGAGTTCCACGACCCGGTGGATTTCGCGCAGGCCTTCACGAGGGGTTTCGATGGCGACCCGCCAGATCTTCCCGTCCAGTCGTTTTCCGCGGGCTCGAAGTTCTCCTCCCACTTCGACCAGGTAATCGAAGTAGCCCAGACCTTCGAGTTTTTCGGCGATGCGGTCGACCCCGTACCCCTTGGCGATGGCCGAGAGATCGAGTTCGAGCTGGGGATCCTTTTTGGTGATCGAACCCTGCTGTTTGTCCAGAACGGCCAGTCCACGGCCCGTATGACGAAGGGCTTCCGCTATCGCCTTNTTGGAGGGGAGGGTTTCGGGAGGTGTGGCCTTTCCAAAGCCCCAGAGTTCGACGAGAGGAGACACGGTGATGTCAAAGGCGCCGTCGCTTTTCTGGCTGACCGTCTGGGCGACGATCAGAACNTCCATAAGTGGTCCGGAAAGGACCTGGGGTTCTGTGGAAGTGGAACGATTCAGGAGTGAGATTTCGGACTCCGCCTCCCAGGTCGACATGTGGGCTACGACTTCATCCAGGCTGGCCTGGATGGCGGCGGCCGTCGTGCGCATGGCGGAGGGGCCCATGTCTTCGCTGGCGACATGGACCGACCAGGTGGTGCCCATGGTGGTGCCGCTNAGTGACGTATAGGGGCCCGTGGGAGGGGCTAGCCAAAGTCGATAGACCGAGAGTCCTCCGAGAACGAGGATTCCCACGATGAGAAGCCGGATGGCGCGCGGTGTCAGGGCAATAGGGGAGGGCAAGGTCGCTCTCCTGGGCTGCGATCAGCCTCCGAAGTCGTCGAAGAGGACATTCTCTTCTTCGACACCGAGATCCGTCAGCATCTTGATGACCGCATCGTTCATCATGGGCGGTCCACAGATGTAGTACTCGCAGTCCTCGGGAGAAGGGTGATCCTTCAGGTAGTTGTCGAAGAGGACCTGGTGAATGAAGCCGTTCAGCCCNGTCCAGTTGTCCTCTTCCTGAGGCTCGGAGAGTGCGAGGTGCCACTGGAAGTTTTCGTTCTCTTCCTGGATCGAGTCGAAATCCTCGACGTAGAAGGCTTCGCGGAGGCTCCGGGCCCCGTACCAGAAGCTGACCTTCCGGTGGCTCGAGAGTCGGCGGAATTGATCGAAGATGTGAGAGCGCATGGGCGCCATGCCGGCGCCGCCCCCGATGAAGATCATCTCGTTGTCGGTATCGCGCGCGTAGAATTCACCGTACGGCCCCGAGATGACGACTTCGTCCCCGGGCTTGAGGTTGAAGATGTAGGAGGACATGATGCCCGGCGGCACGTCCGGCGTTCGGGGCGGCGGCGAGGCGATCCGGACGTTGAGCATGATGATGCCCTTTTCGTCCGGGTAGTTGGCCATGGAGTAGGCGCGGATGACATCTTCGTCGCATTTGGACGAATATCGCCACTGGTTGAACTTGTCCCAGTCGCCCCGGTATTCATCTTCCACTTCGAAATTCGAATAGTCGACCAGGTGGGGCGGGCATTCGATCTGGATGTAGCCGCCGGCTCGAAACGGCACTTCATCGCCTTCGGGCAGTTCCAGGATCAGTTCCTTGATGAATGTGGCCACATTGTGGTTGGACCGGACGCGGCACGTCCATTTCTTGATGTCGAAGACCTCGGCGGGAATCTCGATCTTGAGGTCTTCTTTGACCTTTACCTGACAAGAGAGCCGCATTCCCTCGCGNGCTTCCTTGCGCGAGATGTGGCCCGTCTCCGTGGGCAGGAGGGCCCCGCCTCCTTCTGTGACGACCACGCGGCAGACACCGCAGGTGCCTTGACCGCCGCACGCCGACGGAATGAAGAGCTTGTTGTCGGCCAGTGTGCCGAGAAGGGTGCTTCCCCCGGAGGCTTCCAGGGTTTTCTCGGGATCGTCATTGATCATGATGTTGACGCTGCCGCTGGCGACCAGGCGGGAGCGGGCCACCATCAAGATGACAACGAGAGAAACAATAACGACCGTGAAGGCGATGACGCCCCAAGCGATGGTCAACAACATATAGANAGGACTCCGTTCGCGAACATATTCCTAACCTTAGAGCTGGATGCCTGAGAAGGCCATGAAGCCCACCGACATCAAACCGACCACGATGAACGTGATGCCCAACCCGCGCAGGGGGTCCGGCACGTGGCTATAACGAAGTTTCTCCCGGATGGCGGCCAGAGCCGCGATGGCGATGGCCCAGCCGATGCCTGAACCAAGGCCGAACACAGTGGCTTCACCAAACGTGTAGTCGCGGTTCACCATGAAGAGGGCTCCTCCCAGGATTGCGCAGTTCACGGCAATCAGGGGCAGGAAGACACCCAAGGAGTTGTAGAGCTCCGGNGAGAAGCGATCGATGGCCATTTCAACCACCTGCACCACCGCGGCGATGACGCCGATCAGNGTGAGGTAGGTNAGGAAGCCAAGGTTGACTCCTTCCAGCCCCAGCCAGCTCAAAGCACCCTGCTTGAGCAGGTACTCATTGAGGAGCTGGTTGAGCGGAACGGTGATCCCCAGAACGAAGACCACTGCGCCGCCAAGACCGATTGCTGTTCCGACCTTTTTCGAAATGGCTAGGAAAGAGCACATTCCGAGGAAGTAGGCCAGAGCGATATTTTCAACGAAGACTGCCTTCGTGGCCAGGCTCAAGTAGTGCTCCAACATGGAAATCCTCCTCCACTTGTTCGGTTTTCCAGGATCTGACGACCCAGATAAAGCATCCAATCAGGAAGAATGCAGCCGGTGCGAGCAGCATNAGTCCATTGGGTTCGTACCAGCCACCTTCTGTTGTGAGTGGCATGACGCTAAAGCCGAAGATCTTGCCGCTCCCAAAGAGTTCTCGCACAAAAGCGACCACCATCAGCACCAGTCCATATCCGAGGCCGTTCCCCAGCCCGTCGATGAGGGACAGGGAGGGCTTGTTCTGCATCGCGAAGGCTTCCGCTCGTCCCATGATGATGCAGTTGGTGATGATCAGTCCGACGAAGACGGTGAGCTGCTTGCTGATGTCGAAGAGGAATGCCTTNAGGATCTGATCCGTGATGATGACCAGCGAGGCAATGATCGTCAGCTGGACGATGATCCGGATACTCGGCGGGATGAAGTTGCGAAGCAGGCTGATGGAGACGTTGGAAGAGCACAGCACAGCGATCACGGCGAGGCTCATCACCAAGGCCGTGGACATCTGGGTGGTGACCGCCAGAGCCGAGCAGAGTCCGAGGATCTGAAGTGAGATCGGATTGTTGTTGATCAGCGGATCAATCAGGGTTTCGCGGCTAATGGATGCCATGGTCTCTCCTTGTCCTTGCTCTCGTTGAGCGGGCTTTCCTTGGTGCGTTCTCTTCAGCTGCTCGTCGCGTTTGCGGCTTCTTTCTGCTTATCGATGTAGGGGCCAAAAGCCTCTTCGCCCAACCAGAAGTGGATCATGTTGGTGACACCCCGACTGGTGATGGTGGCCCCGGCGATTCCGTCGACCTGGTAGGGGTCCTTCTCTGGCGTCCCCGCCGGACCCTTCTTGACGGCGATCTTGATTCGGCCCTGTTCGTCGTAGACCTTTCGACCCGGCCATTTGGCTTTCCAGCGTGGATTCTCCACCTCGCCGCCCAGTCCCGCGGTTTCTCCCTGTTCGTAGTAGGTGATCCCGCGGATCGTGTTCATGTCTGGATTCAGGGCCAGGTAGCCATAAAGGGTGGACCAGAGCCCGTAGCCCTGGATGGGAAGGATGATGGCGTCCACGTCACCCTCGTCGTTCGTGACCTCATAGACCAGGGCCTGATCGGGAAGGCGAAAGACCTTGGAGGGGTTGGCCGGAGCCTCTCGGCTGGTCTCGGGGTCCCGGGCCGCCTCGCGTTGATCGAAGACGGCGGGGTCCACGGTCAGGTTTTCGTCCCCTGTGGAGAGGTCGATGACTTTCGGTCGGATCGAATTCTTGAATCGGGATTCGATCTCGGCCGGAGTCGGCAACTCGCCTGGCTTGAGGAGTCCAGCCACGCTGAGCACATTCTTCTGCCGATCGAGAACGATATTTCTTTCCTGNCGCTCTCGGAGCAGGACATTGGACCCCGCCACGAAAAGCGCACAGATGATGCACACCGTCGCCGAGAAGCCAACGATATAGCCGGTACTATATTGCACTGCGTACGGCCCTCCTGCGGATATTCGCTTCCACGACGAAGTGATCGATCAGCGGTGCGAACATGTTCATGAAGAGGATCGCGAGCATCATGCCTTCCGGATAGGCGGGGTTCACGACTCGAATCAGGATCACCAGTACGCCGATGAAGAAGCCGTAGATCCACTTTCCACGGTTCGTGAAGGCCGAGGAAACCGGGTCTGTGGCCATGAAGGCGGTACCGAAAGCCCAGCTTCCGATGGCCATATGCCAGTACCAGGGGACGGAGAACATCGGGTTGGTGTCAGATCCGGCGATATTGAGCAGGAGCGCCATGCAGACGGTCCCCAAGGCGACGCCGAGCATGGTTCGGAAAGACCCCACGCCAGTGGCCACGAGGATTCCGGCGCCAATCAGGCAGGCGAAGGCCGAGGTCTCGCCCAGGCTGCCCGGGATNCTGCCCCAGAAGGCCGACCACCAGCTTGTGGCCTCCAGCGCTCCGGAGCTGACCGCCGCCTGGGCCAGAAGTGTCGCTCCGGTGAAGTTGTCGAGACCTTCAAAGTTGGCCGCAATCCAGGGAGCTTCGCCGCTCATGTAGGCGGGGTAGGCAAAGAAGAGAAAGGCCCGCGCCGTCAGGGCGGGGTTCAGGAAATTGGTGCCGACTCCGCCAAAGACCTCCTTGGCCATGACGATTCCGAAGATGATTCCGAGAGCCACCATCCAGAGCGGAATCGTCGGCGGAAGGGTCAGCGGCAGGAGGGCGCCGGAAACAAGGAAGCCCTCNCTGATTTCATGACTTCGGACGACGGCAAAGAGCAATTCGGCGATTCCGCCCGCGATCATGACGGTGAGGTAGATCGGAATCCAGTACAACGCGCCGAAGAGGATGCACAGGAAATCACTCTTGAAGTTGTAGGAGAAGCCCAGGAACTCCCAGAGATCGGTGCGCCATGAGTCCAGGGGAAGTGCACCCTTGGCGATGGCNAGCATGGCTTCGTATCCCGTGTTCCAGCAGGCGAAGAACATGCAGGGGAGAAGGGCGACCACCACCGTCACCATCAGCCGCTTCATGTCTGTAGCGTCTCGTACATGGGAGGCGGTGCGGGTGACGTTGTCCCCTGTAAAGAGGAAGGTGTCCTGCAACTCAAAGACGGGCCACAGCTTTTCGAACTTCCCGCCCTTTTCAAAAAGCGGAGCTGCTTCGTCTAGTTTCTTTCGCACGGACTTCATGGCGCTTCTATCCCTCGCTCTCAATCAGCTCAAGGTTTCGCCGAAGTATCGGCCCGTAGTCGATCTTGCTGTGACAAACGAATGTACACAGGGCGAGATCTTCCTCGTCCAGTTCCAGGGCGCCCAGTTGCTCTGCTTTTTCAAGATCGCCCGCCATCATGGAGCGCAAAAGGAAGGTGGGAATGATGTCCATGGGCATGACGCGTTCGTAGGAACCCACAGGGACCATGAACCGCTCGGCTCCATTCATGTTCGTTGTCATGTCGAAATTCTTCTTGCCTCGGAGCGCCGAACTGAAGAGCCTGAGCACCGAGAATTTCTCCGCACCCGGCGTGAGCCATCCCAGGAAGTGGCGATCGCGATCTTCGCGAATCAGGCTGACCTGCCGCTCGAAGCGTCCCATGAACGAAAAGGCCTCTTCCGAGGCTCTCTTGCCAGACAGCACCGATCCGGCGATGCAGCGGGTCGGGATCTCTGCGGGGATGTCGTCCCTCGCGAGATCGTCCGTGCTGGCGCCAAGGCGGGCCCGCACCAGACGGGGGTCCTTGGCGAGCGGTCCTGCGATGGAGAAAACCCGGTCGACATCGAGTTGGCCCGTGGAGAAGAGGTGCCCGATGGCCGCCACGTCGGCATAGCCGATATGCCAGACTGCTTTATTGCGACTGACGGGCTCCAGGAGGTGGATATGGAGTCCTGGGGTGCCGGCGGGGTGAGGTCCTTCAAAGTACTCAAGGCTCACCGGAGCTTCGATTTCCGAAGTCAGATCCGAGTGGGCTTTCATGCACAAGTAGGTCTTCCCCTCNGTGAGGCGAGCGAGGATCCGNAGACCGCGGCTGAAGTCCTCCATCCGGCCCTCAAGAGCCACTTCGGGAAGAGGGGCCAGGGGCGCCGTATCGATGGCCGTGACGAAGATCGCGAGGGGCTGACTGTCCACCGCAGGCGTTCGGCTGAAGGGGCGGGTTCTGAAAGCGGTCCACTGCCCTGATTCGACCAGCAGGTCTCGTATTTCATCGCGCGAGAGTTCGGGCTCTGCTTTTCCCGTGTAGCTCTCGAATTCCTGGAACTCGGCGGCGTCGGTCTCGCCCGACCTTTCGCCGTCGGAGAGGTCGATGACGACAGTCTGCAGGGCCCGGCGTTCGCCGCGGTGAATGCCAATGACACGCCCGGCACCCGGTGCAGTGTGAATCACCCCTTCATTCTTACGATCGAGAAACAGGGGCTGCCCACGAAGAACGTTGTCCCCTTCTTCGATGAGCATTCTCGGCTTCATACCCGGAAAATCATCCGCCACCACAGCAACGCGGGTGATGGGACGTCGCTCTCGAATCACCTGAAGGGGAGCGCCCGATATGGGTAGGTCTAACCCTTTGGTGATCTTGTGGCTGGCCATGTTCGGATCATCGCTCGCTTTTTGGAAGTCCCGCTGGTCGGGAGGGTGGAATGAAATCAGATCGAAGCAGTGCTCTGTTTGTGCTTGGGTCGGCCCGCCTTGGCCAAGCCCTTCCGGTTCAAGCCGCCTTGGCTCTTTGGCTCCGAAGGAACCGTTGTGGAGACAGGCACGAGGCGGACGCGGCAGATACTAGGAGGCCCATGCAGATCCATCAAGCAAGCCGAGAAGAACTCCGAAGAACGGCTCGGGCCCGGTTGGTTTGGATTGAGCCCGCTTGTGGGAGGCTGCCTGCGGGAAGCCTCTCTGCGTTCACGCACCTGTGACTTTATTTTCTTTAANTAACCCTAACATGTTAGAATATAAGGGCCTTTTNCAGGTGCGGCAACGTTGTTTCCACGGTTTGNAGGTCTCTTCGGTCGTGAATCAGCGGCTCAAAGGGAAATCCGATAACCCGAAACTTCGTACTCGACGGATTCAGATCAGGGAGAGCCAGACTCACAACCAAAGCCTTCAAACCGCTTCCTTAAAAACAAGGAGATTCCTCATGGCCAGACCNCATGTCATCCTGACAGCACGCGACATCATGGCGCGCTCGCTGATCACGCTCAGTCCCGAATTGAGCATTTTTGACGCCATGTCGACCCTGATGACGAAGCGGATTTCGGGGGCTCCCGTGGTGGACGAATCCGGACTCCTGATCGGCGTGCTCTCGGAATTGGACTGCCTTCGACTGCTCTCCTCCGACGATTTCTACGCCGATGAGCAAGAAGGGGGCGGTTGTGTTCGTGATTTCATGACAACCTCGCATCGCACAATCGGGCCTCATCTCGGCCTCTACGCCATTGCCCACTATTTCCTGACGACTTCCGTACGACGCCTTCCTGTGGTGGCCGACGAGCGACTTCTGGGCCAGGTCAGCCGCCGAGACGTGCTCCGTGGGATCGAAAAGATGCGGCGCNCGCGCCGGCGGGCCCCTGCGGACGACTACCTCTCCGTGGCGCGATCCTGGTCGGCCCTCTAGGCCGCGCGNNCCNGCCTGAAGAGTCCCCCGGTCCACGCTGACGTCGAGTGAGGCGTCAGAGGGTCATCTGCATAGGGGATTCAAGCAGTTGGCGGACTCGACCCAGGAGCAGGGTCGCTTTCTCGGGGGGGCACTGGGTGGGGTCAGCGCAAAGGTTGATTTCAACCATCCTCCCGGCCACCAGTTCCCCGTCTTCAACCACGGGAGTCTCTCTGACGGCTCCAATACTGAAGGCGCAGATCTGGTTGGCCTGGAGTGGGGCGTCGATTTGGTCGACACCGCTCTGGAGGGCGTGAAAGACCGCCACTTCCCCCGCATTTGTGGCGGTTTCGGCCTGCGGGGAGGCGAGTTGGGCGGTAATGGACGTGAGCCCCATGCGCTCGGCACCCACGAGGAGGGCGGTCGCGGAGTTGGATCCGTCGGTGACGCGCAAACGGCTCAGGGGCAGGACTTCTTCGTCGCCCGGATCTGTGCGCAGAAACCCGGTCCCGCGGATCGCGGTGGCGATGGCGCGGATCAATCCGACCTGCCAGGAGAGGGTGGGCTCTTCTGCTCCCTGATTGAGCTGGGCCGTGAGACGGATCAAAGGGTCGAACCGGCACGCTGTGTTGAGGTGGATGAGATCCGCTGAGGGCTGGGGTGCGGATGCGTGCGCCTCGTGGGGGGGCGCTTCGTNNGTCTCGGGCTCCGCTTTGGCCCGGGAGGGTTCTTCCGCCAGGGTTTCNTCGACGTCGGCTCGGAGGACCCGGCCTCGGGNACCGCTGCCTTGGATTTNCCCGATATCAAGACCGGCCTGCTGGGCGATTCTACGCGCGAGCGCGGTGGCTTCGGGCTTTTCGCTTCGGGTCTCGGCTTGCTGAGGCGTGATTTCGGCCGTTTGGGCTACGTCGGGCCCAGGCTCCGCCTGTTCGGGATCGGCGGCTCTCG
>NZGT01000084.1 GCA_002691025.1 Spirochaeta sp. | reverse complement strand
TTTCGCTCCTGCGTACTATTCTCGCTCTCGGTGCCGTGTTCTTCATTGTGCGATTTGCGGTCCCCCGAATCCTCAACCGGGTCGCCGAAACCCGCTCGGCCGATCTCTTCAGTCTCCTCGCTCTCCTGATCGTACTGGGGTCGGCTTTTCTCGCCGAAGAGGCCGGACTCTCGCTGGCTGTCGGGGCTTTCCTTGCCGGGGTCGCCGCCAGCGCCTCTCCCTACGCGCATAAACTCTTCAGCGAAGTGGTTCCCTTGCGTGGGATCGCCCTCGGGCTGTTCTTCACCGCCGTGGGGATGCTCTTCGAACCCATGGCCGCTCTGGAATATGCTCCTTTGATCGGTCTCTACCTGCTCGCCACTCTGGTTCTGAAAACGGGAGTGGTGGCCGCGGCCAGCGTCTTGGGCTTGGGACAAAGCCTTCGCGTCGGACTCCTGGCTGGATTGGTGCTCGCCCAGACGGGTGAGTTTTCATTTGTTCTGGCCGAATCCGCTGTACGGGCCGGACTGCTGAGCCCGGCCCTCTACCAGATCGTGCTCGGCGGCTCGATCCTGAGCTTGCTCGCCAGCCCCTTCGTGATGCGCGCCGCCCCGGCCATTGCCCTTCAGGCCAGCCGCTGGTTTGAAGAAGACAACATCTCCATCTCGGCGGAAGAAGATCAATCGATCCTCAACAACCGGGTCATCGTCATCGGCTACGGACCGGCCGGACAGACTCTGACGCGGCTTCTCCGCGCAATGGAGATTCCCTACACGGTTCTCGAGAGCAACGCAGGCGCTGTCCGGCAGGCTCGCACCCATGATCAGAACGTCTTGCTCGGAGACGCAACACGCCCCACGGTCCTCCGAAGGTTGGCCGTAAGTCAGTCCCGGCTCGTCGTCGTCGTCATCTCCGACCCCATCGCCACTCGAAGCATTGTGAGCCGAATCCGGCTGGTGGCACCCGAGACCACCGTTCTCGCACGGACTCGATACGTGGCCGAAGTCGACCTGCTTGAGGCTCGAGGTGCATCCCAGGTCGTGGCCGAAGAGTTCGAGGGCAGCATCGAGCTCGTGGCTCGAGCGCTTGCCATCTTCAACACTCCGTCCGGCGCCATTACGCGTTTTACCCAGGCTTTGAGAGACGAAGGCTATGAAGCCATAAGGAGTCCGGCCGCTCTCCCCATGGACCCATGGCTTCTGGAACTTCTCGATGAAGTCGGTCACGAGTGGATTGAATGTCCTCCCGAAATGGTGAGCGGACAAACCCTCAGAGAACTCGCAATTCGAGCCCGTACGGGCTGCAGCATCCTTGGAATCGAAAGGCAGGGAACGACCCACACCAACCCCGATGCCGATTTCAGCCTTCGCCCGGGCGACCGACTCCTGGTCCTGGGCAACAAGAATAATCTCGACGATCTTCTTGCGCTCTTGGAGACCCACCCCGCCCCTCGATGAAAGGGCCGAAGGAATTCGGATTTCCCTCACTTCCGTGACGTGTCCCAACTCCTTTTTCTTTTTTTCATGCTACCCATAGGGCGAGTTGAGCTTTCCGTCCCAGGAGTCACCCCATGCAAAACCCCCTGGACCCCGGCGACATTTTTCCGCCGCGACACATCGGCCCCGCGCCCGAGACGACTGCGGAGATGCTCGAGATTCTGGGCTTCAAGTCCCTGGATGACCTCGTGCAAGCGGTGCTGCCACCCAACATCATCAAGGAAAAGGAACTGCTCCTTGAAGGGCTGCCCTCCCGCTCATTGGGTGAGGCGGAACTACTCTCCCAACTGCGCGAAGTCTCCGAGGAGAATCAGGTCTACCGTTCCTTTATCGGGATGGGGTACTCCGAAACCCTGGTTCCCGGAGTCATCCAACGCAACATCCTGGAAAACCCGGGCTGGTACACCCAGTACACCCCCTACCAGTCCGAAATTTCACAGGGAAGGCTTGAAGCTCTCGTGGTCTTCCAGACCATGGTCTCGGATCTGACCGGGCTTCCCCTGGCCAATGCCTCCCTGCTCGACGAAGCCACGGCCGCCGCCGAGGCCATGAGCATGTGCCGCTCCATCCGACGCGGAGAAGGCAAGCGATTCATGGCCTCCAGCGATTGTCACCCGCAAACCCTCGGTGTCCTTCGCACTCGAGTCGAGGCCCTCGGGCTGGAACTGGTCGTGGAGTCCCTCGAGGAGATGAAGACCCTCCCCGATGATCTGTGCGGCATCCTGATCCAGTACCCCGCCACACACGGTCAATTGCGTGATCCGAAGCCGCTCATCGAACTCGCCCGTGCATCCAAGATCCCAGTGGTCCTCTCGGCCGACCTGCTGGCCTTGACCCTGATCAAGAGCCCGGGAGAACTGGGCGCCGATATCGCAATCGGCTCGACCCAACGCTTCGGCGTACCGCTGGGTTTCGGGGGGCCGCATGCGGCCTATATGGCCACTCTCAGCCAACATGCCCGGAAGATGCCCGGTCGCATCGCCGGCCTTTCTCAGGACAAACATGGCGACATGGCCTACCGGCTGGCTCTTCAGACCCGCGAGCAGCATATCCGCCGGGAAAAGGCCACCAGCAACATCTGCACCGCCCAGGTGCTGCTCGCCATCATGGCGGGGATGTACGCCGTCTACCACGGCCCCAGAGGCCTTGAATCCATGGCCCTTCGTCTCCACCGACTCGCGCGCTGTCTCGCCGAAGGCCTCAAGCGGTTGGGACACGACATCGGCGATGAGCCCTTCTTCGACACAGTCCAGGTCAAGCCCCAAGGAGCCCTTGCGGTGGATGTGCTCTCGGCGGCCTGGGAGCGAGGCATCAACCTCCGAGTCGACTACCAGGCCCAGTCGGAGGACGAACAAAGGATCGGTGAAGCATTGGGGATCTCCCTGGGCGAAACCACTGTCGAAGAAGACATCATGGACATCCTGGAATGCTTTGCGCCCGAAGGCCAAGTGGATTTCTCGTTCCATGAACTCGCGGCCCTCACCGGGGAAACGTCCGGCATTCCGTCTTGCCTCCAACGCGAAGAGCCCTACCTCGAACACCCGGTCTTCCACCAGCATCACTCCGAAACCGAAATGCTGCGCTACCTCCACCGACTGGAAGCAAAAGACCTCTCGTTGAACACGGCCATGATTCCGCTGGGATCGTGCACCATGAAACTCAACCCCACCACAGCCATGGTGCCCATCACGTGGCCCGGGTTCGCTTCGATCCATCCTTTTGCGCCCTCAGAACAAAGCCCCGGCTATCACGTCCTGCTCAAACAACTTGAAACCTGGCTGGGTCAGATCACGGACCTTCCCGCCGTTTCACTTCAACCCAATGCGGGAAGCCAGGGCGAATTTGCCGGCCTTCTCGCCATTCGACGCTATCACGAGGCCCAGGGTGAACCTCATCGGAAACTCTGCTTGATTCCCACTTCAGCCCACGGCACCAATGCGGCCAGTGCGGTGATCGCAGGTTTCGAGTGCCTCTCCATTGCGTGCGACGAAGCGGGCAATGTCGATCTCCAGGACTTGAAGAGTCGATGCCAGGAACAGGCCCATCAACTGGGCGCTCTGATGATCACGTATCCGTCCACCCACGGCGTCTTCGAAACCACGATTCGGGAGATCTGCGACATCGTCCATGAACACGGAGGCCAGGTGTACATGGACGGAGCCAACCTCAATGCCCAGGTCGGCCTGACGTCGCCCGGCATGGTGGGGGCCGATGTCTGTCACATCAATCTCCACAAGACCTTCGCGATCCCCCATGGCGGAGGTGGACCCGGAATGGGTCCCATCTGCGCCCGCGAGTCCTTGCGCCCCTTCCTTCCCGGGGATCCCGCTCACGGTTCAGGCGCAGTGTCAGCGGCCCCCTACGGAAGCGCCGGAATCCTTCCCATCAGCTGGACCTACATCGCGCTCATGGGAGGAGCCGGACTCACCCGGGCCAGTCAGGTCGCCATCTTGAACGCAAACTACATGGCTCATCAACTCGCCGATCACTACAGCATCCTCTACACGGGTCCGACGGGTCGGGTCGCACACGAATTCATCGTCGACTGCCGACCCTTCGAGAAGACTTCAGGCATCAGCGTCGAAGACATCGCCAAAAGGCTGATGGACTTCGGTTTCCATGCGCCGACGATGAGCTTTCCCGTGGCCGGAACCCTCATGATCGAACCTACCGAGAGTGAATCCCGCGAAGAACTCGATCGGTTCTGCGAGGCCATGATCACGATCCGGCAGGAAATCCGTGAGATCGAGACCGGAGAACTCGACGAAACAGACAACCCCATCAAGAATGCACCTCATACCACCACTCACGTGGGCCACGACGAATGGCCCCACCCCTATTCACGCCAGAAAGCCGCTTGGCCTGTGAGCAGCCTCAAGAAGGCCAAATACTGGCCACCTGTCGGGCGCGTCGACAATGTGTGGGGTGACCGGAACCTCGAAGCCCGACTCCGCGAAGAGCAGGAATAGGGATCTCAGTCGTCCACGGTACGCATGACATCCTGGGATGCGTCCGGATCGGGCGCCGGAATTTCCAGAACACGCTCGTCGACGTCATCGTATTCAAGACGAAGTGCTCGGGAGATCGTGGCATGCATCTCATAGGTGCAGGTGATGTAGGTGAATTCCAGGATCTCTTCGTCGGAAAGGAATTCGCGAAGCGCCTCGAACGTCGCATCCGAAACCCGTCCACCTTGCGCGACCAGGTCGTCCGTATACGCGAGCACAGCACGCTCTTGTGAATTGAAACATTCCGCTACCGACCAGGCGGGAATCGCAAGGATCTTCTCCTCGCTGAGTCCTACCGAACGACACGACTTGCAATGCTGTGAAAATACAAACTGGCTTCCGCGAAGATAACCCGCCCGGGTCTGCCCCAATTCCCGAAGTTGGGGATCGATCTTCCGACTCCGGCTTCGATAGAGTTGAAAGCCCGCCACGGCGTGCCGGAAGACGTCGGGTACCAGAGCGAAGACGGTCCACCAATTGCCCGGCGTTCCAGTTTCGGTGCCGGGTTGGGCGACCGGATCCCTCTCTCCAAAAAGCACGTCATAGAGTTTCGAAATATCTTCGGGGACATCGGGTCGTGCGACCTGTCGCAAACGGGGCATTTTGAATTCTCCTCTTCAACCACTCTCCGCGACCTCTGGCTGCAACCAGGGCGCTCAGCGGCTTTTTGTGGACATCGACCTGTAGGGTAAATCCTTCGGTGTGTGGAAAACCTTCCATCTTTTCCCATTCATCCAATCGAAAGAGAAGGTGAATAAATCCATCGAGTGGTAGAATCCGCGCCCTGCCACCGAATCCCTGGGCCGGAGAAACCTTCGTGAATATCACTGTAGATGAGTTGCGTCCTGTGATCGATGCATGGCGCTGGCCCCAGGACCCATCCACTCAGGCTGCCCTACTCGCCCTGGGTTTCGTCTTTTTTGTAGCCATCGTGCTTCTTTATCTACCTCTCTCGATCCAGTGGGTTCGGGTCGCGAAGCTGAACCGGAAGCTCGGACAGCTCGCACACCCCACAGCGGCCGCCACCAGCGCAAGTCCAGAAAAATGGAATCGAGCCTTCCAGAATTCGCCGGCTGAATTCCAATGGAGCGAGCTACAGAGCCGCTGGGTTTCACAAATCACGTCGAATGCATCCGGAGAACCGGCTTCCCTGGCCTCGATGCTTCAGCGATGGCCCCTGGCTCAGCGTGGTCTACGTGGAAAAGCCCTGGATTCCGTCCCCGGCCTGCTCATGCTCCTCGGCGTGATGGGGGCTGTCGTATCCATGAGCCTCGCCTTCTCGAATCCCGCTGCTTTTGGCAGCGCCCCCGCCATGAGCGGCCTCGGAGCGACTGTGCTGGCTGCACCGCTTTGGGGACTGAGCCTGGCTCTCATCGCGACCCTTGCAAGCCGACTCTTCCACGGCGTCTTCGAACACTACAACGAATCCCTGGATCGCCACGCGTCGGCGGCCTTCCAGGACTTCTGCGACGCGCACAGGGAAGAAACGCAAAGTACCCAAGCCGAAGTCACTCGACTCCTTGACCCGGAATTCCACAAGGATCCCGAGCTGGAATCAACACACCTCGCCCACCTCCAGCTCAACAAAGTGACTCGTCAGATGTCGTCCCTGATCGATCACCTGCATGAAAGCGGCTTTGCGCTCCGCAACGCGGCCTCAGCTCTGCGTTCCACCCAGGGAAGACTCGAGAACAACTCCGAAGAAATCCGCATCTCCCTCAAACAGGCTGCATCCGCCGTCGTCGACCAGGGTGGGTTCATCCAGATGAGCCTCGACCAGATCCGAGCCACCCTGAAGCAACCAGAGATCCCGATCCAACGCCTCAGGGTCCCCGAGTCATCGCAGCCGGAAGACCTGCCTCTGAACCCTTCCAATCCCGTGCAGACGGATTCCACTTCTTCCAGCGCGGGCCTCAGATTGGGTCCTGACCCCTATGCCCGGCTGGAAGCCAGGGACCGGGAGGATGCAAAGACCGTCCAACGCCTGCTTGAGCGTCGCGAATCCGAAGGGGCGTCCCGGACCATCGAAGACGTCGCTCCGCTCGATACAACCAAAGAAGGCCCTGGAAAACTCTCGGATCTGCTTGCCCAGGCCAGCGAAAAAAACACCGGGTCAAGCAGTCGGGAAGACCGACCCTCGATGAATACGAGCAGACCTCATGATCCTGCTGGAAAAGCCGGCCCCCCGATCACTTCACCCAAGTAGGTCGACTCTCTCGATTCCAGGCCAAAGGCCTCCCATCTCCACTGGATCAAGTGCACTCTTTGCTCTGGAGTTCAAGGACGCATAGACTTCTCGCGAAACCAAACGGAGGTCGGCTCACCGATGTTGCCCCTGAAAAGACTCCAGCGCGCACTGGGTCGAGGCCCACTCTGGCTGATCACCGCGATGGTCCTGGCCTGCGGAGGCGCCGAGAGTCAGGACTCGGCTCCGGCCAAGCCACCCATCCAGGAGACTCCGTCCGAAGCCAGGCCCACTCCTCAGTCCACGACACCAGATACTGGAGTCCCCCTCATCGAAAAGGGAGCCCAGAGGGTCCCCAAGAGTGAGACCATCGCGGGCCCCGCGCGCTACCCCAACGACGGCCCCGAGTGTCCGGGATGTACCGAAACCGGAACATGGGTGGATGATACGGGACGGACTCACCGCACGTGGACCAGTCCGACCCCGGGAGACAGCATCCAGAAAAGCATGCTGAAGCAACTGAAGAGTCAGGGCTGGGAGATCCGTTCCAACCTCCAGCAAAGCGGTCAATTTGCCCTGGACGCCACAAAAGATTCAAGACGGATCGCGATCCTCATCGCGAGTGACGAAAAGACGAAAGAGAATCTGGTGTCGGCCATCATCACGCCTTAGTCCAGCCCGTCAGGCAACACTCCGTCCAGTCGGTAGTAATCGAAACCCGCTCTTTCGAATGTCCCGGCCAGGACGAACGGAAGTCCTTTCGGCAGGGCATCCAGAGTGGTCTGCGAGACCAGCAGGCTGTTGGGGACAGCCAATTTCTGGAGATGGCCCGCCGAATCCAGGATCGGGCTGTAGGCCACACCCTGATCAAGATCAACGAGGGAGCGACCCGAATGGATTCCGATTCGAAAACGAAATGGCATCTGGAGCAGGTTCCGGTTCCGGTTGAAACCCTCGAGCCCTTCCAGGATCTCGCAACCGGCTCGAAGCGCACGAAGCGATGACTCGAAAAAGCACATCAGTTCGTCACCGTTGCTGTTGAGGACCAGTCCACCGAACTGCTCAACGGTGTCCCCGACGTATTTCCGGAAGCGCTCGAACGAGGCGACAATATGATCCGGACGATTCGAATCCGCCTTCATGCCGTATGAGCCCACGACATCGAGATCCAGAAAACTGCCCTCGACGCGATATCGTTGCTCGATCTCCTGATCAATCTGGATGCGCTGCTCCATGCTTCCACCGAGCCCACCCGTCGACACGCTCTCCGTGGCCTCCTCCTCGGCCTCACTTTCTTGGGCAAACTTCTCGACACGCAGGACCACCCGATCGGCCAACTGGATCACGTCTCCGTGCTCCACTTTCGCGGGCTCGGAAACCACCACACCATTCAAAAGGGTCGGATTGACTCGGCTCTTGTGCACCAGAAGAAGATCTCCATCCTCCTCCAGAAACTCAGCGTGGAAACGGGAAACCCCCATATCGACAAAGCGGACCTCACTTTCCTCGCTCCGACCCAGCGTGGTGCAGGCTCCTGACAGCAGAAATGAATTCTGCGAAGACCCGGTCTGGCCGCGCTCGACATGAAGTCGCCCCCAAGGAATGGACGTGGGCCTGACCCGGGTTTCCCCATCGACACCCATCCCACTTTCCGAGAGCGGTTCTGAACCCGCATCCATCGACTCGGGAAGGACCTCGGTCAGATCACTGATCGCCAGTCCCGGTCTTTCACAGACCTCAAGCAAGACCCCACCCATGCGGACCTTGGCGCCGACGCAGAGAGCCTCGGACTCAAAGGGGTCCCCATCCAGCAGAGTCGGATTGGTCGTCCCTTCGAACGAACAGAGGATGAAAAGAGGGCCATCCCGCTTGACCAGAGCCTGACGCGCGGACACCGTAGGGTCTCGCAGCAGAATGCCCCGGACCTGCTCGGATTCATCCAATCGGCGCCCAATGAGAATCTGGTCACCATCCAGGGTGAATCGCGTCCCCGCATCCTGACCTTCAAGCGCAAGCAGTTCCAGAACCGGAGCTGAGTCGCCCCCGTCATCCGAATCCCGGCCTACTCGCGAACGGAAGAATCTTCCCAAAGCCACGCCCCTCAGGTTGCGACGAACTTCAAGGTCAGATGGTACCACTTCAACCGTTCGCGAGTGGGTCCTTTTATCAATCCGAACCTACGCCCGGAAAGGGGTGCGTTCAGATGGACCGACTCACCAATTCGTAGGCCAGCGTCGACAAGGGAATTCTCTGCTTCTTGGCCTTGCGCTTCAAGGTGGCCAACTCGTCGTCCGTGAACATGATCGCGACACGGTTACGACGAGAGTCCGGAGAGGGTCCCTGGCCTGAGCCCTTGGGTCGACCCGCTCCGGGTCGCTGTCCGCCCCAGCTCGCTGCCTTCTTGCGGGACGCCTTCTTCTTGCCTGCCTTCTTCTTCGCGGATTTCTTCGGAGCTGCCTTCTTCTTGGCTGCCTTCTTCTTGGCCGCCTTCTTCCGTGTTGCCTTTCGTACCGCCACTTGAAACGTTCTCCTCATTCTAAATTCTAAGTTCTTAGATCTAGGTTCTGGGTTCCACTTCCACTGTGTTCCTGCATTCCACTGTTCTGCGTAGAAGCCTGGGGCCCGGGTCACCGACTCAAGCGGTGATACCGGAGATCCACACCATACGACTTCCATCACAACCGATCGCCAAGAAAAACTCAACAGCCCGAAAAGGTTGGTCTCGTTTTTCCTTGGATACTGCTTTTCAGGTAACACATCCATCGGAATCACGCATTATCGACAGTCATGGCCGCCACAGAATAGAAGAACTGCGCCGAAATCGAGCCATGGATGCAGGAATCAAAAACGGCACAACCGTCCCAAGCGGCCCCATCCACCACTCGTCGGAAAATCAATCGTCCTTGAAGCTGCGATCGCGCTTGAGATTCGAGCGATGACGCTTGTCATCCATGCGTCGACGGCGAGCCGAACGGCTCGGACGGGTCGGGCGCCGGGAACGAGGCACCTCCAGTGCTTCGGCCAGAATTTCAATCAACCGTTCCTGCGCTTCCTCCAGATTTCGCCTCCTACTCCGATGCCCGTCCACATGGACAATCAAATCACCGGAGCGCGTAATCCGGGCATTCAGGCGATCCAGCAGCCGGAACCTCTGCTCTTCACTCAAGCACCGACTCTTCCTCAGATTCCATCTGAGCGTGACCCGACTGGACGTCTTGTTTACGTGCTGCCCACCCGGCCCCCCGGACCGACTCGCCTGTTCATCCAGTTCATGAGCAGGAATCAAGAGCGTTGTACCGACCCTCAAATCGAGCTTGGCCATCCGTCAGATCCCCTTCCCACCCCCAAGTTCGCTCACTACCGAGAGATCGTCCACGAAACGGCCGCGGTCTTCCGCGCTGACCGCCTCACGGCGAAAGGGGTATGCTCAAGAGTGATTCAGCCGCGACCGGCCTGGAGGCAACCGGCCCAGGGAAGCGGAAGACGACCGAGCAACCCAGGAGAAATCATGCAGGCTGCAGTACTGGAAGCCGGGGGAGCCCCCCTGAAAGTCACGGAAATCGACATTGAAGATCCCGGACCCGGGCAGGTTCGCGTCGCCGTAAAGCACTGCGGGTGCTGTCACTCCGACCTTTCCATCGTATCCGGTGTCTTTCCCGCCCCGATGCCCATCGTGCTGGGTCACGAGGCCTCAGGCGTCGTCGACTCGGTCGGCGCAGGGGTAAGCCACCTGGCACCCGGAGATCATGTAGTCCTTACCCCCTGCCCCCCCTGTGGCCTCTGCTACTTCTGCGTTCGGGGCGAAGCCAGCAACTGCGTCAACAGCCTTGACATCATGACCAATCAGTTCGCAGATGGGCAAACAGGACTATCCCGGAATGGAGAGAGGGTCTACCGCGGCGTCGGTCTCGGGGGATTCGCTGAATACGTACTGACCTCTTCTACGGGTGCGGTCAAAATCGATCAACAGATCCCCCTCGAAGTCGCGTGCGTCATAGGCTGCGCGGTCCAAACCGGCGTCGGGGCTGTGCTCAATACAGCTGAAGTCACCGAAGGAGCCACCGTTCTTGTACTTGGACTGGGAGGCATCGGACTCTCCGTGGTGCAAGGCGCCCGCCTGGCCGGAGCGGCTCGCATTTTCGTTTCTGATCCGGTTGCCGAGCGCCGGGAAGCCGCCGGCGCTCTCGGAGCCACGGACCTCATTGATCCGACAAAAGAAGATGTGATCGTCGAATGCCAGAAACAAACAGGAGGCATCGGCGTGGACTACGCTTTTGAATGCGCGGGGCACGGCGATCTCATATCCCAGGCCATCACGGCCACACGGAATGCCGGAACCATCGTCTGCGTAGGAGCTCCTCCCATCGACCACAACATCACCATCACGCCGGCTTCGCTTTTCGTGATGACGGCGAAACGGGTCATGGGAACCCTGCTCGGAGGTTGCAACTCCCTACGTGAAATTCCGCGCATGATCGAGCTCTACCAGAACGGTCGACTCGACCTCGAGGCACTGATCACCTCGCGTCGCCCCCTGTCTGANATCAATGAGGCCATGGACGATCTGAGCGCCGGCCGGGGAATTCGTACAGTCCTGGATATCGGATAGTCGAGATCCGCCCCCAGGAGGGAAAAGGGAACAGATGGCGCGTCACGAGTGTCTTTCACCCTGGAAACGGATGGAAATATGATCATCAAGAAAACCAGGGAAATCCCCAGTCGCGAGATCACGGACAAGAAGACCTATCTCGCACGGAGGGAATTCCTTAAAAATTCGGCGCTGGCCGGATCCCTGGCGCTATCGGGCCTGTCTTTGGCATCGGCCTGCTCGGTCGGCGATGAAGCCAAGGCCAGCGAGAAAGCCGATCCCGAGAAATCCCTCCCGAACGTCCTGCCCGCCCCGCCTCAATACCGTGTCGAAGGGGAGGCTCTCACTTCCAAATGGGACGCCACGCACTACAACAACTTCTATGAACTCGGAACAGGCAAGGAAGACCCGGCCCGCAATGCCGACTCTCTNAAAACCGANCCCTGGTCCGTNGTGGTCGAAGGAGAAGTAGCCAAACCCGGCCGNGTGCCGCTGGAAGAACTNCTGCGACCCCACCCCCTGCAGGAACGCATCTACCGATTGCGTTGTGTCGAAGCCTGGTCGATGGTCATCCCCTGGATCGGCATCCCGCTTGGGGACGTGCTCAAGCGCTTTGAACCGAACTCCAAAGCCCGCTTTGTCGCGTTCGAAACCCTCTACGACCCGGAACAATTGCCGGGCCAGAAACGCAATGTCCTGCCCTGGCCCTACCGGGAGGGACTGCGCATCGATGAAGCNATGAATCCCTTGAGCCTACTTGCGGTTGGGATGTACGGTGAAACCCTCCCCGGTCAGAACGGAGCGCCCCTGCGACTCGTCGTACCGTGGAAATACGGNTTCAAGAGCATCAAATCGATCGTTCGCATCCGCCTGCAGGAAGACGAGCCCATCACCAGTTGGAATCAGGAGAATCCCAGGGAATATGGATTCTATGCCAACGTGAACCCCCAGGTCTCGCATCCGCGCTGGAGTCAAGCTCGCGAAAGACGAATCGGCGAATGGAGCAAACGCCCCACCCTGCCGTTCAACGGCTACGCGGATGAGGTCGCCTCGCTCTACGCCGGTATGGATTTGAAGCGGTCCTACTGAGATGACCCGGCGTCAGATGGGCCAACTCGGACTGGGTGCACTCTGCCTNATCCCCNTGGCCGCAATGACCTGGGCCTTNGCAACGGACAGCCTGGGATCGGACCCTGTCGAAACCCTTACCCGGGAAACAGGCGAATGGGCCCTGCGCCTCCTGATCCTCAGCCTCTGCGTCACTCCGCTCCGGCAGTTCTTCCATTGGCCTCATCTGGCTCCGTGCCGCAGGACACTCGGGCTGATGTGCTTCCTCTATGCCACCCTCCACTTTGCCATCTACCTGACCTTTGATCTGGGTTGGAATTTCAGCGACCTGGCCGAAGACATTCGGGAACGGCCGTACGTCACCCTCGGNTTTTCCGCCTTCTTGATCCTCTTGCCCCTGGCCCTGACCTCCACCCGAAGATCAATCAAGCGTTTGGGCAGGAATTGGCAGCGTCTCCATCGCTGGGTCTACCTGGCCCTGATTCTCGCCGTTCTCCACTTCATCTGGCTCGTCAAAGCAGACCTGCGAGAACCCCTTGTCTACGCAGGGATTGCGGCGCTTGTGCTCGCATGGCGAATCCCGATCTGGTTCGGGCGAAGACCGCTCAATTATGCCACGCTACGCCGCGGTGGAAAAAATGGGCGCACGTCCAAGAGACCTTCACCCCCCGCCCAAGGACCGAGACGAACAACGTGACCAGCGACGACACGACAGAGGGCTCCAAATCCCAAGGCACGGACGAATCCAGTCCGAACCCGACCGGGTCCGAAAAGAGCTACGAAAACGACATCCATCGCCTGAACGTGGGCGACCGGGAATTCGTTCTTGTGGGAACAGCCCACATCTCCCAACAGTCCGTGGATCTGGTGCGCAATGTGATCGAGGGCGAAAAACCCGATTGCGTCTGCGTCGAGTTGGATGCCCAACGTTTTGAAGCGCTTTCAAAGGAACAACGATTTCAAGCGCAGGACCTGCGCTCGATCATCCGCGACAAGCAACTGGCGGCCCTCATGATGAACCTCATGTTGGCGAGTTACCAGAAGAGACTGGGCATGAAGCTCGGCGTCACACCCGGCAGTGAACTTCTGGAGGCCACCCGGACAGCCGAAGAAATGCAGATCCCGATCAGCCTATGCGATCGGGATATCCGCATCACGCTACGAAGAGCCTGGAATTCACTGTCCCTCTGGCGCAAGGGCATGCTGGCCTCCGGCGTTCTGGCAAGTGCTTTCGAAAGTCCGGAAATCAGCGAAGAGGAACTCGCACGTATCCGCCAGCAAGATGTCCTCACCGAATTGATGAAGGANCTCGGGGAAACCATGCCCCAGCTGAAAACGGCCCTGATCGATGAGCGAGACGCCTATCTGGCCCAGAAAATCCGTGCCACCGAAGGCAAGAAGGCCGTNGTCGTCGTGGGCGCCGGCCATCTCGCCGGTATGTCCACCGCCATCGCCTCGGACCANGATATCGATCTCGCCGCCATCGAAGAAATTCCAGCCGTTTCAAAGGCCTGGAAATGGGTAGGCTGGGCCATCCCGGCCATCATCCTGAGCTCGATTCTCTACATCGGGTGGTCTCAGGGAACGGCCGAAGCCGGGCAGAACGCCCTCTTCTGGTTTTTTGCCAATGCCGTTCCCACCGGGCTGGGGGCCGCCATCGCACTGGCTCACCCTCTGACCATCGTGGCGTCCTTTCTCGCCGCTCCTTTCACCAGTCTGACACCCGTGATCGGAGCCGGCTATGTGGCCGCCGGTGTCCAGGCCTGGCTGGTGCCCCCCACCGTTCAGGAGATCCAGAACGTGGGTGAAGAAATGGCCCAACCGGGAAAATGGTGGAGCAACCGCCTCCTCCGCATCCTTCTCGCCTTCATTCTCTCCACACTGGGAAGCATCATTGGAACCTGGGTCGGAGGCGTCGAAGTGGTGAGCAACCTTTTCGGCTGATCGTCCCGCTCTTTCCCGGGAATTTGAAGCCCCCCGGACCGGATTGGCCTGAAGCCGAGGCGATTCGAGGCTAGCCTCCCTCTATGTCTTCAGTACTTGGGATGGGCGACCCGATCGGGCCGCTGCTGACATTGTCGATCGTGATACTCGTGGGTGTGGCTTGCGGAGCGGGCGCGAGAAGAGTCGGACTTCCAAGCGTCACCGGCCAGATCCTCGCGGGCATGCTCATGGGGCAAGTGGGCCTCGATATCTTCTCGCCTCAGGACCTCCACGGGCTTGAACCCCTGACCCAGCTGGCCCTCGGACTGATTGCGGTCACCGTCGGCGCTCATTTGAACCTGCAAAGACTACGAAACGCCGAACGAAGGCTTTTCTACCTCCTCCTGACTGAATCTATTGTCACGCCACTCATTGTCTTTGCCGCACTCTTCCTGCTTCCTGCCAGTTCCGCCAGACTGGCCCTGCTTCTCGCTGCCATCTCCATCGCCACAGCCCCCGCCACCATCGTCGCCATCGTCAAAGAGACCCGGTCCAAAGGCGTGTTCGTCAAGACCCTCGTGGCGGCGGTGGCCCTCAACAACATGGCCTGCATTGTCCTCTTCGANGTCGCCCGGAATGTGAGNAAAGCCATCTGGGGAACCGGAGAGGGAGCGCCGGCCNTCGGGTACGGCGCCGTCCAAAGCGCGCTGACAGAACTCTTGATTGCCGTNGCCATCGGAGGCGGCGTCGCCATCGCGATGGACCGGTTCGCACGATTCGCGATTCACCGCGACAACCTCACGACGGGAGCCGTCCTCGCGTTGATCTTCACCACGGGCCTGGCAGCGGCTCTGGACACGAGCCCGCTTCTGGCGTGCCTGGTGCTGGGCATCGTCCAGACCAACATCACACGAACACGAAGTCATCTGGTGGACTCGGTTTTCGCCGACTTCGAACCCACCATTCTGGCGATCTTCTTCACCTTGGCTGGGCTCCACCTCACTACGGAGCACCTGGAAACCGCAGGCCTACTCGCNGTCCTCTATTTCCTGGCACGCGTAGTCGGGAAGTATTTTGCCGCCGACCTCGCCATGCGTCTGGCCCACGCCACAGACCGGGTCCGTCAGAACCTGGGTATCGCGCTGGTCCCCCAGGCGGGCGTGGCGGTGGGCCTCGTCATCGTGATCCAGAACGATCCATCCTTCGCGGACGTGGCGGGCGTACTCAGCGCCGTGGTGCTGTCGGTGGTTCTCGTCAACGAAATCCTCGGCCCCATCCTCACGCGGATCGCCCTTGGGCGAGCGGGCGAGATCGGAAAGGACCGNCTGCGACTGATCGACTTCCTGCAAGAAGAGAATATCGTCACCGACTTCGGCCCTGAATCCAAAGAGCAGGCCATTCTCCAACTCACCGACCGATTGATTCGCAGCCATGGCCTGCATGATGTGGACAAGGAGGCCCTCATCGAGAGCATCCTCGCTCGGGAAAATCAGGGCTCAACCTGTCTAGGCGGTGGCCTGGCCGTTCCTCATGGCATCCTGCCCGAGGGCTACCCCATGGCGGGCGTNATGGCCCTCTCCCGAGAAGGGCTCGATTTCGACACACCCGACGGACAACCGGTGCACTGCATGGTGCTCCTGGGCACCTCACCCGAAGAGAGGGACCGGCACCTCCAGGTCCTGGCCACCCTGGCCAAAACCATCGGGATGGGGCTCGAACTGCAGGAAATGCTTTTCGATGCCAAGAGCGCCGCCCACGCCTACGAAATCCTTCACGGCGAAGAGTCCGAGGATTTCAACTATTTTCTAGAATCCCCGGAAACTCCGATGCAGAAAGCCTGATCCGGACGAGGACTCCGTCACATCATCGTGGTAAACTCTNCCTGCCACTCCCCCTGGCCAGACAAGGAGAGTCCCGGAGATCATGCGAGAATATCTGGCGCTNCTTGAAAAAGTACTGAACGAGGGAGCCACCAAGTCCGACCGGACCGGAACAGGCACCCTCAGCCTCTTCGGNACCCAACTCCGATTCGATCTGGGTCAGGGCTTCCCGATGGTGACCACCAAGAAGGTCCACTTCAAGAGCGTCGCCCATGAACTCCTNTGGTTCATTTCCGGCGATACCAATATCCGGTACTTGAAGGAAAACGGAGTCCGCATCTGGGATGAATGGGCCGACGAGGAAGGCAACCTCGGTCCCGTCTACGGCAGCCAGTGGCGCTCGTGGCCCACACCAGGCAGTGACCGCGAAAGTGTGGATCAACTNAAATCCGTCATCGAAGACATCCGCAATACACCGGACTCAAGAAGGCTGATCGTGAGCGCCTGGAACGTGGCCGAGGTGCCCAACATGAAACTTCCCCCGTGTCACATGATGTTCCAGTTCAATGTCACGGAAGGGCGCCTTTCATGCAGCATGTACCAGAGNAGCTGCGATCTCTTCCTCGGCCTTCCGTTCAATATTGCGTCCTACGCACTGCTCACACAGATGATCGCCCAGACCACGGACCTGCTCCCCGGAGAGCTCGTCATCTCCATCGGGGACGCTCACATCTACTCCAACCACCTGGACCAGGTCCGGACCCAGCTGACACGGGAACCGCGCCCGTTGCCCAGCCTGCGCCTGGATCCGTCGGTCAAATCCGTCTTTGACTTCCGCTACGAACACTTCCATCTCGAAGACTATGACCCGCATCCGAAAATCGCTGCCCCCATTGCGGTTTGACGTCCATGCGCGTTTCTCTTGTNGTGGCGGCTTCAGAAAACGGCGTCATCGGAGCCGGCGGCGGTATCCCCTGGAAACTCCGTGACGACCAGCAGATCTTCAAGCAACTCACACTGAACCACTGCATCCTGATGGGCCGCAAGACACACGAATCCATCGGGCGCCTGCTGCCGGACCGCACCACCATCGTCCTCTCCAAAAAGGCCGACTACACCATCGAAGGCGCTCATGTGGTGGACACGCTCGCTGCAGCCGAATCCATTGCACGGGATCGTGCCGACGAAGAACTCTTCGTCGTGGGTGGAGAAGGCGTCTACGCCCTGGCCATGCCTCGGGCGGATCGAATCTATCTCACGCGCGTCCATACCGAGGTCGAAGGCGATGTCNATATGCCGGCCCCTCGTGACCTCACGACGGTGGGCTTTGAGCGGCTGAGTGCCGAGCCTCACGAACGGGACGAACGCAACGAATACGACTTCACTTTCGAGTGCTGGCAGAGAGCCGACTGANGCGTCACTCGGGCAGGATCAACCGAAGCTGAGACCGCAATCCGAGCACGACATGGCCTCAGCGGGCAGAGTCGCCCCGCATGCGGGGCAGGCCTCATCGCCCACTGCATCCGGCGCCCGCTCCACTTCAAGCGGAGCAAAGACTTCGGCGTCGATGACTCCGGCTGCCTCGGCCTCTTCCGGCCTCACCCAGGTGCCGTAGAGATCCTCACCTCCGAAATGCCTGGGGTCCACACCGCCCTCTTCTTCGCTCCGGGTATCGGGCTCCACGCGATGCGCGATACCCACCTCGCTGAGCTTGTCGGAAAGAGCCCGGGTCCAGGGAAGCGGTCCGACGCGCACACATTCAAGCTCATCCTTTTCCGGGAAGGCCGGCGGCGCCGAAGGCGTCTCCTCTGCGCCAGGAAAGACAAGGCCCACGCGGCAATCAGGACACTCTGTCGCCGTGAGAGTGAATTCTTCCTCGCATGATGGACAGATCCGATAGTCGTGATCCATGATTCCACTCCAGTAGAAGACGGCCCCAGGGTGCCACAGGGTTCGGATCCCGGCATCCGCGCCTCGCGGAAGCTCTTTTTTGAGAGACGGACCGCTATACTCGACCTCTGTGACTACCCAGCCCGACTCACATGAGCCTTTGCCAGAACCCCAGCCCGCTCAACTCATCCGAACCCTCTCGAGCGCAGGAGGCATCTCGGTCCGCAGCCTGATTGGAAGCAACCTGATTGCACACGCCATGTCGCTGCGCGATTTCTCGCCGACGGCCGCGGACGCCCTGGGAAGAACCCTGATGGGAACCGTGCTGATCGCTGTGGGATCCGCGGCCCGATCCAGCGAAGATCCCGGAGAAAATGTCCAGGTCCAGATCCGAGGCGACGGACCCCTGGGCAGTCTGGTCGCCATCTCGGACTCCGACGGCCGAGTGCGAGGTACGGTTTCGGAACCGAACTTCGACCTCCGTCTCGGCGACGGAACGCCCGATGTCGCGCGAGCCATCGGCTTGGGGACACTCACCGTGCTCCGGCATCGACCCGGCTGGGGAGAACCCCATTCCGGCAGCGTTCCCTTGACGAGTGGAGAAGTCGCGGAGGATCTGACTCTCTATCTAAGCGAGAGCGAGCAGATTCCATCCGCCATGGGACTCGGGGTCGCCATGGCGGAGGACCGCACGGCCGTGGTCGGGGCCGGTTTTCTGGTCCAGATCCTTCCGGGGGCCGAAGACTCTGAAATCGCCCAGGCCGAAGCCAACGTGAAGGCTCTCCCCCCTCTCTCCGAATTGGTCTTGAGCGGAATGGACGGTCACGATCTCCTGGACCGGCTGCTGGAAGGCCTGGGGGGCCGAAAACGCCATCAGTCGGATGCCCTCTTCTACTGCCCGTGCGATGGCGAACGCGCACTCGGAGCGCTGAGCCTTCTCGAGAGAAGCACTCTGGAGGAGATCATTCGGCAAGAAGAAACCGAGGAAGTCTGCTGCCACTTCTGTGGACAGCGATATACATTCGGCCCTTCCCAGATCGCGACCCTGCTGCCCCGTACCTGACGGGCGCTCCCGGGCCCCGGTCGCTAATCTTCCACCGAAGAGGATTTCACGGTGGCCGAGCACCCCCAAGCCCAGGTCCAAGATGGACAAAGTCGCCCCGCTGAAACAACGGGTCAACAGCCCGTGCTCTCGCGGTACGCCCGTCTCTCGGCTGTTGAAAATACAGCCAAGCCCGCCATGGATGTGGACTCGCGCGAAATTCCGCCGGACCAGGGTCCCGAGAAGGTTTCACCGGTCGAACGCCTCCCGAGCCAACTTGAAGCCAAAACCCGTCCGCAAAAGCGAGCCTCTTTCTGGAAGCGCATTACGATGCCTCGAGTCCAGAACGAAGCCAACGAGACCCCGCCCCCTGCAGCGATCTCACTGGAACCGGTCCTCAACCGAATGCTGGCGCTGGAAAAACAGATGGCGGCCAATCAGTCGGCCACCGAGCTGCGCATTGAGCAGTTCGAAGAAAACCTGACTCGACTGTGGGAGCTTGAAGAGAAGCTGGCCCAGGCCGAACTCAGGGAACGCCTCGCGCTCTTGCAGGCCAACCAGGAAGAGATTGCCGATGCGCTGCATACGACGGGTCGCAACCTGATCGTCCTGGCCAGCCTGGTGGGCGCAGCCCTGATCGCCGGCGGGCTCGGAGTTCTTTTCCTCCTCTAGGGGCCGAATTCTTCCCCGCGACCGTCGCCGGTCTCCAAATGCCCCTCAGGCGACGTGGCGCCCCGCAGTCCAGGGACGAGCTCAGCTTGACAGTCTGTTGGATTGCTGAAACACTCTATCCGGATATCCAAATCTATTACTTGGAGCAGCCCTGATCTGCTCCACACGGGTCGAAGGATCCGTCTCAAGGGGAATAACGTGAGTTCGATGACAGAATTGCCTTTCAAGGTCGCCGATCTCGGCGAAGCCGAATTTGGACGCAAGGAAATCACTCTGGCCGAGCATGAAATGCCGGGCCTGATGGCTTTGCGCGAGCGACATGCGGGCGAGCGCCCGCTCGACGGCGCCCGCATCATGGGCAGCCTCCACATGACAGTTCAAACCGCAGTCCTGATCGAAACCCTGGTTGATCTGGGAGCCGACGTGCGGTGGGTGAGCTGCAACATCTTTTCGACCCAGGACCATTCAGCCGCCGCTGTGGCGGTGGGCCCCAACGGAACCGTAGATGCGCCCGCTGGGATTGCCGTCTATGCCTGGAAGGGCGAGACCCTGGAAGAATACTGGGACTGCACCGAAGCCGCGCTCATGTGGCCGGACGGAGGCGGGCCGGATCTCATTGTCGACGATGGTGGCGACGCCACGTTGCTCGTTCACAAAGCGGCCGAATTCGAGAAAGCAGGCAAGATCCCCGAATTCAATCCGGAAACCGACGCCGAAGAGTGGGGCGTGATTCTCGGCCTCATCTCGCGCAGCCTGAAGCAGCACCCGGGCGTCTGGACCCAGATTGCACAGGGCCTCAAAGGCGTCTCGGAAGAAACCACGACGGGCGTTCACCGGCTCTATCAGATGGCCGAGAAGGGAGAACTCCTCTTCCCCGCCATCAACGTCAACGACTCCGTGACCAAGAGCAAATTCGACAACGTCTACGGGTGTCGCCATAGCCTGCCCGACGGC
Source organism: Spirochaeta sp. (assembly GCA_002691025.1). Lineage (GTDB taxonomy): Bacteria > Myxococcota_A > UBA9160 > UBA9160 > UBA4427 > MED660. Next base: position 18,816 of record NZGT01000084.1, on the reverse strand, counting down.
CTCATGCGCGCCAGTGACGTGATGCTGGGTGGCAAGGTGGCCGTGGTCTGCGGCTTTGGCGAAGTCGGCAAGGGGTCGGCACAGAGCCTTCGGGGTCAGGGGTGCCGGGTCATTGTCACCGAGATCGACCCGATCTGCGCCCTGCAGGCTTCCATGGAAGGCTACGAGGTCAACACCCTGGAGAACGTCGTGGAGTCGGCGGATATCTTCATCACCACGACGGGCAATTTCGACATCATCAAGGCTGAGCACATGGCCCGAATGAAAGACAAGGCCATCGTGGGCAACATCGGCCACTTCGATAACGAAATCGATATGGCGGGCCTCAAGAAGGTGGACGGCATCGAATGCATCAACATCAAGCCGCAATATGACCAATGGGTCTTCCCCGACGGCCATAGCGTGATGGTGCTGGCCGAAGGTCGCCTGCTGAACCTGGGCTGTGCGACAGGCCACCCGTCCTTCGTGATGAGTGCCTCCTTCACCAACCAGGTACTGGCCCAGATCGAACTGCACCGGAACAAGGGCGAATACGAGAAGGCAGTCTACATGCTGCCCAAGCACCTGGACGAAGAAGTCGCCCGACTCCACCTCGATCAACTCGGCGTCAAGCTCACGGAGCTGACCCTCGAGCAGAGCGAGTATCTCGACATTCCCATCGAAGGCCCCTACAAGCCCGAACATTATCGCTACTAGAAGTTCGGCCTCAGGGTTCTGGAAACAAAAGCTGCCCGCCGTCCCAGTCAAGCCGCCGATCGGCTTGACGGACGGAGGGCCAGCGGAAGGTGGCGAGTAGCTCCGTGGGCGTGATCGGCGTCGGCGAGTCCATCAACTCGCAGCCATACGCCAGAAGCCCACAAAGAGCGGGTCCATCATAGGCCGTGCGCAGGATGTCGGTGTCAACGGCCTTGTGGAACTTGGACCACTTGCGTTCGCGACGCTCGAGCAACAGAAGGTGATGGCGATAACGAAGAGGCTTCAGGCCCAGTAGTTGCGCCAGTGATCCCTGAACCGGCGTACTGGGTGCCAGATCCCGTCCCCGGATGATTCGGCTCACTGCTTCCGCCGCATCGTCCACCACGCTGGCCAGGTGATACGCCACCGCTCCATCCCGACGACGAACCACGGGGTCGCCGTACGTGATGGCGGGAGATTGGGAAAGATCCAACCCACTCTCCTCGAGCACCTCCACCCGGGTTTCCGGAAGCCGCACGCGCAGGGGCTCCTTTACGCTTCGCCAGCCACCCTGGGCCACCGGCGGCAAGGGCCGGTCCCGACACGTACCGGGGTATCGGGGGCTCCCGTCTGGAGCGAACTCATCAAGGGCACGCAACGCGGAGCGACTGCAAGAACACGGATAGAGTCGCCCCTGGTCGGCAAGGCGATCGAGTGCCGCTTCGTGCCCCTCCGAGCACTCGGACTGAAGGACTTCTGTATCCCAATCGAGACCCAACCAGGCGAGATCCCGACGCATCGCATCCGCATACTCGGGCCGACAGCGATCGGGATCCAGATCCTCCAGTCGCAAACACAGGAGGCCGCCCCGGCTTCGTATATCCAGCCAACACAAAAGAGCGGCCAGCAGGGTTCCCGGATGAGGAAGACCCGTGGTCGAGGGAGCGAATCGCCCCGTCTCTCCTGCCTCTGAAACCGGCCCTGTGGGATTTCCCACTCCATTCCTCCAAGAAAGCCCGAGAACGCTAAAGCTCCGTGTTTCCGGGCCCGATGAGCCTCTACATGCATGACCATAGACCTGCAACACATCGCATCGCCAGCCATCTTGGCCCCGGCGCCATGATTCCCGGCTCGGAACAAACCCTGAGCCACCTCGGGTATCAACTGGACGCATCCGCGCAAAAAGTGCCCCACCCCGGCGCAGGGTCCAGACCCGGCCTTCATCTCGTCGATGATCGAAACCTCGATGCGATGCCGACACGCGAATCCGACCCCCATACGCCCATCATTCTCCTGACCGGCGCAAGGTCAAAGGCCAGTAGCGACCCTCGAGTCGCGGGCCAACTCATGAGGCCCGTCGCCGCCCACGATCTCTACATGCTCCTGGAGCACGCACTGGAAAAAGAACCTCGCCAGGCTCCGCGTGTTCGGACGCGCCTTTCGGCTCGTTATCTTCGTCGCGATGGATCCAGGCAAGGCCATATCGAATCCCTATCGACTTCCGGCTGCCGGCTGAAAACCAACGAGACTCTCAAAGAAGGCCGAACCGAGACAATCCAGATCGCAATACCGAACCATGGCTTGATTCAGACTCGGGCTCGATGCGTCTGGACCCGGGACCACGTCGCCGGTTTTGAATTCATCTCCCTTGACCCGCTCAGCCAACAGGCCGTGGCGGAATACGTAGATCACCAACTGACACGCGGGTTCGACGAGGAACGAAGAGATTCAGCCGCCTAGGCGTGTGTTTCCGAACCAATCACTCCGACTGAAGCGGAGACGAACCCATGATGGACCGCATCCTCAATGCCATCGTTCGAACCGGCCTGAAGTGGGGATACCCCTTGGCTCGTATAGGGTGGCAGCTCACACATCCGTCGGTGCACGGAGCGCACGTCGTACTCCGTATCCGCTCGGATTCTTCCCACGAAGACGAAATCCTCGTCGTCCGTCATTCCTACAAACCGGGCCTCTCTGTGCCTTGTGGAGGAATCCACAGGAAGGAATCGGCTCTGGATGGCGCACTTCGTGAACTCTTCGAGGAAGTCGGAATCCGGCTAGCCCCGGAACAACTGAGCGCGAAGGGTGAAATCTTCCTCATCCAGGACGGGCGAAAGGACCATGGTCACTTCTTTGAGTGCGTCCTTCCCCAGGAGGCTCGACCCCGGGTGCAGATCGACGAAAGGGAGATCATCTGGGCCGACTTCCTGCCGGAATCCGAGTTGCGACGACTCGACCTCCTGCCTCACTTGAGTCGCTATCTCGATCAGCCCTGCCCTGTACCTACGGACGCCGAACAACGTTCCCTTGGGCGACCACCCAAAGTGGCTGCGACAGTTGGCCAAGGTCCTTGAGGGGATCACCGGGCAGGATCACAAGATCCGCAGAAAGTCCCGGACGCAACACACCACACACATCTTCAAGCCCAAGCGCCCGCGCCGACTCCGAGGTCGCGCTGCAAAGTGCCTCGCGAGGTGAAAGCGCGGCGTAGTGGGCCATGGCGACAAGCCCGGACCAAAGCCCGTGGTGATGGACACCCGGAATGCCCGCATCGGTGGAAGCAATCAGGGGGACCCCGGCTTCTCTGAGACCGGCCAGCACAGCCCGCGTCCTCCGGTAGAAATCCGTCCGTTCTCCATTTTTATGAATACGGTGCTGCCAGTTGCCGTTGATGGTGGGCGAGACCCAGGCCTCCCGACTCGCAATTTCACTCACCACGCTCGGGTCGTAATCGACTCCGAAACCGCCTTTTCCAGCAAACGAGCAGTGCTCAATGGTCCGCACCCCAGCGCGGGCCGCGTTTCGGATTCCCTCTCGACCGTGGCAATGGGCTGCCACCGCACGACCCGCCCGCGCGGCCACTGTCACGACGTGCTCGATTTCGCTTTCCGAGAACTGAGCCCCATCCACACGGCTACCCGGCGTAAAAACCCCGCCTGTTGCCATGATCTTGATCCAATCGACCTCACGATCCAGTTGGCGAGCGATGACTTCTTCTCGCGCGCTCTTTGTATCGGCCACCCCTCCCCAGAAATGGCAATGCCCATCCGGAATCGTCAGAGGCTGGCCGACACACAAGAGACGCGGACCCGGAACTTCCTGGCGAGCGATCGCATCCCGCAACAAAATCTCCCTCCACTCCCCGGCCCCGAGATCGCGCGCCGTTGTAATCCCCGCTCGCACCATGGCTTGCGCGCGCGCGATCATACGAAGGTCTCGATCGTGCCGAGACGGAGTGAACTGGTCGTCCGGCTTCATGATGGTTGGATCCAGATCAAGATGGACATGAGCGTCAATCAGTCCTGGAATCATCACGGACCCCGGGGGGCACTGAATCACTTCTTCCTCGGCTCTCTCGCCCCGCGCATCCATCGATACGATCTCGGAGTCAGAAATCCCTATAGAAATCGGATCCTTGGAAGAAAACTCGGCCTCGCCGTCCCAAACTCGCGCCCCGTCAATTCGTAACTGCATGGCTCCTAGTCTAGCCGCATCTTAAGAACTCTCGTGCCCCTGTGTTGCGTTTCGGAGAATCTGATGCATTCTCAGGGCTACGGTGCACGTTAAAAAGGGTTCTTGGAGGGGTCCGGGGGGGTTCCTCCTAAGTTTGAATCCAGGGACGCACCGACGAAAGGGGCGAGGTCATTATGTCCGACTCAAGCGAAGTGATCGTGGTTGCCTCCAAGGTGAAGGCCTACATCAAGAGCCAAGGTGACATGAAAACCTCCGCGAACGTCCTACAGACGCTCTCGGACCGAATCCGTACGCTGTGCGACGAAGCGATGGAGAGTGCCCGGAGCGACGGGCGCAAAACGGTTCTGGACCGGGATATCCCGTAGCCAATCAAGAACCGGAGAGTTGACTGGGCCGACACGTCCTTGGGCGAGTCGGCCCAGGGCTTCTCCCTGGCTGAACCGACCCCGGCTTTTCCGAGAATTCTGAAACAGCCGGACCGCTCTTGAGAGCCACTCTTTGACGAGTCGGGCTCCTAGCGGAGAAGAGCGCCCACGGCGTCGGAAAATTCCGGATAACGGAACGAGTAGCCTTCTTCCAGCGCGACCCGCGGCTCGACTCTTTGTCCCGGAAAAAGAGCCTCGCCCATCTCGCCGAGAGCCAGTTTCAGCAAGAAGAGCGGGACGGGAATGAGGGCAGGACGACCCACAGCCCGCCCCAGGGTCCGCGCCAGTTCCCCCATCTGGATTTCGACCGGCGAAACCACGTTCAACGGACCTTCGATCCCGGCCTGCTGAAGAGACCAATCAATCAGACCGGCGGCATCGTCTTCGTGAACCCAGGGGAAGAAATTCCCAGCGGGCCCCATAGGCCCCCCGAGGCCGAGACGGAAGGGAGGAAGCATGCGAGACAACGCACCTCCTCTGAGACTCAAGATCGCACCGAAACGAAGCCGGACCACTCGAATCCCCAGAGGCTCCGCGGCTCTCGCAGCACTTTCCCAATCCCGGGCCAGTTGCGCCAGGAAATCGTGCCCGCACGTCGAATCTTCATCCAGCCGTTCGTCCGAACGAGGGCCGTAGTAACCGGTCGCGGACGCACAGAGAAAAGTCGACGGTCGTTGTGAAGCGGCCTCCATGGCCTCGACGACACGGGCGGTTCCCTCAAGACGGCTACGCCGCAAGGAAGCTTTTCTCGACTCCGTCCAGCGTCCGGAGGAAATCGGTTCCCCAGCCAGATGGACCACAGCCTGGGCACCCTCAAGCGCCTCCTGCCAATCGCCGGCTTGCGTAAGATCGCCCGAAACCCAGCGAATCCCGTTTTTCGGTGCCTCCGAGGCAGAACGGCGGGTCACGGCCCGAACCTCATACCCATCGGACAGCCAACGCGATGCCAGATGGCTTCCCAGCAGACCCGTTGCGCCGGTCAGGAAGAGGATGGGTCTGGAAGATGTGTTCACTGCGCGGGAGCCTCCGTTGCTCAGTCTGGTTTCAAGGCGGAGTCTACCGGAGAAGAGCCCGGATTCGCTTGCGCCGCACCACGCCGGAGAACGCCACAAAGGCTATCCTGCCTGATTCGAACAAACCTATCTTGCCAAGACACCCCTCAGCCAACTGGCCCGAAAGAACGCCATGGAACTCGACCACATCCTGATCAAGGGTGCCCGCGAGCACAACCTCAAGAACGTCGATCTCAAGATCCCGAAGAAGAAACTGGTGGTCATGACCGGGGTCTCGGGCTCCGGAAAATCGTCTCTGGCTTTCGACACCCTGTACTCAGAAGGGCAACGGCGCTACGTCGAATCCCTGTCCGCCTACGCGAGGCAATTCCTGGGCCAGATGGAGAAACCGAAATACGACACGATCCGCGGGCTTTCACCCACCATCTCCATCGAGCAGAAAACCACGGGCAACAATCCACGGTCCACCGTCGGCACCATTACAGAGATTTCCGACTATCTGCGGGTCCTCTACGCGCGAATCGGTGTACAGCATTGCCATCAATGTGGACGATCGGTCCAGGGGCAGACCGCGCAACAGATCGCCAAAGAACTCGCCCAGGAAAAGCAGAGCAGTCGACTGATCCTGCTCGCGCCCATCCTTGTGAACCGAAAGGGCGAGCACAGGGAATTGCTGGCCGAGACCCGTCGTGCGGGCTGGACACGACTACGCGTCGACGGAGAAGTCGTCGAGAGCGATTCGGTGGAGGCCCTGGACAAAAGGCGAAAACACACCGTCGAGGCGGTCATCGACCGATTGGTGATCCGCCCAGGACTGGTCGGTCGGCTCAATGATTCCGTGGAAGCCGCTCTGCGCGTCGGCCAAGGCACCTTGATTGCGAATATCGGAAACCAGGATCGGACCTTCACTGAGGCCGCGGCATGCGGAAAGTGCCGTATCTCTTTTCCTGAGTTGACTCCCCAGGCCTTCTCCTTCAACAGTCCCCAGGGCATGTGTGACGACTGCAACGGTCTAGGCACCCGGTTTGAATTCGACCCCGACCTCGTGGTGCCCGATGACACACTGAGTATCGAAGAAGGAGCCGTGAAACCCTGGGGAGAAAAGACCTCCGAAAAAACGGGCTGGGGGGCCAACTACCGCAGGCAGGTCATGGAGCAACTCAAGATCGACCAGGACCGGCCCTGGCGTCGCCTCCCTGCAGCCAAACGCAAGGCTCTTCTCTATGGACTGGAAGACAAGCGCTTCCAGATCGCGTGGAAGAACAAGTCGGGTCGCGGCAGCTTCGATGTAACCTGGGAAGGTGTGATCCCGCGCATGACCCGACGCTTTCGAGAAACCCGAAGCGAAGGCATGAAGCGCTGGTATGGGAAATTCATCGCCAACACGCGTTGCACCAGTTGCAAGGGAACTCGACTCCGGGCCGAAAGTGCCGCCGTCCAGATCGGGAAGCAGAGCATCGTTGATGTCTCAGGACTGACGGTGGCTGAAGCCAATCTCTTCTTCAAGAAACTGAAACTCATCGGGGCCGACAAGCAGATCGCCAGCAGAANAAATCCTGAANGAGNTNCGGGNNCGCCTGNNNTTTCTGGNCNNCGTNGGNCTCGNNTACCTCNCCCTGGANCGCAGCGCNGNCNCTCGCTCTCGGGNGGCGAANCCCAGCGNATCNGGCTNGCCAGNCAGNTNGGNNCAGNNNTGNNGGGCGTNATNTACATNCTGGACGAGCCGTCCATTGGCCTCCACCAGCGAGACAATCAGCGCCTGCTTGAAACCCTGATCAAGATGCGCGACATCGGCAATACGGTGGTGGTCGTGGAACATGATGAAGAGACCATCCGCGCCGCCGACTATGTGGTCGACTTCGGTCCAGGCGCGGGCATCATGGGAGGCTCGGTGGTCCACTCGGGCACACCCAAGAGCCTGGAGCGGAATCGGAAATCCCTGACCGGTGCGTATCTGACAGGACGCAAGAAGGTCGAAATCCCGGAGGAGAGAAGAGAAGCCAAGGGAAGTCTCAAGATCCTCGGGGCCAGTGAAAACAACCTGAAGAATGTCGATGTGGAAATTCCGCTGGGCGTGATGACGGCCGTGACCGGAGTCTCGGGGGCTGGNAAATCTTCATTGGTGAATGAAATCCTTTTTCCAGCCATCTCCCGAAAGCTGCACAACTCCAGTCGCCGGGTCGGAAAGCACCGCAGCATTTCCGGGCTGGGGCAGCTCGACAAGGTCATCGACATCGATCAGCGGCCGATCGGGCGGACACCCAGGAGCAATCCGGTGACCTACATCAAGGTCTTCGATGAAATCCGGCGCTTCTTCTCGCTTCTCCCCGAATCTCGCGTCCATGGATACAAGCCCGGACGCTTCTCCTTCAATGTGAAGGGCGGGCGCTGTGAGAGNTGTGAAGGCGACGGCGTTCGAAAGATCGAAATGCACTTTCTCGCGGATGTCTTCGTGCGCTGCGAAGAGTGCCTGGGAAAGCGTTTCAACGAAGCCACCCTCGGTGTCACATACAAGGGATATTCCATCGCTGACGTCCTGGAACTCACCGTCCGGGAAGCGCTTGAAGTCTTCGCCCAACATCCAAAGATCAAGCAACCGCTCTCCCTGCTCGAACGGGTCGGCCTGGACTACCTGCACCTGGGACAGCCTTCNCCCACGCTTTCNGGNGGCGAAGCCCAGCGGATCAAACTGGCTCGCGAACTCGCCAAACAGGCCACCGGGCGCACCCTCTACATCCTGGATGAACCCACCACCGGACTCCACTTCGATGATGTGCGAAAACTCCTCGAGGTTCTCGGCGANCTGGTCACCACAGGAAATTCGGTCGTGGTCATCGAACACAATCTCGATGTCATCAAGACTGCCGACTGGGTCATCGACCTTGGGCCCGACGGCGGACCCGATGGCGGACAGATCATGGCCCAGGGCAAGCCCGAAGAGATTGCCCGGGTCCGCGGAAACCACACAGGACGCTACTTGAAAGCAACGCTGAAGCAGCCCCAGAAGTCATAGACGCCCCAAGGCACGAATTCCTGCGGATAAACAGAACATTTCCCTGGAAAATCCCGTCCAAGAGAGGCGCTTTCCCACAGGATCCACTGGGGTATGCTTAGCCCGCTCTCGCTCGAAATCTCTCATGCCCAACACAAAGCCGACCCGAGCGCGTTGGCTCAAATCTTCAACAGGAGCCTTTTGTGAATCGAAACAAGCTGAAAGTCGACCTTTTCTCGCAGTCCCGTGGACGCACCCTCTTTGTGCTTCTGACCGCCTTCGTGCTCGCGATCTTTTTTGCGGCGACCCCCGCGCTCGCCGAAGTGCCTGAAGGGGAAGACGAAAAAACGATCTACTTCATCGGGGTGATCCTGAGCAAGCAAGCGCCCTTCTCGACCCTTTCTCCGGAAGAAGTCACTCTGGTCGCACAAGGCATCCAGGATTCGCTTTCCGGTGTGGATACAGGTCTCGACCCGGCGGAATACGGCGCCAAAGTCCAGAGCCTGACCGAGTCCCGCATGACCATGCTGATGGACAAGGAAAAGAGCGAAGGCATCAAATACGCCGATACCATGGGCAAGAAAGAAGGCGCAGAGAAGACCCCGTCGGGCCTGATCCTCATCAGTGAGGAAGAAGGAAGCGGCGTTTCTCCCTCGTCCACGGATACCGTGAAGGTCCATTACCACGGCACGCTCCGCGACGGCACTGTTTTCGATAGCTCACTGGAACGAGGAGAACCGGTGGAGTTCGCATTGAATCGGGTCATCCCCTGTTGGACCGAAGGGGTGGCCAAGATGAAGGCTGGCGGAAAGGCCACACTGGTTTGTCCGCCGGAGATCGCCTACGGGGACCGCGGCGCACCGCCCATGATTCCTGGCGGTGCCACACTGACCTTCGTGGTCGACTTGATCGAAGTCAAGCCGACGCCCTGATGGAGCGGGAGCGTGGCNTGNCCACGCTCCCCCCCTCCGACACTCACGAGGAACCCGGATGGACTCTTCAGCCTCGGACTCTGCCTTGGCGCCTTTGACGGGTGCACAGAGAAAACACTTGCGCGGGCTCGCCAATCCCCGCAAAGCCCTGGTTCAGGTTGGCGAGGGAGGGCTCTCCGACTCAATCATACGAGCCCTCGACAAAGCCCTNCTCGACCATGAATTGGTCAAGGTCAGGCTCTTCCGCCCGGACGACAAGAAGGGCGACGCCCAGACCCTGGCCGAACGGAGCGGCGCCCACCTGTGTGGCCTCGTCGGGCACACCGTGATCCTCTATCGACCCCACCCCGAAAAGCCCAAGATCGAACTNCCCGGCTGAGAATCCGGCGCTTCGGGTCGGAGCGTCTCCTCTACCAGCCCCGAAGATCAATGGGCCAGTCATCCAGGACTTCCTCGCCCGAGACGAGGTGGAAGACTTCGTGGTAGGCCACCGTGGGATCGACGTGCGCGGGCACGACCCGGATCTTCTCGCCGATTCGAGGAGGGTCCTCCCGTGAAAAGGTCAGGTGCTCATCCGAGCAGAACCAGACACGCGCTCCGGTGACGTCGGGATTTCCATGATCCATCCCCATGGCCTTGAGACCGCAGTCCGCCACGGCAAACTTTTCTGAAACCGAGATGACCGTGGCCCAGATCCAGAAAGCCTGCTCGAAAGGAAGCCCCAGGCGCGAATAGGCCGTATCCATCAGTGCATAGGACCCGGCCTGGATCTCCGTGACCCCCATATCGAAATCCCAGGTCCCGGTTCCGCCCGCGGAGACCATATCCCCTCCGACATCCTGGTGGGCCTGCTCCAGAAGACGCATGCTCTCAAGGCAACCCGCATGGCGCTCCTCTCGTGACTCCACACCCATGACGTGCCCCTCATAACCCATGACACCGCGAACCTCGAGCCCCAGGGCGCGAGCGCGGTCTGCGAGAGGGCCCGCTTCATGAGGCGCACAACCACANCGAGGAAGGCCGACATTCACATCGATCAGGACTTCATCGACGCCGCCTTCGAGAGCAGCCCGCAAGGTCTCCTCAGAGTCCACCGCCACCGTGACTCGGGCATCCAGGGCACCGAGCCTACGGGCGTCCAGCACTTCGTTGGCCAGGAGCAGATCCTGACCGAGACCCTGGGCGGCAAGACCCTCCATTTCACGAATCGTGGCGCAGCAAAAGCCACGGTGGCCCAGGTCTGACTGACGACGCGCCACGGCAGTGGACTTATGGGCTTTGACGTGTGGCCTCAAGCGGCTTCCGGGAAGTTTTTCGGACATCTTCACGAGGTTCCCATCCAACGCATCGACATCCAGGAGAAGCGAAGGTGTGGGTAGGTCGTAAATGGATCGGGCCGACATCAGAGATCGGGCCANTCTGCAAAACAGTCCGTCGCCCGCTCGAANGCTCGAGCCACTTGAAGCACTCGATCGTCTCGATGACGAGGGGCCACGATCTGTAGACCGACGGGCAGACCGGCCTTGGAAAGACCCGCGCGAACCGTCCCGGCCGGGTGCCAGGAAAGGTTGAACGGCATGGTGAACGAACCGATATTCGACGCAGGCTGATCTCGCCCTTCCACCTGATTGGCCAGAGGGCCCCGGGCGGGAGGCGCATCGTAGGGAATCGTNGGCGTCAGCAAGATGTCGTACTGACTGAACATCCGGTCACACCATGCGTTGAGTTCAGCGCGCATCCGGCGCATGGCGCCCCAACGCTCTGCCGTCATATTGGCCGCCATTTTGACGCCGCGAATGAACGAACGACCGAAATCCTCTTCATGCTCGGGCAGCATGTCATGGAGTTGGGCCAGCATCTCCCAGGCACCACTCACCCCCCAGTCGAATCCCGGCTCGGGCGGTCCACCCGAAACCATCTCCACCTCGATCCCCAGCTCAGGCAGTACACCCACCGCCTCTTCCACCACCGCGGCGACATCCGATTGCACGACCCCATAACCGAGATCGGGTAGGAATGCGGCCCGCAAGCCCCGNGGCAGATCATCCAGCAGGCTCCGATACGAGTACCCGGGATGAGGCAATGAATTCGGATCCAGCGGATGTGGCCCCACAACGACATCCATGTGGAGAGCCGCATCCTCTACCGTTCGNGTCAAGGGACCGTGAACCGAAGTATCGTCCATCACCCACAGCTTGCTNGGACCGTGCGGAATCCGCCCNTAGCTGACNTTGTGACCAAAACAGCCCGTGATGGAGGCAGGGATCCGGACCGAACCACCTCCGTCGCTCGCCGTCGCCAGCGCGATCACGCCCCCGGCAATGGCCGCGGAAGATCCACCGCTTGAACCGCCCGGCGTATAGTCGAGGTTCCAGGGGTTTCGGGAGGCTCCGAAGAGAAGGTTCTTGGAAATCGCCGTGTAGCCGAACTCGGGCGCATTGGTCTTTCCCACCACAATGGCGCCGGCCGCGCGAAGGCGCTCGACCTGGATCGAGTCCCGCGAGGCGAGATTGTCCTTGAAGGGCACCGACCCATAGCTGGTCACCAACCCAGCCGCGTCCTCGAGATCTTTCACACCCAGCGGTATGCCTTCAAGCGGGCGAGGGTTTCCAGCGGCAATCCGGGCATCCGCGGCACGAGCCTCGGCCCTGAGTTCATCGCCGGAGCGCAGACTGGTAAACGCCACCAGACTCGGCGCCGTCTCCTCGATCCGCTCCAGGGTCGCNCCCATCAACTCTTCAGCCGAAAAGTCGCGACGCCCCAGAGCCGAGATCACTTCCGTTACAGGTTTCCGCAGCCAGNTCTTCATGTTCACCTCCAATCGAGATCATACTGATTGTGAGGCCCACACGGAAANCAATCCTTCGGAAAAACGACCGCTTGCTGGGCCCGGTTCCAGAAGCCCGANACCGCGTCAGAAACGGAACATTCCGCCCAGACGGAAGGTCGCGAAGCCTTCCAGAGCNCCACTNGTCGAGGCGTAGTAGCTGACATCCATCAAGACACCCCAGTTCTGCGTCAGCATCAGTTCGCTGCCCATTCCGAAGCGCGCCAGGAAGACACTCTGACTTTCCGAACCGAAAACCGTGGAGCCGGAAGGCGTCTGCTCTGCAATCCCACTGCCGATTCCCACAGTCACATAGGGCTGGATCCACTCCGGCATCTTCCTTGAAATCCGAACCAGCGGATAGAACTTCAGAGCCACTCCCACAGCCAGGATCGACGCAGACCCACTCCTGGTCAGGGCCGGTGATGTCACATTGCCCCCACCCACCCAGGTGAATTCAACGTCTCCTCCCAACCAGGGATTGAATCGGTAGCCCGCCATGAACGAGAAACCCGTCATCGTGTCCGAATCGATATTCGACTCTTCGGCCCACTTGTTCCAGCCAAGGGAGATCGTCATGCCCCCATAAAGCCCACGCGAGTCCTCATAGGTCTGAGCATGCGCATTGCCCAGGGAAGCAAGAAAAAACGTTGCGACCAGAAACCCGAGCACGAGCGATCTTCCCGAACGCTTCGAGCCCGGACGCCAATCCCACGAAACCTTCATACTGGACAAACGACACCTCCATCTCGAATTTTCGAGCAGGTACCTTGAATCAGAATGCGTAGATCATGCCGAGGGTGATCGTCCCGTAACCGGTCTGGACGTCTTTGCTCGTGACGTAATAGCTGGCGTCTGCATAGACGCCGATATTGCGCGAGAACATCCAATCGGCTCCACCGCCAAAGCGGACCAGGAAGGCGCCAATGGTCTGGACGGGCTCGGAATCGCCGGCCCCTATCGAGCCTCCACCCATACCAAAAACCGCGTAGGGGCGGATGGTGGACGGCGAGTTCTCGTTGGAAAAAAGCTCAAGAGGGTAGGCTTTGGCATTGATCGTAAAAGCCACATTACTCGCACTGCCTCCCACTTCGGCCCCATTGCCCAGTTCTGCTTTCGTGCCGGCCGTGAAAACGAACTCCACCTCGGCCGCGAGTCCCTTCGCCATGTTGTAGCCACCCACGAAGGACAGACCGGCTCCTGTAGAACCGGAGTAGACATCGCTGTCGATGTTGGGCCAGCCGATCGCGAGACCCAGCCGGGCATAGGCCTTGTCCATGAACTGCTCTTCATCTTCCGCAGTCGCCGAAGCCAGGGGCAACGCGGAAACAAGACAGGCAAACACAAGAAGCAAAAAAACTTTCTTCAGAATATCCACGAACCTTCCTCTCAAGGAGCCCTTCCCAATCCCACTGGAAGGTTGCCCCGGCTGATCAATCCCCAAAACAGATTCTCGCCCTACCTTACCAACCCCGACTCCGATGTGCCGCGCATTCTCTTGGGAATTTCCTCGACCCAGAGCGAATGGGACCGCCGCTAGAGGTAGGTCAGCCAGTCGGTGTGAGCGTCATTCTTCCCGGCCACCAATTCAAAATAGGCCGCCTGGAGACTTTCCGTCACGGGCCCGCGCTTCCCGGATCCGATCACACGCGCGTCCACTTCCCGGATCGGCGTCACTTCCGCGGCCGTTCCTGTGAGGAAGATCTCATCCGCAATGTAGAGGTCATCCCGTGTGATCGGGGATTCCTCCACCTTCATACCCCGATCCGAAGCCAGGGTCATCAGCGTAGAGCGGGTGATCCCGTTCAAGACCGCCGCAGCCGGAGGTGTGCGGATCACACCGTCCCTGACAACGAAGATATTCTCTCCCGTGCACTCTGAAACCAGACCCGAAGGATCCAGCATGACGGCCTCGTCGTACCCGTCCAGAAGGGCTTCCCGTTTGGCCAGAATCGAGTTCACATAGTCGCCGCAGGTTTTTCCGTTGGTCATCTTGGAATTGACGTGATGTCGTGAATAGGTCGAAACCTTGGCCCGAATCCCGTTCTGGATGCCGTCCTCGCCCAGGTACTTACCCCAGGCCCAGGAAATCACAGCCACCCGGATCGCATTGTCGCCAGGGTGGAGCCCCATGGCGCCATCGCCAATGAAGACCAGGGGTCGAATATACCCCTCCGACAAACTGTTCCGCCGAAGACTTTCCAGAATCACTTCAGAGACAAGCTCCGGAGCGTACGGCACGTCCATCAAGTTGATGCGCGCCGAATCATAGAGGCGTCGCACATGTTCCTCGAGACGGAAGACCGCGGAACGTCCATCCTGCGTCTGATAGCAACGAATCCCTTCAAAGACTCCCAATCCATAGTGAAGGCTGTGCGTGAGCACATGAATCTGGGCCTGATCCCAGTCCAACCACTCTCCATCAAGCCAGATCGTCTCCCCTGTCACGCCCTGGGCGGCATCTTCACCCATCGTCTTCCTCCTTCATTGAATTTCCCACGGCGAGCTTCCTCACGACGAAGCCCCCCGGATTTTTGCGATCAGCCGGTTTCGCACTTCGGCTGGATTGGCCTTGCCTTGACTGGCCTTCATGACTTTCCCCATCAGGAAATTCAGCGGCTTGTCATCCCCTTCTCGCACCGAAGTCACTGCTTCTTCGTGAGCCGCCACCACATCGTCCACCAGGGTATCGATCAATCCTGTGTCAGAGACCGCCTCCAGACCCCGCTCCGACATCAGGACCTCGGGGTCTCCACCCTCCTCCACCAGGTCAGGCAGGAGACTCTGTGCACTCTTCGTAGTGAGTCGTCCCTCTTCGACCAGACGAATCAAGCCGGCCAGCGACTCGGGCGAAATCGCAACCGCTTCGATCTCCACCCCCCTCTCATTGACTTCCTTGCGAAGATCCCGAGAAATCCAGTTGGCCGCACTCTTGGGAGAACCGCAGGCAGCCACCGTCTCTTCAAAAAAGTCAGCCATGGCCCGGCTGGCCACCAGGACTTCGATCTCCGAAGCCCCCAGACCATACTCAGCCCCGAATCGGGCCCGCTTCTGTTCCGGCAACTCCGGCAGGTCGGCCCGAATCGTTTCAATCAGGCCCTCATCGATGCGGAGCGGAATCAGATCGGGGTCATCGAAATACCGGTAGTCATCGGCATTCTCCTTGAAACGCATCACCCGTGTGCGATTGCGAGCCACGTCGTAGAGCATCGTGGCCTGGATGACTTCTCCTCCATCATCGATGATCTCGGCCTGACGAATGATCTCAGCCCCNATGGCCCCTTCGATACTGGAAAAGGAATTGAGATTCTTGATCTCGGTACGTGTGCCGAACTCCGTAGAACCGTGNTCCCGCAAGGAGATATTGGCATCGCAGCGAAACTGCCCCTTCTCCATATCCGCATCCGAAACCTCGAGATAGCGGAGGATCGAGCGCAGCGAGCGGAGATATGCCACGGCCTCATGCGCCGAACGCAGATCGGGCTCCGAGACGATCTCCAACAAAGGCACACCGGCCCGATTCAAATCGATCTGGGTCCCTTCGCTGCCCGTCAACGCGTTGTCGTGAATGGACTTCCCGGCATCCTCTTCCAGATGGGCTCGGGTAACCCCGATCCGCTTCGTATGGGTCTCGGATCGCTCCTTCTTCGAGCGGGCATCCACGCGAGTCGGAACATCGATGTCAAGCCAACCGTCACTCACGATCGGCTCTTCATATTGCGAAATCTGATAGCCCTTGGGTAGATCCGGATAGAAGTAGTTCTTGCGCGAAAACACCGAACGGGTGTTCACCGTACTGTGCGTGGCCAACCCAAGACGGATCGCGAGACCGATCACCTTCTCATTGAGGACGGGCAGTACCCCGGGCATCCCCAGATCGATGGGGTGCACATCATGATTGGGCGCATCGCCGTAACGAACCGGGGCCGGACTGAAGAGCTTCGACTCGGTCTTGAGATGGGTATGCACCTCAAGCCCAATCACCACCTCGTAGCGTTCCATCGGGTCCTGACTCATGAGGCACCCACTCCCGGAAAGTCGACCGGCCTCTCATCATGAAAATCGGTTCTTCGTTGGAAAGCATCCGCGACTCGCAACAACCCCGCCTCGTCGAGGGCCGAGCCGAGAATCTGCAGACCCACAGGTCGCCCTTCAGAACGCCCGCATGGCAAGGAGACGGCAGGCAGACCTGTCAGGTTTGCCGAGACCGTATAGATATCGCCGAGATACATACTCACCGGGTCATCGACCTTCGCACCCAGCGCAAAGGCAGTCTCCGGATAGGTCGGGCCTGCGATGACATCACAGTTTTCAAACGCCCTCTGGAAATCATCCCGAACCAGGGTCCTGACCTGCTGTGCCTTACGATAGTAGGCGTCGAAATACCCCGCGGAGAGCACATACGTCCCCAGCAGGATCCTTCGCTTGACTTCGTCCCCAAAACCTTCCGACCGCGAGCGCCGGTACATCTCATCCAGGTCTTCCACCCCCTCGGCGCGCCGGCCGTAACGGGCCCCGTCGTAGCGNGCCAGGTTGCTCGAGGCTTCGGCCGTGGCCACCAGGTAATAGGTGGAGACCACNTGCTCTGTATGAGGCAGGCTCACTTCCACCAACTCAGCTCCGGCGGCTTCGAATTCCCGCAAGGCCGACTGCACCTGGGTCAGGACTCCGGNATCCGCGCCCGCGTTCTCGAAATATTCTCGGGGAAGACCGATCCGGAGGCCTTCGATGTTTCCATCCAGAGCCGTNTCCAGCCGCGGTGTGGGCTCAGGAAGGGATGTCGAATCCCGGGGATCATGACCCGAGATCGCCTCAAGGACCCAGGCACATTCACGGGCCGTTCGCGTCATCGGACCAATTTGATCCAGCGAAGAGGCAAAGGCCACCAGACCGAAACGCGACACGCGTCCGTAGGTCGGCTTCATGCCAACGACNCCACAAAAGGAGGCGGGCTGTCGAATCGATCCGCCCGTATCACTTCCCAGCGTGTACCCGGTGAGACCGCTGGCCACCGCTGCGGCCGACCCCCCNGACGAACCTCCGCAGGTCCGGGTCGGGTCCCAGGGGTTTCGGCACGCCCCATAAATCGAATTCTCGGTGGACGACCCCATGGCAAACTCGTCCATGTTCGTCCGACCGATGACGATGGCTCCCGCCTCACGGAGTTTCTCGATCATGGCGCCGTCATAGGGCGACACAAAGGGTTCAAGCATGCGGGACGCACAGGTGGTCGGCTCCCCCTGCATCACCATGTTGTCCTTGATCAGGAGNGGAGTGCCATCGAGAGGAGAAAGAGCCCCGTCCTTGCGGCGGCGCTGATCACTCGCCTCCGCCTCCGCCAAAGCCCCCTCACCGCGTAGGCCCACCACGGCTCCGAGCTCTCGCCCTTCCGCCTCGGATCGAGCCAAGGCAGCGGCGATCAACTCCACGGATGAAACGTCGCCGGATTCCAGACTCTCTCGCTGCTCNGCCAGGGTATCCACGCTCAGTTCTCCTCACCCTCAATGACCTTCGGCACGACAAAGGCCGTGCCTTCTCGCAAAGGCGCATTGGCCATGGCCCGCTCGGGATCGATTCCGGGCTGGGCTCGGTCGGGTCGCACGGGCGTCGGCAGAGGCAAGGCATGAGCGGTGGGCTCGATTCCCTCCGTGTCGAGGGTCTGCAGTTGGGCGGCATGATCCAGGATCTGGCCCAGATCGCGGGTCATCGACTCCACTTCCTCTTCACTCAGTGAAAGTTGGGCCAGAGCAGCTGTTCGTGCGACATCTTCGCGGCTGATTCGTGACATAGCGTCAGAATCTAGCACGCGGAGCCCCTCGCCCGCGGGATTGAACGAATTGCTCCCCGACTTCCCGCAGCCGTTGCCAATTGGCTCGCTGACGCCTAGCCTGCCACCCTACATGGCTGAACTATCTAAACTTTTTGCTGAACTCTCCGAAGATCTCCAGACTTCCCTCCACGATCTGGGCTGGCAGAGCCCAACCCCGGTGCAAGAGCGCGCGATTCCCTTGGTGCTGAAAGGCGGCGATCTGATCGTTCAAGCGGAAACCGGGAGCGGGAAAACCGGGGCCTTCGGCATTCCTCTGGTGGAGAGAACCGACACCGAGGAGAACTTCATCCAGGCTCTGGTGATGCTGCCCACTCGGGAACTGGCCAATCAGGTGGCTCGCGAGCTTGAGGTCCTGGGAAGACACCGCAAGGTTCGGGTGCTGCCCGTCTACGGTGGGGTGGGATACGGAGAACAGGTCGATGCCCTNGAGAAGGGCGTGCACATCATCGTCGGAACACCCGGACGAATCCTGGATCATCTGGGCAACGGACGCATGGACCTCAGCCGACTCCGGACTCTGGTCCTTGATGAAGCCGATGAGATGCTCTCGCTCGGATTCTGGCCGGACATGCGGGAAGTGGCCTCCTACCTTCCGGACGATCGACAGTCCAACCTCTTCTCGGCCACCATCCCGGAAAAGGTCCGATC
>NZGT01000083.1 GCA_002691025.1 Spirochaeta sp. | reverse complement strand
AATATATAACTAGAGTAAATATAAAAATAGAGTATATTTATTGTCGTGACCCTTCGCGCCCGAAAGCAGCGTCAGCAGAGAGCCGATATTATTGCGAATGCGATCGCTTTGTTTGGCGAGCGCGGTGTGCGCGACGTCCGCGCCTCGGAGATCGCCGCTCGCTGTGACATCAGCGAGGCCACTTTCTTCAATTATTTCGCGGGGAAAGACGCTCTGCTCCGCGAGTGGGCCCAGGACGTGCTCGACGAAGAATTGACTCGTGTCGCCCGGCGGATGGGGGAGGGCGGTACACTCCGCCGGGCGATACGGGTCGCCGTCGACGATGTGGCAAGACGGGTCGCCTCGAAGCCCGCCCTACATTCGGCGGCCTGGACCCGCCTGAGCGTGCTCCACCCCGACCCTGCCACACGCGGCGCTCGCGGCCGAGAAGAAGGTCCGGATCCGGCTCTGGAACTCGTCACCCAGGCCCAGGCCCGCGGCGAGTGCCGAACCGATGTGGACGCTCAGCAGCTCGCGGCCCTCCTGCGTGNAGTCCTGGTNTCGTCGCTGGCCGGGGTGCTCGATGAAGCCGGTGAAGCGGATGGACCCGTGGAAGCCCGGCTCGGTCAGGCGTGCGATCTGCTCCTCGATGGTTTTCGCAAGCGCAATGAACGGGTCACTCACGCCGGGTCCAGCGGATCCAGCTGATTTTGGGCGGCCCGGGGCGGCTGAACGTGATAGTCATTAGAGGATAGTCACTAGAGGGTCGAACCCATCTCACGGACGGTTCGGACCCAACTCAAGGAGGGGGGCCTATGGCGCGCAAGATTCAGTGGTATTACCAACGGAAGGGTTGAACGTCTTGTACTCGAGCGTCCAAGTTCTTGGATGCCAACGGATTGGAACCGGANAAGACGGATCCCGCCAGCCTCAAGCTGGGCAAGACGGAAGCAGCCGACATGGCTCGGGCCGCGACGCGGGTCGTCGTGGCCAAAGGCAAGAAGGTCTCCGAGTTCAAGCCGGGCGGCAAAGCCGGCTCGGATGTCATCGAGGCCATGCTGGGCCCCACCGGAAACCTGCGGGCTCCGACGCTTCGCGTGGGCAAGACCGTGGTGGTGGGTTTCAACGAGGACGTCTATTCGGACGTTCTGCTCTAGATCCATATCGATCCAGATCGATTTGAGCCGCTTGGGCGGGTTCGTCTCGCTCAAGCGGCCTTTCCATCGNGCATCCCGCACTTCCGGGATGTGGAAGNGGCCCGGATTCAGCGACTCTTGCTGTAGCTGAAGCTTTCGGCGGCGATGACCTCGCCATCGGGCTTCACGACGGACACCGTCCAGTCCCCCACCCACTCCGGCATCAGTTGTTTGCTCGACCAGCCCTGCCAGGGGTCGGCGTCGACTTCGAAGGGGACTTCCACCATGACTTGCCCCTTGTACTCCCAGCGATGGATCAACTGGGTGCCCGCAAAGCCCTCGGCCTCGCTGAAGAAGATGATCTCGCGCTGCTCGTTGTCGAGAAAGGCGATGGANTTCATGGGCTCGCCGTCTTCCATCTCGGTGGTGAACTGGGCGAGGGTCACATAGCCGTCCACCAGGTCTTCCGGCGCTTCNGNGGTCGCGCTGCTTTCCGGGGCGACCGGNGCGGGCGTCACGGGTGCGGGCGTGCTCGGGGGTTTGGCGGCCGGCGGTGGCTCGGCCGGGCTTTTCGTTTCAGGCGCCTTGGGGGNCGGGCTTTCGGGCGCCGTCGGGGTCACGGCTTCTTGCTCGGGTGCCGGACTCGGGGCGGCGGCCGGGTTCGTGGGCGTCTGGGCACAGCCTGNGGCGAGCGCGAAGAGGAGGATCGAGANAAGGCTTGAGGCGCGAAGCATCTATCGGAGTCTTTCTTGATCGGAGTGAGAGCGACCATCATATGGAAGAACCGTCGTGACTGCTCCTTTGTTGCGAAAGCTTTTCGGTTGGGGACGTTGAAGGACGGAACCGATGAAACCGCTACAGTGGGTCGCCATGGAACTGATTCTCATTCGACACGGTCTTCCGCTCCGCATCGAGCGCGAAGATGGGGCGCCCGCCGACCCCTCTCTTTCGGAAACCGGCCACCGTCAGGCGGCCGCTGTCGGGGCGTGGCTCGCCCAGGAGAAGATCGACCGCATCTACGCAAGTCCGATGCGTCGTGCGCATGAAACAGCGATGCCGCTGGCCGAAGAATTGGGGCTTTCGATTGAACTCGAGCCCCGGGTGGCGGAGTTTGATCAGCATTCGGACGCGTATATCCCCCTGGAAGAACTCAAGGTGCTCGACCCCGAGAAGTGGCTTCAGTTCATGCAGCAGGGATACCCCGACGGGATGGATCTTGAGGGGTTTCGCCACGGAGTCGTGGAAAGCCTGCATGAAATTGCGCGAGAGAATGCGGGTGGTCGGGTGGCGGTCTTCTGCCATGGCGGCGTCATCAACTGCTGGGCGTCCGACGTCATCGGCCTCGGGTTCAAGCTCTTCTTCAACCCCTACTACTCGAGCGTCAATCGCTTCCTGGTCTCGTCCGGAAACGTCCGGAGCGTGGGCAGCCTGGGGGAGTGCGCGCACCTGCGCGACTTCGAGCGCTGAGGTGCCCATGTCCCTACACCGAGTCTGCGTCTTCTGCGGTTCGAGCCCCGGTGTCCGGCCCGCATACGCGGAGGCGGCTCGTCACGTAGGGGAGGCGCTGGTCGCTCGGGGCCTGGAGTTGGTCTACGGCGGCGGCAATATCGGGTTGATGAATGTGGTGGCGGACACCGTCCTGGAGGCCGGGGGCCGGGTGACGGGGGTCATTCCTCGCGGGCTCGAGTCGCGTGAGGTGGCCCACCGAGGTTTGAGTGAGCTGCATGTCGTTTCCAGCATGCACGAGCGGAAGGCCATGATGGCTTCCCTCGCCGATGCCTTCATTTCTCTTCCGGGTGGACTGGGTACTTTTGAGGAAACCCTTGAAGTGATGACGTGGTCGCAGTTGGGGATTCATCAGAAGCCGTGCGGGCTCTTGAACGTCGAGGGTTTCTATGACGGCTTTCTGGAATTCCTGGGCCATTCCGTCACGGAAGGCTTCATGCATCCCGAAAACAGGGATCGCCTGATTGTGGCCGAGGAGGCGACGGTTCTTCTTGAAGCCTTGACGGACTTCACCCCGGGTCCCACGGAGCACTGGCTCGATCCGGACGCGATCTGAGTCTGCCCAGAAGTCTTCGGTTTTCGACTGGGGTGTCGTCGCCTAGAGGCTCTTCACCCATTTGAAACCGAGACCGAGGTTGAGGCCGGACGGAAGGTTCGTGTACGAGGTGCTGCCCGTGCGGACGAGGTTTTCGGAGAACTCCCCACCGCCGGAAAGATCGATGGCAAAAGAGCCGAACCGGAGGCCGAGGCCACCCGTCATCGACCAGTCGTCTCCTCCGTAGCCGGAGAGGTTTCCAAAGGTTCCCAGCCGCAGGTTCAGATCCACATGTCGGCCCATTCCGATACGATACTCGGCCCCGACCGAGAGAATGCGGGACTCAAAGCCCGGGATCGTGGTGACCGAATTCTGGGTCAGATCGATGTCGGAAGACAGGATCAGGTTGCGGAAGGGGCGGAGGGCAATGCCCAACCGGACCTGGGCGGGGAGTTCAATGGAGTCGATGACCCGACCTCTGACGGTTTTGAAGGTATCGACGTCGAATTCGGGGCTGTTCACGTTTCGAGCCACCAGCCCGAGTTGGAACCATTCGACAGGCCGGAAGCTCATGCCGATATCCAGGCCGAAATTGTGGCTGATTGTCCGGCTGTCCAGGTCGGTGAGGTCGCGGGCGACGCCGGAAATGGTCTGTCCACCGTTATAGGGGGAGAAATTGAGGAAGGTGATACCGAGAATGTACTTCGGCGTAATGCCCAGGGAGACCTTGTCATGGATGTAGCCAAAGATCTTCTTCGTCGTGCCCTCCATTTTGTCGAAGCCGGGTACGGGGATCGTGTGTGACCAGCTGACGGCGAACTCCTGGGTGGAGAGCCCCGCCGAAAGGGCGCCCGATTGGTTGTCGGCGAAAGAGCCCGTCGAGGTGATCACACTATTGACGATGCTTTTCTGATCGGGCCCCAGTTCCTGTCCACCGTTTATCTGTTCCATGGACCAGATGAACTGGCCGATCTCGTCTTCCGACCATCTCAAGGGATCGGCCTCTTGCTTCATTCTTTCGAAAAATTGGGTGTCCTGGGGCGTGTTGCACGCAGGGGCCGGTGAAGGAGGTGGGCAGGGGATCCAGTCCCCGGGCCTCGCTCCAAGGTCTACGTTCTCCGTATCGATATTGGGGTAGATGGTGGCCGTGGTCAGGGAAAGAGCGCTGAACGCAAAATTGTTGTAGCGCCCGAGGATTCCGAATTCGACGTCCACATAGACGGATTCGGCCTCTTTGCCGAGGCGGGAAAGGTCGTAGAGGAATCCGACGATCTCTTCGGTCTGGGGCAGCTCGGCTGGGATATCACTGCACTCCAGACCAATGCAATCCACATATTGACTCAGGGTGCTCTCCATGTCCGAGGCTCGCTGAAGGAGGTCACTCAGCTTCTCGGCCGCGAGGTTGACGATCTCCCCGTTGGCGGTGACCGGGATCTGCACATCCCAACCCTTTTGAAAGGCGAGATTGGCCGGGTTCCAGTAGGCCGAAAGGCTGTCATCCGAAAACGCAACGCCGGTGCCCCCCATGGCCTGATAGCGTGAGCCCGTGAAATTCCATACATCGGCTTGGGCCACGGGTGTTTCCATCAGGAGCATGCAGAGGATGACGATGAGGGTGACAAGAGAGTTCTTCATGGGGTTTCTTTCGACTCCTAGGATTGGCCGTCCACTTTTTTGTTCGTCGGCGACTCTTCTCGATTTTCCCCATCCTCCTCTTGAGTCGGGACATACGGCCGACCCTTTCCGATCTTGACGGGTTGACCCGGTTTGAGTTGTGCGTCGATGAAGACGTCGTTCAAGACGGCCGTCGTGCCGAGATCGAGTTTGTTGTTGGTGCGAGCACTCAGTTGAGCCAGGCTTTCCCCGACTCTCGCTTCGACGATCTCGAGTTCGATCAGTTCAAATTGGCTTTTTTCCTTTTCCGTGAGCGGTCGGAAACTCCGGACCGTGGCTCGGCCACGTCCGATATAGCGGTTGAGTTGGCCACTTTGAGCGACTGTGTCGATCCGGAAGATGTAGTCCTGGTACGCGATGAAGGTCATGGAGACGCTGGTTCTCGCGGAGGGAACATGCACTTCCAACCGGTAGCCCGGGTACTCCCCGATCTGGATCGGGGTTTCGCTGTTGATCTTGGCTCGCATCTGGAGGAGTTCGGTTTCGATCACTTTTCGAGCCATGGCCTGGGGGTCGTCGCCCGGTCCTTCGACACGCAGGGCGATGAAGGCCTTGTAGCTCGGGTCGATGGCGCCCACGACCTCCCTGTCATTGATGAGTCGCCAGCCGTCGGGGAAACGAAGGCTGAAATCCATGTCGAGATGCAGGAAGCGGGTTTTTTCGAAGATGCCCTCTTTCGGATCTTCCCCCACGGTCAGTCCCTGCATCTTCTCGAGGAAATCAAGATGGGTGGGCGCAATGTGCGGGCGCGCCACCCACTGGATGTTTTCGCCCCGATTGAACGTGGTGGCGGCTCTTTCTGGAGAAGAAGGGTGGCTGTCGAAAAAGCTGGGGAGCCTCGACCAGCCTATGGTCAGCCGGTCCATGGCATTGAGGTCCTGCATGAAGGTCGCCATCCCCATCGGGTTCCAGCCCGCTTTGGCCGCCAGGATCTGCCCCCCTCGGTCGGCGTCCCGCTCCTGATTGCGTCCATAGGCGGCCAGTTGTCCGGCTCGCATGTAGCCCATCGAGAACGGATTGAGCCTGCGGCCGAACTCCTGACGGGCCGCGGCGTGTCTTTCGGCCGCGTGCGTGATTTCATGACCGATCACACAGGCCAGTTCGTCTTCGGTATTGACCAGGGTCAGGAGCCCCCGGGATATATAGATATGACCGCCGGGCAGTGCGAAAGCATTGGGGGCGGCCTGGTCGACGATCTCGAAGGTGTAGTTGAAGGCTCTTTTGGGTGCGAAGGGAATCATCCGTTTCCCTATATCGTTGATATAGGCATTGAGATCGGGGTCTTCCACCAGCCCCATGGCGGAGGCCATGTTCTGGGATTCTTCGGCTCCGAGTCGCGCATCGTCGAATTCTGTATCGAGAACCGTCTGCTTTCGCTGCGGCTTTCCGGGGTTGTTGCTGCAGGCGAGGACCATGCAGGCGCCCAGAAAGACCAGACAGAAGAGGCTGACCAACGGCAAGGACCCGAGTCTTCTTTTGTTTTCGCCGTGCTTCATTGGAGGAGAGGGGCTCCTTGCTCTTGGCTGTCGGGTTTTGGACGCCGCTGCGACCCCATGGAAGCATAGGCGAATGGAGTCTAGCCAACCGCAGGATCCTAGGGGGAAGGCACGCTGGGCATTCGGGGTGTGATCGGGGTCCGGAAAAGGAATCAGGAATTGTATACTGGCAGCGAAGTGCAAGAGTGGATCGACTCATGGCCCGGTTCTGGAATCGGAAAGAGGCAGGGGAAAAATGGAGCTCAAGGGAATCAATCAAAGCAATCTGGACGCCTGGTTCAGTACTCATATCGAGCAAGCCGAGCCTCCGCTCACGTTCAGCCTCATTACAGGTGGCCATTCCAATCTTACTTTTTGTGCGGAGGACACTCGCGGGTCGAAATTTGTACTCCGTCGTCCGCCCACGGGTGCTGTGATTGCAACGGCTCATGATATGGCCCGTGAGCACAGGATCATTTCCGCACTGGCTCCCACCGCGGTTCCCGTTCCTATTGCCTTGGGTCTTTGCGAAGACGCCAGTGTCAACGATGCCCCTTTCTATGTGATGAACTTTGTTGATGGATACGTGCTGACAGATGCCATCATCACGGCGGAGAAATTTGATCGACCGAGTCGCGGGCAGATCGGAGAGGAAGTCATCCAGATTCTTTCTGATCTACACAAAGTGGTGCCGAAGGACGTCGGGCTGGGAGATCTGGGTCGGGAAGAGGCCTATATCCCGAGGCAACTCAAGCGTTGGAAAACGCAATGGGAAAAGACCAAGACCCGTGAGATTTCAGTCATGGATGAGGTCTTCGAAGGTCTTCAGTCCGGTGTCCCGGACCAGCAGGCCGCCTGTATTGTTCACGGGGACTACCGGCTTGGCAATATGTTGACCGGGGCCGATGGTCACGTGGCGGCCATCCTCGATTGGGAGCTTTGCACGCTGGGAGATCCCCTGGCCGATCTCGGTTACATCATGAACAACTGGAATGACGAAGACGAGCCGATGCCGGTGGGTGGTGGAGCCACGGGTTTCCCCACAGCGGCCGGGGGGTTTCCAAGCCGCGATGAGTTCGTGAACCGGTATCAGGAAAACACAGGCTTTGATGCCAGTCGGATCGAGTACTACCGAGCGTTCCAGTACTGGCGTCTGGCCGCCATCGTGGAAGGTGTGCTCTCCCGCTACATCAAGGGCGTGATGGGTGAGAAGGGAGACACCCGTGCTTTCCAGGCCCAGGTGGATGGTCTGGCCCAGGCCGCGCACGAGAGAATGGCCCAGATCTGATTCCCGGATTCCAGGTCCCATGATGGCCTTCGCCAGCGGCTTCCGCGGGACCCATCGTCGAGCGCCTGCGACGGCTCTGCAACAAAAGAGAAGGTGGATATGGGGATGCATCCCAAAGTCGAAACAAGATCCGGGGGACTTCGGGGAACCCAGGAACGGGGTGTTCTCGCCTTTCGCGGTATCCCCTATGCGGCGCCGCTGGGATCGTCGGGTCGTTTCCGGGCTCCGGAAGAGGTCAAGCCCTGGGTGGGGGTGCGGGATGCCATCCGGTCTGGGCCGGCAGCCGTTCAGCCCGCTCGCCTTCCATCGTCTTTGCGACGGCTTTCGGCGGTACCTCCCATTGGTGTGTCGGAAGATTGTCTTCATCTGAATGTCTGGACGCCGGGTCTGGACTCCGGGGCGCGTCCGGTGATGGTCTGGCTCCATGGGGGAGGCTTCACCCGAGGTTCGGGAAGCTGGTATCTCTATTCCGGTGCCCGCCTGGCGGCTCGTGGGGACGTGGTGGTGGTCAGTCTGAATTATCGCCTGGGCGCCTTCGGTGCATTGGTGACGGATGAAATGGCCGACGGCGATTCGGCGGATTCCAACGTGGGGATGCGGGACCAGGTCGCGGCTCTTCGTTGGGTGGCGGACAATATCGCTGACTTTGGTGGTGACCCGAGCCAGGTGACAGCCTTTGGTCAGTCGGCGGGAGCCATGAGTGTGGCTTCGCTGTTGGCCTCGCCGTTGATGGACGGGCTCTTTTCCCGGGCCATTCTCCAGAGTGGCGCGGGCAGCAATCTCCTTCGTCCTGCCCAGGGTCGGGATGTGGCCCGGGCCTTGTGTACACGCCTGGGGGTCGACATCGAGTCCGCTCACCCTCTCGCCGACCTTCGCGCTCGGGAGGCATCGGAGATCCTGGAGGCCCAGTTGGCGGTCAGTGCACACCATCATCTGCCTCTGGGCGCCATGGCGTGGCAGCCTTCTCTCGATGGAGATTTCTTTACAGGTTCTCCTGTGGAAGTCTGGCCCGGTGCGGGAAAGGCTGCACCCGAACTCATGATCGGAACCAATCTCGACGAGTGGAACATGTTCACCGCCTTGGATACGAAGCGTCGCAATCTGGATGAAGCGACTCTCCGTGATTACCTGGGGCGGACGCTTGGCTCAGACGGGGAGTCGGAGACCCAGGGGCCTGTCGACGAGATCCTCTCTCTCTATACCCGGACTCCGGCTGGACTTGTGCGAACGCCCGGGCAGATCTGGTCCGCGGTGCAAAGTGATCGGGTCTTCACATTCCCTGCCGTGGCGTTGGCAGACCGGAATGCCGAACACGGTGGCCGCACGTGGTTCTATCGTTTCGACTGGAAGCCGCGATGGGGACGCGAACGGATCGGGGCCTGTCACTCCATGGAACTGCCTTTCGTCTTCGGGTCCCTTCGTGATCCGATGCCGCGTTGGCTGCTGAGAGCCCGCGCTGAAGATCAGCGCCTTTCGGATCGGGTTCAGGATGCGTGGCTCCACTTTGCGAAATCGGGCGATCCTCGTTTGGAGGCCGGTTCTTCCTGGCCCCTCTACCAATCCGGGAACGGAAAGGCGCATGTTTTCGGGGGAGACAAAGCGGAGGTAGAGGCCTTGGCGGAAGGGGAGCGCCGGTTCTGGTCGGGCGGAAAGAATCCGGCGTGAACGGCCCCGCAAGATCGTGAGCCATGGCCTGCCTGCGCCTAGAGTGCGTCTGGATCCGAGGGGTCGGGCTTTCGGGTGTAGGGTTCGGGCCGGGCAATCTTGATCAGTCCGCCTGGCTGAAGATTCGACTCCACTTGCAGACCGTTTGCAATGGCGGTCTGCTCCGCGCTCCAGATGTTGCCGGTCCGCTTTCCCAGTTCTTCCAGATCTTCTGCAGGTGCGGCGACCACCAGTCGAAGTCGGGTTTCCTTGATGTTCTTCCGGTCTTCCCCTGTCAGGCTGTGAAAACTCTGGGCGGACCTTTCCAGGATGGTTCGCATGTCGGCAAACTCATTGGATGGGGCGGCGCCGACAATGCGGTAGATCAGATCTTGATGCGCGATCCAGGTGATCTGGATGTTCATGGGGCCTTTTGTCCCGTTGCGCCGGGTTGAAGCCTGAGCCGCTTTCAGCCCGGAGATCTCCGTGGCCTGGGGCGGTTCGTCCAGCCGGGTATGGTGAGCCAGGGCCTTGGCTGTGACCATGGGGTCCGTTCCATGAGCCGGGATCATGAGGTTCACCTGGGCGGAGCCGTCTGGCTGCTCGGCGATGACGGCTTCGGGTGAGTTGGTCTTCTCCCAACCGGAAGGAAGTTCGAATGCGAAACCGAGAACAGGGTGCATGAATTCGTCACCCACGAAGAGGCCGAGGGCGACGTCCGGTCCGATGATGATCCCATCCAACTTTTCGAGAAAGGCCCGACGGCTCAGGGCCGGGGGCTGACCGCTTGCCTGGACGATATCGCGTCCATATTTCTCGGCGTCCACCGCTCTTTTCGGACTGGGTGGGTGTGTTTGCAGGAAAGAGGTTCGATCGGGGTCGTTCCCGGAGAGCTTTTCTTCCAGTGAAAGGGAGTGGAGGATGGTGGCCAGGGCTTCGGGGTCGAAGCCTGCGGCGGCGGCAATCTGCTGTCCGAGTTCGTCGGCCTGCTGCTCTTGCTCCCGGCCGTAGGCCGCCATGACGAAGGCTCCGGGAAGTTGTCCGGCGTTCGTCACGATCTGGCCGAGTCGGGGCGAGACAATGGCGGTGGCGGCCCCTCCGATGGCCGATGCGATCTGGATCGGAAGCAGCGGAGCATGGGCGGTCTGCCGACGAACGGAATGCCGGGCGGCGACATGTCCGATTTCATGACCCAGGATGGCGGCCAGTTCACTTTCCGAATTGATCAGGGCGAGAAGGCCTCGGCTGACATAGATGTGCCCACCGGGAAGCGCAAAGGCATTGGGCTCGACCATGTCCACCACATAGAAGCGGTATTCGATGCTCTTGCGAGGTGAGTGTCTGGCCAGGCGTTGCCCGAGTTGATTGATATAGGCTTCCAAGTCTGGATCTTCGACGAGTCCGATTTCAGATTTGACCCATTCCGCCGATTCATTCCCCTGTTTGATCTCACCTTTTTCGGTGGTCAGGACGGGCTCGGGCAATCCACTGACCGGATTGCGGGCGCACCCGCTCGCAAGAAGGAAGAGCAAGAGGAATGGTGCGCCCCAGGCGCTGAGTTTTTTCTGGCTGGAGTTCATCACACCATGCTTTGCATTTGCAGGGACGGTCTGGACCACGACATTGGTTCGGTTTCTCCACAGTCCAGATCGAACGTACTTCTGAGTCGACGGGGAAGGATGACGAATGCTAGCCCAGACCGACTTGAGCCCCGATTCCGGTGGTTTTCGACCCCTCTTGCGGTCTGGGTTGTGGCGCCTCAGTGTGCAGTGTATTTTGCTGCGTTCAGTCGCACGCGGATTTCCGCCTCTCCGGCCCGTGCGTGATTCCTCAATCAAAGGTGAATATTACGATGTCCCAGACTTCCCATGCCCCTCTCGCCGGTGTTCGTGTCATCGAGAGCTCGATGCTTGGCCCCGCAGCCATTACAACCCACCTCGCCGATCTGGGCGCTGATGTGATCAAGGTCGAGAGCCCGAGTGGGGACTATGTGCGTGAGATGACATGGCCCATCATCAACGGTATTTCGCTCCTGCACTTCCATATCAATCGCGGAAAGAAGAGCATCACGCTTGATTTGAGAACCGAGGAGGGCGTGGAGATCTACAAGGATCTGGTGCGCGACGCGGATATCGTGATTGAAGCCATGCGGCCCGGTTCCTTGGCGCGCCGGGGGCTGGGGTATGAAGACCTGAAGGAGGTCAACCCCAAGATCGTATTCTGCAGCATTTCAGGTTATGGAATGACAGGCCCCTACCAGAATCTGCCCTCCCATGGGATCGCGTTCGATACCTGGGCGGGCATCATCAACCCGGCCTATGACGAAGACGGCTTCTGCTTCATCCCTGAACATGCTTCCATTGGCATGCACTCGGGTCCCATGATGGGGGCCATGGGTGTTCTGGCCGGTGTGATCCGCGCGCGTGAGACCGGCGAAGGCTGCATGATGGAGATTGGCCAATCGGATGCGGCGGCCTACATGGATTGGTATCGCAGTGAGTCATGGATGGCGTACGAAAGGCCTGAGGATGAAGTCACCGGTAACAAGGCTGACGACTATGTGAGGCGGGCTCCGGGTACGGCCGGAATGAAAGAGGGTGTCCGCTATCAGATGTATGAAAGCTCGGATGGCCACGTCCTGTTCATGGCTTCCGAGCAGGCCTTCTGGAAGAATTTCTGTGAGGCCATGGGTCGCATGGAGATGTTCGAGAAATGGCCGGGCTCGAAATTTGCCGACCATGCCCGCAACAACCGCGAGATGCAGATCGAACTCCGTGACATCTTCAAGTCGAAGAGTTCGGAAGAGTGGATCGAGCTGGGCAATGAAAAGAACTTTCCCATTGCGCCCGTGAACACGCCCAAGACCATCGCGGAAGATCCGCAATTCCGCGATCGTTTCCCCCTGTACCCGCACGAGAAGCACGGAGCAGAGATGTTGCCCTTCCCGCTGAAGATCGCGGAAGAGGAACTTCCTGCGCCCTCGATGGCTCCTACGGTAGGAGAACACAACGATCAGGTGTTGGGTGAAGTCCTGGGCTACGACGATCAGAAGATCGCGGCGTTTAAGAAGGCGGGCGCCCTGGGCTGAAAGTCGGTTTGGAGGCTCCATGGTTGGCTTCCCGGTCTCCGGGTTCAGGGTGAAGTGCTCGTGAAGCGTTGGGTCCGTATCGCGTCCGGTTTCAAGACCGCGATGGAATGCAGGGCCGCCCCCTTGTTGTTCCTGCTTGCCCTGGTGGTGCTGCCTTTCCTTGCGGCGACTCCGATCGGGGCGGAAACAGCGATGGAGGGGTCGGGTCGGGTCGGGGTCCCCCCGCATGCCGTTCCCACCACGGGTCTTCAGGGGATTGCGTTCGCTTCCAACGGGTCCTGTGTGGGCTGTCATCCGAAGCAAGCTTCATCCTGGCGAGGCTCTCACCATGATCTGGCCATGCAGGAAGCGACGGTGCAGAGTGTCCTCGGCGATTTCGAGGAGGCTCTTTTTACGCAGGGGGGTCGCTCCTTCCGCTTTTTCAAGGGAGAGGGGAATGATTTCCGGGTCCAGATCCAGGACGGGGAGGGCCCGCCTGAGGAGCACCGGATCGCGTATACGTTCGGCGTCCATCCGCTTCAGCAGTATCTGATCCAGTTTCCAGGCGGTCGCCTTCAGGCGCTGACCGTGGTCTTCGATGTGGAGAAGAACCAGTGGTACTCGCTCTATCCCGATGAAACGGTGACGGGGGATCCCGCGTTTTCATTGACCGGTCGGTATCAGAACTGGAATGTCATGTGTGCCGAATGCCACTCGACAGCCTTTGAGAAGAATTACGATCCGAAGACGGATACCTACTCGAGTACCTGGGCTGAAATCAATGTGAGCTGCCAGTCTTGTCACGGCCCCGGAGAACAGCATGTCCTTTGGGCCCAGTCCGGGGCGGACCCGAAGGTGCAGCATGCAGGTCTGGTGGGCGCTTTGGCAGAAGGTCAAAAAGGGGCTCAGGTGGAAACCTGTGCGGCCTGCCACTCGCGACGTCACAGTGTCAGTCCGTCGGATACGATTGGCGGGGCTTTTCTTGATGATTTCGTTCCCGAGACACTGGACGAAGGCCTCTATGAATCCGATGGTCAGATCCTCGAGGAGGTCTATGTCTACGGGTCCTTCTTGCAGAGCCGGATGCATGCATCCGGGGTGACCTGTATCGATTGTCACGACCCACACAGTCTGGATCTGGCTCTCGAAGGGGATGCGCTCTGCATCCGCTGCCACGGTCCAGAGCCGGACGTGCGGTTTCCCCAGCTCGCCAAGCGCCGTTACGACACCGTAGATCACCACGGACACGAGTCTTCTTCGTCGGCGGCTCGTTGTGTGACCTGCCATATGCCCACGCGGACGTATATGGGTGTGGACGAGCGACATGACCACGCATTCCAGGTTCCGAGGCCGGACCTGGCCGCTGAGTTGGGGATTCGCGATGTCTGTACCGAATGCCATCAGGGGAAAACGGCCGCCTGGGCCGCTCGGGTGATTGCCGAGCGCCATGGGCCGGAACGAAAGCGGGGTCCGGATTGGGCGCCGGTGATCGATTCGGCCCGTAAGGGCCAGCTTCGTGAATTCGAGAGACTGAGTGGCTTGACTCGTCCGGGGGCGGCGCCGGACATCGTCCGGGCGACGGCAGTCAAACTCATTGGACGTTACGGTCCGCTGGCTGAGGAGACACTGGCTCAGGCGGCCCAGGATCCTTCTCCTCTTGTTCGGCATGCGGCCGCTTCGGTGTATGCGCAGCGCCCGGAAGCAGAAAAACTCGAAGTGCTGCCCGCGTTGCTCTCCGATCCCCTGCGAGCCGTTCGAGTCGAAGCGGGGAGGGCGCTTGTGAGTGTGAATCCTGAAAGTCTTGGAGAGGAGAACACAGCCTTGCGGGATGAGTCTCTTCTGGAATACAAGCGGACCCAGGAGTCTCTTTCTGATCTTCCCATGGGTCGTTTCAATCAGGCCGTTCTGCAAGTGGAGGAGGGGGACTACGCAGAGGCCCGTTCCAGTTATGCCCGGGCCATCGAGATGGATCCTCGCTTCCTTCCGGCCGTGGCGAACCTTGCCCAGCTTGAGAGCGCCCTGGGCCAGGGCGACCGAGCGGAAGACGTCTTGCGCTCGGGCCTCGAAGATCTGCCGCAAGAAGGCGAGCTCCACTATTCGTTGGGTTTGCTCCTGGCGCAGAAGGGGGATCGTTCAGGCTCGGCAGCCGCGCTGGGGGAGGCGGCCTCACTCATGCCGGACCGCCCTCGGGTGCAATACAACCATGGTCTTGCGGAGCAGCATCTCGGGCATGTGGAACGAGCCGCGGCCGCTTTTCAGAAAGCCTCTGAGATGGAGCCACTCAACCCCACGTTTCTGCGCGCTTTGACCATCCTTTATGCACAGAATGGACGCTGGTTGGAGGCCGACGGGTTTGCGCGTCGTTTGGCGGAGGTGGGCGCCGATTCGCCTGAGAATCGTGCCCTCTTTCGCCGAATTCAGTCAGAATTGCAGCGACGCGGGGAGTGAGCCCGGGCTCGCAGTGAAGGTCTGCTCTCGTCCGAGCCCGACCTCGGCTCGCTTGTCTGCCGGATGGACCGGACGATTCATCCAGGAGAAGCTAGACTGCCCACTTGCTTCCAGGGAGAGTCAGGCTTTGAATTCGCAAGTGCGGCAGGCGACACGACAGAGACTCAACCGGGCTCGCGGGATTTCGGTGTGCCTGCTCCTGCTTCTTGGGGTGGGTTGCGCCTCGCAGAAGGTCGCTCCGGTGCCGCCCAAGCCCGAAAAGCCCATGCCCGCTCGGGTGGCCGCTGCACAGGAAGTCATCACGCGATTGCAGACCACCATGATGGAGATCATGAAGTCGGGCCCGGAGCTCGGCTACTCGGGGCGTGAAGCGCTGATCATGCCCATCGCTCTTGAGAGCTACGACTTTACCGCCATGGCGAGTCTTTCTTATGGCCAAGGATGGTCGAAGCTGAGCGTGGAACAACAGGCTGCCTGGATCGAGATCTATACGAAGTTCCACGTCGCGAGTGCCGCCAAATCGCGCAGCGAGTATCGGGGTCAGGTCTATCAGATACTGGGCTATCAAGAGGTGCCAGACGGCCATGTCCTGATTGAGACCCAGCTCAATTACCCGGGGCGGCTTGTCGATTTCTACACCAATTATCTCCTCCGGTTGGATGGGGGCGATTGGAAGATCATTGACTTCTTTGCGCCGCCTTCGGTGAGTGTCGTAGCCATGCGACGCGCCGAATACCGTAACGTGCTTGAGAAAAGTGGATATCAGGGCCTGGTTTCCGATATGGAAGGCAAGATGAAGCGTTGGAACGAGAAGTGATCGGGCAGTCGATCGTGCCCGTATCGGTCCACCGTGAAAATGGCTAATGGGGGCAGGATGTCTCAGAGCAAAGAGAAGGATTTCATCTGGGGCGAGATCTGCGACGAGGCGAATGCTGCAAAAGAGCAGGAGCCACTGCTGGCCAGCTTCCTGGAGTCGGCGGTTCTCCAGCATGATCAACTGGAGTCGTCCTTGGCTTTCCAGCTTTCGGAGAAGCTGGCCTCGGCCACCATGCCAGCGGCGACTCTTCGCGCCACCTTTGACGAAATCATGAGCGAGGATCCATCGATCGGCCGAAGCGCACGGGCCGACCTTGAGGCGGTTCGCGATCGGGATCCGGCTTGTACGGGTTTGGGGCTCCCTTTCCTCTATTCCAAAGGCTTTCATTCGATTCAGGTCCACCGGTTGGCCCATTGGCTATGGGTGAACGATCGGAGACCTCTGGCCTCCCATCTCCAGAATCGTACGTCCGAGAAATTCGGTGTCGACATCCATCCGGGCGCGCGCCTGGGCGAGGGCATCTTCATCGATCACGCGACGGGTGTTGTGATTGGAGAGACTTCGGTGGTGGAAGACGAGGTCTCCATGCTTCATGAGGTGACGCTGGGTGGAACCGGCAAGGAGATGGGGGATCGTCATCCCAAGGTGAGGCGAGGCGTCCTGATCTGTGCGGGGGCGAAGATTCTCGGCAATGTGGAAGTCGGTGAAGGCGCGAAAGTCGCTGCGGGAAGTGTCGTGCTGTCCGACGTGGCTCCTCACAGCACCGTGGCGGGCATTCCGGCTGAAGTGGTGGGACATCCGGAAGCGGATCAGCCTGCGCTGGGCATGGACTCCCGGCTCGGCGTGTAGGCCTCCAGATCCCAGCGAATTCGTGGGCCGATCGAAGCCGGAGGCGGGGATCCGTGCTAGACCCCTCGACATGGCAGTCGTCCAGATCAAGTTGCCTCATCATCGATACGAAATCCTCATCGAGCCGGGAGTGCTCGGCCAAGTGGGGTCTCGTCTTCGCGAGATCATGCCCCACGATCGGTGCGGTGTGGTGGCGGATCGTTCGGTGTGGGACCGCCACGGTGAAACCCTGCGCGAGGGTCTCGTTTCTTCGGACTACGAGCCGGTTCTCGCCACGCTCGAGCCGGGCGAGTCCAGCAAGAGCCTCGGTGTGGTGGAAGAGGTTCACGGCGCCTTCTTTGATGCCCATCTCGAGAGGCGGTCACCGATTGTCGCTCTCGGGGGCGGTGTCGCCGGCGATATCGCCGGCTTCGTAGCGGCCACCCACCTCCGTGGTGTTCCCTTCGTCCAGTGCCCGACCACCCTGCTAGCCATGGTGGACTCCAGCGTGGGCGGCAAGACCGGAGTCAATGTGCCGCAGGGCAAGAACCTGCTCGGTGCCTTCCATCAGCCGATCCTGGTGGCGGCCGATCCGTTGGTTCTTTCCACTCTGCCAGAGCGGGAATTCCGTTGTGGATTGGCGGAGTGCATCAAGCATGCAGTGATCCGGGACCCCGGCCTCTTTGAGTTCATGGGCGGCCGGATGTCGGAGATCAAGGCCCTTTCAACGGATGTGCTGGTGGAGTTGATCCGAAGGAATGTCGAGATCAAGGCCGATGTGGTGATGGAAGACGAGCGCGAGAGTGGCGTCCGGGCCCATCTCAACCTGGGCCATACATACGGTCACGCCATCGAGGCGTGTGCGGGATACGGTCGTGTGCTGCATGGCGAAGCCGTGGCGTTGGGTATGGTGGCTGCCATGCGAACGGCCATCGAGTTTGGCATCTGCCCGGCGCACCTTGAACAAGAATTGGTTGAACTCCTGGAGGCTGCGGGGCTGCCGGTCAAGATGGAGCTTCCTGCACTCGAGGAACTCGAATCCGCCATGCGAATGGACAAGAAGGTCGCGGGTGATCGTCTGCGCCTGGTTCTGCCCAGACGAATCGGTGAGGTCGAAATTCGCGACGATGTGCCAGAGGAAGCCGTGCGCGCCGGCTGGGATGCGATCCGCTCGTGATCGAGGACCGGACACGAGCCGCATGATTGTTTCGACGCGCTCCGGCTCTGGGATGAATCAGGTTCATGCGAATCGGTGGAAAGAGGGCCGCTTTTCATGACTGCGCGGACGGTGGTCGAAACCGCCCAGGGTCGCGTCGAGGGATGGAGCCAGAACGGCCTGTTGAGTTTCATGGGTTTGCCCTTCGCGAGACCACCTGTGGGTCCTCTTCGCTTTCAGCCCCCGGAAGCTCCCGAACCCTGGACAGGCGTTCGGTCGGCGGACCGGAATGGGCCGGTTCCCATCCAGGCGGCTCT
The DNA here is from genome assembly GCA_002691025.1 of Spirochaeta sp. Classification (GTDB taxonomy): domain Bacteria; phylum Myxococcota_A; class UBA9160; order UBA9160; family UBA4427; genus MED660. The sequence goes on along the minus strand of NZGT01000083.1, from coordinate 29,933 downwards.
GCCCCTCATGCGTTTCTTGAATGCCGGGGCGGCTCGTCAGTCCGAGGACTGTCTCTATCTCAATGTCTGGACGCCGGGTACGGATTCGAAGCGACGTCCTGTGTTGGTATGGATCCATGGGGGTGCTTTCCTGGTCGGGTCAGGCTCCGCCGCGGTCTACCATGGACATCACCTGGCTGAGCGTGAGGATGTGGTGGTGGTGAGCCTGAACTATCGGTTGGGCGCTCTGGGTTTCATTCACCTGGATCGTGTTTGTGGACCGGGTTTTGAGCAGGCCTCGAATCTGGGTCTGCGTGATCAGCTGGCGGCCTTGGCCTGGGTGCGGGAGAACATCGACCGATTCGGGGGGGATCCGTCCAACGTCACGGTCTGTGGGCAGTCCGCAGGAGCGATGAGTGTGGCGGCCCTGCTCGGTACCGATCCGCAGGATCGGGTCTTTCGGCGTGCCATCCTGCAGAGCGGAGCCGCCGGCAATGTCATCAGTCGATCGAAGGCCGACCGGATCGCCGAGGCTTTTCTCGCGGCTCTGGGCCAGCCCGAGCGAACCCGAGAAGCCCTGGGCACGATTCCGACCAATCAGATCCTGCAGGCACAAGGGCGCATCAATCGCGAATTCGCGAATGCATCCGATTTGATGGTGATGGTGCCGTGTGTCGATGAGACGCTGGTGCCGGAACAGCCTTTGTCGCGTGTGGCCGCTGGTAAACTCCGCGATGTCGACCTGATGATTGGAACCACACAGGATGAGTGGAAACTCTTCTCTCCCATGGAAGCGCGCTTTCCGGCCTTTGGAGGAGATCGATTGCAGGAACGCTTCGCCGAGTTGCTGCCGACGGCCTCGCCTCGAGCGCCCGGTGCAAGGTTGGCCGCTCAACAGTTTCGGAATGCCGTGAGGGAAAGAGGCGGAAGAACAACATCGTTCGAGGTGTGGTGCGCCTACCAATCGGCTCGCGTGTTCCATCTGCCGGCCGAGGAATTGGCTCGAGTTCATGCTCAGGCAGGAGGTCGAGTCCACAACTACCTCTTCTCATGGGGACCGCCGGGATTGCGATATGGCGTTGGCGCGTGTCACGCCATGGATATCCCTTTTGTTTTCGGGCTGCTGTCCTTACCGGGGTTTTCGACGCTCGGGTTGATCCCGGGCTTGATGGCACACGCTCAGCGATTGTCGTTTCGCATGCAGGATGCCTGGGCCGGTTTCATGCGAACCGGGGAACCTGAGCATGCCGAGTTGCCGAGATGGGACCTCTATGAACCGGAGCATCGGGCCAGTATGCGTCTGGACCGAGAGTGCGGAATGGTGGACCGACCGCTTGAAGGCGAATTGAAGTTGGTGGAATCCTGGCGCTAGAGGCCGTCTTGCCAACCGGACTCCCCCGAGGCGGTCGCCTGTCCTTCTCTAGCCTCCGCGATTTTTTTTCTTTCCTCCACGGAAACCGATGGGGGGCAGGGGGACACCTATGGGCTGAGCTAATGTCCCCCCGCCCCTATGGCCGATCTATTCGGTACGGAGGTTTTTCGATGGACCCAAGCGCCAACTCGATTGTTCAATCCCGATCCGATCTGCCGTGTCTTCTCATGCGTCTGCTGGGAGGCGGGCTCATCCTGTTCGCACTGTGTGCAGCCATGGCTGCACCCGGCCAGGCGGGGTCCGCGCCGGAACTGGAGTATTCGCCTCTGTTGGATCAGGGCCTTCTTGGAGAGGGCCGTCAAGCCTATCGCGAGCGGGCCGATCTGGATCGCGCGCGGGATTCCTATGATTTGTTCAAGAAGCATCTGGAGCAGAACCCAGGAGACCCTGTTGCGGCCTGGCATTTTTCTTTGAGTTGTTATTACGTCGGGAAGCGGGCGATCCGCGGGGACTCCGAGGCACAAAAACGAATCCATGATGAAGGCCGGATCGCCGCCGATCGGGCCCTGAAGGAAGACCCCGAGTGTGGGCCGTGCCATCTGCTGAGTGCGATCAATCATGCACTCTGGGCTGAGAAAGTCGGCCTCTTCCGAACCATCGTCGGTCTGCCGAAAGTGCTTTCCCATTTGCGCAGGGCCACTTCGTTGGCTCCGAAATTCGGCGGGGCCGCGGCACTTCGTGTGCATGCCACCATCATGAAGGTCCTGCCTCGGATGTTGGGGGGAGGCAAGCAGAAAGCGCGCGAATTGATCGAGGAAGCGATTGTGGTCGCCCCCGACGAGCCTCTCAACTATGAGATTCTGGCCGACATCCTGATCGAAAAGTACAAGGATCCGGACGCGGCCGTGACGGCGGCAGAGCGTGGGTTGGCTGTCCCGATGCCCGGCCCCGAGTATGTGGAGTCGCGAGACTCCATCGACTACCTGAAGGGTGTGGTCAGCCGCTATCAGCCTGACAAGGTTCCGAGCGGTAGCTAATCTGTCTCTGCGCTGAATGGATCGGACTTTCGTTTCGTCTGTTGTTTTGCCTTCTCGCCTTTTCTCTACGGGAAGGCTTCTTCTGGAAGGCGTTCGTTTTCCATGCTTCTTGAAGAGGGGCGAGTCCATGGCCAGAACGGGAACCTGTCTTTGTGGGGAAGTCCGCTACCGCGTGGACGGAGAGATCGGGCCGCCTGTGGCCTGCCATTGCCAATACTGTCGTCGCGGGCATGGCGCTCCCTTTTCCCTGGTCGCTCTGGTCTTACGAAGTCAGTTCGTCTGGTTGGAAGGTGAAGAGCATGTGCGACGCTTCGATACGCCCGGTGGAGGCAGAAGAGAGTTCTGCTCTCTTTGCGGAACCCGCTTCTTCAACGGTCCCCGCATTGCGCCAGAGAGCATCTCACTCGTTCTGGCGAGCTTTGATGAGGAGTGGACCCAGGCGCCCGTCGCCCACGTGAACGTCGAGACCAAGGCCCCGTGGCACATCATTGCCGATGAGGCCCCGCAGTATCCGCGGTTGCCTCGTCTTCCGTTTGACCCCGATTCCGAGCCATCTGATTCCCGGGACTGAGGCTGCGCCATGTCCGGAGTCAAGCCGAGAAGACTGCAGAGAGGCGAAGAAGAAGCCTTCCTGGAGTTGATGTATACGGCGTTCGGTTTCGAGGCGCATTTCGCACGCTATCTCGAGTTCGATGAAGACCTCGGGGCGGAAGACACCTGGGTGATCGAGTCCGAGAAGCGCATCGTGTCCGGAGTCCAGATCTTTACCCGCCACATCCGCATGGCGGGAGAGCGTCTGCTTCTCGGCGGGATCGGAAGTGTCGCCACTCATCCCGAGTATGAAGGGCGGGGGCTGGCGACCCGGCTTTTGCGCGCAGCTCTGGACGATATGCACAATCGGGAGATGGCGCTTTCCTTGCTCTTTACCTCCCGGGTCTCCTTCTATGAGAGGCTGGATTGGGTACAGGTCCCGTATCGGGTCTGGGCCTTCAGCGAGCCATCCCCGTCGAAAGGTTTCGCGGGGCGTGCCATGCAGCAGAAGGATCTCCCCCGTTTGATGGATCTCTATGCGAGCTATACAGCGGGGATGGACGGCGTGACGGTGCGTGATGAAGCGTATTGGCGAGGCCAACTCCGTTTTGCCGGCAATCCGGAAGAAGACTTCCGTGTTCTGGAGCGCGAGGGTGAGCCCGTCGCCTATGCGCGGAGCATCCTCTTTGAAGGTGTGACGCGGATCATGGAGTTTGCTCGTGCTGAAGATGCTGCGGAGGAACTCGCCCGCCTTCTGGTCTCCATGGCTCCGGCCACAGAGACGCTTTTCATTCCCGATGCGGGGGACCCCGAACTGCTCACGGCCGCACGCCAGTATTTCGGAGAGTGTCGTCCGGTCGAAGGGTCGGATCAGATGTGGCGGGTTCTCGACCGCAATCGTCTGGGGGCCCTGATGGAGGCAGGCCCGGATCGCTCTGATCGGACTCTGCTGGCCGAGATCGTGGGGGCAGACCGATATCTCTTCTGGCCTTCCGATCGATTCTGATCAGGTCGGGCGGAATCCGTACGGCTGTTTGTGAGGAGCCGTTTGAGGGCGGCTCCATGGAGAGAATCCCGGATTTCGGCCTTTGGCTTCCGGAAATCAGTACCCTGGAGTGAGCCGACCTCGTTATGATTGGATTGCGAGCTTCTGGGGAAGGCCGCGGTTTTCATGGGCGAGATGGACATGTGGATCCATCAAGCCAGTCTGAGTCAAGTTGAACCCGATCAGAAGGTCATGGAGCAAAGCCAGGTGCAGATCTCTTTCTCATCCATCACAAGGCAGGGAATACTGGGCGGGGTCTGCGCCGTCTTCTGGATCGGATTGGGCGGATGTCACGAGCCGCGCGAGCCCATCGACCTTTCGGGTCCAACGGCGGAGTGGCCTCAATACGGCGCGGACATCTCCGGAGACCGGTTCTCGCCGGCGACCCAGATCGACCCGGAGAATGTGGGGCAACTGGAAGAGGCGTGGACCTATCACACGGGTGACCTGGTCCTGACCACCGAAGAAGGGTATGGAACCAGCTTCCAGAATACGCCGATTGTCGTCGGGGATACGCTTTACGGATGCACCCCCCTGAACCGGGTTTTCGCTTTGAATGCGGAGACGGGCGAAGAGCTCTGGGTCCATGATCCGGAAGTCGACCTTGAAGGGGTGATCCTGAAGATCTGTCGCGGAGTCTCCTATTGGAAGGACGAAGCGGCCGTGGCCGGGAGTGGATGCGCGGAGCGCATCTTCCTGGGGACCGTCGATGCGCGTATGATCGCCCTGGATGCGAAGACCGGAAGAGTCTGTCCTGGATTCGGGCAGGCTGGGCAGATCGACCTCTCGGAGGGAATCGGGAATCTGATTCCCGGTGAGTATGGAGTGACTTCACCGCCTCTGATCCTGGGTGATGCCCTGGTGACGGGAACCATGGTCCTGGACAACATCCGGGTAGACGCGCCGGGCGGGGTGGTGCGGGCCTACGACGTCCGCAACGGGGATCAGCTCTGGAGTTGGGACCCGCTTCCTCCGGGTCGGGAATTCATCGAGACCACAGGTCCGGATGGCGAGAGTGTGCGTTACCACCGCGGCACCACGAATGCGTGGTCGATTCTTTCGGGGGATGAAGAAAGAGGTCTGGTCTTTGTGCCGACGGGGAACACCGCTCCTGACTATTTCGGCGCGGGAAGGGATGGACTCGACCACTTCTCAAGCTCGGTGGTGGCTCTGGATGTCAAAACCGGAAAACCCGCCTGGCACTTCCAGACCGTTCACCATGATGTGTGGGATTATGACGTGCCGTCGCAGCCCGCTCTCTTTGAATTCAAGGGAGAAAATGGAGTTCGTCCCGCTCTGGCTCAATCGACCAAGCTGGGTCACATCTTCTTGCTGGATCGAACGACAGGGGAACCCCTCTTTCCTGTGGAGGAACGACCGGTACCCCAGGACGGGGCCACGGGCGAATTCTTCTCGCCCACCCAGCCCTTTCCGACGCGGCCTCCGCCCATTCACCCCCAGACCCTCCTGCCGGAGGAGGCTTTCGGGATTACGCCTTGGGACCGTGCAGACTGTCAGCGCAAGATTGCGGCCCTGCGTTATGAAGGCCCGTTTACGCCGCCAGAAACCGAAGGCTGGATGGGGTACCCCAGCTACTTTGGAGGATCCAATTGGGGGAGCATGGCCATTGATCCTGACCGCGACCTCCTTATCGTGAACGCCAGCCGCATGGCTTCCAGGCTTCGCTTGATTCCGAGATCGGAATACAATGCGCGAATGGAGGGCGGAGTTTCCGAGGCCGCCATGCTGGAAAGCTGGGAACCGCAGATGGGGACCCCGTATGCGGTGACTCGGGGCTTCCTGGTCTCCGATTGGGGTCTGCCTTGCAGTCCCCCGCCCTGGGGCACCCTGGTGGGGATCGATCTTCGGACCGGCGACATCCGCTGGGAGGTGCCTTTGGGCACAACGGAGGACCTCGCTCCTTTCGGGCTCGCCTTGCCCTTGGGTGTGCCGAGCCAGGGCGGTCCCATCGTCACGGCCTCGGGGCTGATCTTCATCGCCGCCACCATGGACGACTATATCAGGGCCTTCGATATCGAAACCGGGGATGAATTGTGGAAAGCACGACTTCCGGCGGGTGGGCAGGCGACGCCGCTCACGTATCGGGTGCGTCCGGACGGAAAGCAATACGTGGTGGTGGCCGCAGGGGGGCATGTCATGATGGAGACCACGCCTGGCGATTCCCTGGTGGCCTATGCGCTGCCTGATTGATCCGGGTGTAGATCCGATCTCCTTCTAGATGGATGGCCGGTCCCGAAGCTGATTGACGCGCCCGTACGCCACACTCCTCATTGCGCCCGGGGCTTCGCTGGCCATGATTTCGGGACGAGTTTCAAATCGGATTTCGGGCTGACGATGGGTCCCCTGAAAGTCTCGTGATCTTCAACGGTCGCAGAGTTCCCTGAAACGGCAGCGTCGACAGGCCCTGGCTTCTGGAGAGTCGGCTGGAATCTGGGGGAACGGTTCGCGATCCCCCATGCCGTGATCTGCATTGAAGTGGAGTTCTCGCATGGCGGCAATAGAGCGTCTGATCTCGTCTTCGGCCGCGGACATGGTTTCGGGCGTGATCATGCACGGTGTGACTTCGCCCTCGCGCAGGTAGACGTCGTATCCCGAGAATTCCTCCAGTGGAACGCCCCATTTGATCCGGGCATAGAGGGCGTAGACGTGGATCTGGAAGGAATCGTTCCGGGAGGGGCGGCCTGTCTTCCAATCGTAGAGGTGGACATGTCCCTTCTTGTCGCGGAGGGCGAAGTCGGGCGAGCCGTAGATTTTCGTGCCTTCGAACTCAAAGGCGTCGTAGGAGGTCTGATCATCCTCTACGAAAACGTAGTCCTCGGTCGGGGCCTCGATGACCCATCTCAGATCGGGAAGAGAAAAGAAGCCATTCACCGCTTCTGTGATTCGCCCGACGTGCTCTCCTCCGTATTCTGCAACGGCGTCCCGGTCCCGGACCACATCTTCTTTGTAGTGATGCTCCGCGAGATGTGTGAATTTCGAAGCCGATCGTCTCCACTCCTCGTTCTGGGACTCCATGTACTTGGATCGGAGCATGTCGAGAGAGCGTTTGAGGATCTCTTCTGGGCTGCTTTCGTGGACATGTTTGACCCGAAAGTAGTAGGCGAGGTTCTGGTGGACGCAGTCTCCGGCCACCATCGGCATTCGTGTCAGTTTGCCGAGTTGGTAGATCTGTTGCCTTTCCCTGGGCGCCTTGCGCTCCCACCCGCGCCAGCCCCCGTAGTACTGGAAGTAGTGTTGCCGTCGGCATTCCTTGAAATTCGAGGCGCGCGACGCAGACCAGGCAAATTCATGGGTGAGGGCCATCCACTCCTCCAGATGGGGATAGATACCCGTCTGGAGCGAAGAGAGCAACCGTCCGGATCCGCTCCAGATGGATCGACTGGAACAAGGTCCTAGCCTGGAATTTCCCGTCTCTCGTCGTAGTTCCAGAAGGCTCTCAGGGAACTGATCTGGCCGCTTTCGTTGAATTGGATTATATCGATCACATCGAGTTCATGGGGCTGTCCCATGAGTTCGAGACGGAGGACGAAGGCGAAGGCCACCTCGTTTCCACCGGTGGTGACGATGGGCCCGGTCAAGGTCGGTGAGGGTCGACTTCGGGCAAACCCCTTCTGGAAGAATCGGGAGACGGCCTCGATGCCCACCACATGGGTTCCGGGGGGTCCACCGACAGGATCCTCGACGGAAATGGACTCCGCAAAGAGGCCCAGAACGGCTTCCAGGTCCTGGCTTCCCACCCGTTCCAGGTAATGCTCAGCGGTCTGGCGCATGAATTCAGGGGTCGGCATGGGGCTCCTCCATCGGCTCTCCAGGGTATGGCCGAGTGGTTCTTGCGGCGAGAAGGGTCGTTCGTTCCGGGACGATAAGCCACTCGGAGAGAGAGTGGGTCCCTTCAAGTTGTTCATGGAATCGGCCGATCAGGTGGGGTAGGCCCGAGAGCCATTCAGCTGTGGGCAACTTTTTGTCTCTGGGCGGTGACTCTATCCCGCAAGAGAAAGCGCTCGGGCGTGGGCCCGGGCTAGACTTGGGATGGGAGACATCTTGCGGGTTTGGAGTGGTAGGCCCCAGAGAAACGGTATTGAAGACCCCGAGCGGGATGGCGACGAGGAACTTCTCTTGGCGGAGAAAGAAACGGATCAGTCCAAGGAGGCGGCACAAGGGCAGCTTCGGCCGGATGGCCGAGGCCGTGAATTGGCCGAGCGGGCTCGTCACGTTTCTGAGCGGACGCGCGCCGCTGCAGCGAAATCCATCAGCCGCGCTCGGGAGTTGGGCGAGACCGCTCGAAGCGCCATTGCGCCCCGGTCGCTTCCGGTCCCTCACTTGTCGATGGTTCGTTCGCCGCTTGAGCCATTGCCTGAGCATGCGCCGGGCGAGCGCGTGAAAGTGGCCAGCTACAACGTGCATCGCTTCGCGGGGCACAGTGGTCGAGCCAGGCCCGATGCGCGTCGCGCCCAGGCTGTGATCGAGGAAGTTGGCGCCGATGTATTTGCGCTTCAGGAAGTCCTTGTGCCGTTTGGAGAAGCGCATCCGCTTGAGCCCATTTGTGACCAGCTTGGCTTCTATCTGGCCTTCGCTGTGACACGGATTCATCGGCGGGGTGAGCTCGGGAACGCCATTCTTTCCCGTTTTCCCTTCACCGGTGTTTCGGTGCTGGATATATCGTCCTCGCGACTGGAGCGTCGAGGGGCCCTGGCCGGACAGTTTGAGTGGAAGGGCGGCCGCTTNGGCGTGGTGGCCACGCACCTTTCCCTGGTGGACCGGACGCGCAGAAGGCAGGTCCAGATGCTTCTGGACCATCCCCAACTCAATTCCGGCCCGGCGGTGTTGGTGGGCGACATGAACGCGTGGCGGCGCTGCAAGGCCTCGCAGAGTCTGGAAGACGAATTGGACCGGCACAATAATGTGGATTGGCCCCCGACGTTTCCGGCGGCTCGTCCCATGTTGGCCCTGGACCGGATCTATGCCCAGAATGCCCGCCTGGTCAGTATCGACAACCACGAGTCTCCTGAAGCCCGAAAGGCTTCGGACCATCTGCCTGTGGTGGCCAGCGTCAAGCTGGGATCCTGAAGCCGGACGCTGGAGCACCCCGGGTTGCAGGGTGTCTAGATCTGGATCTTCTTCCATGCGCCGGATCGGAAGCGCAGAACCAGGAAGATCCCGAGCACCAGNAGGTCGATGCCGGANGCAAGCCAAAGGCCTGTCAGCCCNCCATCGGTATAGAAGCCGAGGTACCACGAGAGGGGAATCAGGACGAGGACGGACAGGATCAGCCGGGCGAGAAAAGGAACCTTCGTATCGCCTGCGCCTCGAAGTGCGTTGTCGGTGACGATACAAACGGCGTCAATGACCTGATAGATGGCGCCCAGGGCGAGCAGGCTTCGCCCCATGGTGATCACCTCGGGGCTGTCCGTGAATATCTGCATGAGAAGCCCGGGAAAGAAGAGGAAGAGGCCGGCAATCAAAAGTGAGATGCCAAAGGCGATTTTCTGGCCCGAGAGGAAGCTGTTCTCTACATACTCGTGCTTTTTGGAGCCCGCGTATTGTCCCACCAGGGTGGAGACGGCGACGCCCACTCCCACGGCTTGCATGAAAGACAAGGAGAGCAGGGCGATAAAGGCCTGGCTGGCCGCCATGGCGTTATCGCCCAGCTGTGCCACGAGGGTCAGGAAGACAGAGAAGAAGATCATCTCCGTCGCCCACTGTCCGCCGATGGGAAACCCCGTTCGCATGAGACGCTTTTGTTGAGACCAATTGATCCAGGTGGGCCGAACCTTGTACTTTCCTTGCTTTCCGGATCGCAAGAAGAGGGCGATCATGAGGATTGCGAAAGCCCATTCACTCACGACTGTGGCGGTGGCGGCGCCAGCGACACCCCANTTCGGCAAGCCCCATTCGCCGAAGATGAGCCCGTAGTCGAGCACCAGATTGATGAGATTGGCAAAGAGGGTGGCGTAGAGAGGGGTCCGCGTGTCGCCAACGCCCCGGAAAAAGGCAGCGAAGACGAAGCCGCTCACCATACCGACCTCCCCCAGAATCCGGATCGACATGTAGGTTTCGGCAATGGGCCGCATGTTCTCTGAGGGCAGGACCAGGGAAAGAAGCGGGTTCAGCCCGACGTAGAGGAGCAGTCCCATGAGGACGGTCAAGGGGAGCAGCATCCACGCGCCCTGCCATGACCAGTTCCCGCATTGTTCGGGCTCGCCCGAGCCGTGGTTCTGCGAGACGAAGGTCTGGACAACGCCCGCCGTTCCCATGAAGAAACAGAAGAGCGTCCACATCCAGTTTCCGCCAAAACCCACCGCGGCCAGTTCCACCGGGCCGAGTCGACCGACCATGGCCGCGTCCACGACACCCATCAGGGTGACGGAAAGCTGGCTCAGCACCACGGGGTACGCGAGAAGAGCGACTTCTTTTACCCCGCCGGGCAAAAGGGGACCCCCTGGCTGTTGGATATGTCGATTGCCCACTTCCTGTGCCTTTTCGTNATCNGCCACTTCTTTCCCACTTGAGTTTTCCGAGTGCGAACTCATCGGCGTTGCTCTCAAAAACGGGGAGGGTGAAGAAGGGAGAAGAGACGGTAGATTCTCGGGACTGAACTGGACGGAGGGAACCAACCTGGCACCTTGGCCACCCTCGGGCCAAAGGGAGTAGAATGTATTTCGGGCCGAGATGGATTTCGCAGCCGACTATAGACCTTTCATGCTTACGGGGCCGCCGCGCTCTGGGGTTGTTTTTGGCCTGTTTCTTTTTGACTCAGTCGGGTTGTGCGAACTGGAAGGCGGCTGATCTCTACCAGAGTGGGACCCNGGCACTGGATCAGGATGATCCCGGGCGAGCCATTTCAGACCTTGAGCGGGCGGCTTCCCTCAGGCCGGATAGTTCCAGGATCCAGAATCATCTNGGCATCGCGTATGAACGATTCGGGCANAGCCAACTGGCTCTGGACGCTTTTTCGCGAGCGGTGGAACTCGACTGTGACAACGTGGCCGCCGCGGAGAACCTNTCAGCCCTTCGNAGGGAAATGGCTCTGTCCGTGGCCNCGGGCCGAGAGAGCCCGGTGGCGCCCTAGAAAATCCGCGAACCCGAGACCTTGAGCCCGCAAAGCGCTAATGTTCAAAACATGGTGCACGAACCCGAGCGACGAGTCCTTTCAGAATATCTAGAAAAGAATCAGCTCAAGCGAACCCGCCAGAGGGAAGTCATTCTCGATGCCTTTCTTGACCAGGGCGGGCACACCTCGAGCGANGAACTTCATCGGGTCATCGTCGATCAGAGCCCCGGGATCGGGTANACCACCGTCTATCGGACCATGAAGCTNCTGGTCGANGCGGGGCTGGCCGAAGAACGNCATTTCAATGATGGCCTGGCTCGTTATGAACCGCGCGATGATCATCATGACCATCTTGTCTGTACGGAGTGCGGAGCCATCATCGAGTTTGAATCCGAAGAGATCGAGAGCGCTCAAACTGAAATTGCCAAGTTTCATGGCTTCACGTTGGAAAAACACCGTCACGAGCTCTACGGAAGATGTCCCAACTGCCAGTGAGGATTGANTGGCTCAAGAGNCGGCTGCTCTCTGGATTCGCGCTCGTGTCGGCCTGCTCTCTCGCGACTGGCTTGTCCTGCGATCAACCCCAGCCTGTTCCTGANTCGGGTCAGGCTGTTCCTGGAGCCATTCGGCTCGTCGTCGTCATCGTGATTGATCAGTTGCGACCGGAAAGGATCCATCCGAGCCTTCCCGGGGGCCTTGGTGCATTGGTGAGGGAAGGGCATGGCTTTCCCTTGGCTGAGCAGAATCATGCNCGAACAGAAACCTGNCCGGGGCATGCCACCATCTTGACGGGANGACACCCGGGCGCCGCTGGAATTCCCAGNAACGACTTCATCGACCGCCGTCGTGAGCAGAGGCTNTATTGCGTAGCGGATGAAACAGAACAGGGCGGTGTTCTCGCTGAAGGTTATCCCCAAGATCCACTTCAAGGGCGATCGCCATCGAATCTACGGGTAGCTGGCTTGGGAGATTGGCTGAAGAATGAGAATTCCGATTCGCGCGTGTACGCCGTCTCGGCGAAGGATCGAGCGGCCATCATCCTTGCAGGACACNAGGCCGATGCGGCGTATTGGTTGGATCGAAAGCATACGGGGCGATTTACCACAAGCCGTTTCTATCGCGNGTCACTTCCGCAATGGGTAANGGGNTGGACCGGNGAGCATGTCCTTTCTGGAGTCCCNCCCGAGTGGGTCCATGCTTCCGAGCTCGATGCACAAAGTTCGCGAGCCGATGATCATCCCGGTGAGGATGACTCCTTCGGTCGAACCACTCCCCATCCGATCGAGATGGAAGGCGATCTGCTGGCTTCCATCGAGGCCTTTTCCTATACGCCCTATCTCGATCAACGCACCCTCGATTTCGCTCGGCAGTTGGTGGAGGAGGAGGGGCTGGGTGAGGGAAAGCGTACGGATCTCCTGGCTGTTTCGCTTTCGGGGACGGATCTCATCGGTCATGCCTACGGGCCGTTGAGTCATGAGTCAGCGGATGCGTTGCGGGTTCTGGACCAGGATCTGGGCCGATTTCTGGAGTTTCTGGAAGAGCGTGTGGGACGAGAGCACCTGCTGGTCGTCTTGACCGCCGATCATGGCGTGCAGGCTCTCCCCGAGTGGCTTGAGGGGCGCTCCTCTCCGTGCTCCGTCGCGTCAGGGCGTGTTTCTCCGAGAGAACTCGAAGCGGACCTGAAGTCTCATCTGGATGAACAGTTTGGTACCTCGCCATNCCCCTGGTTCATGCGAAATCACATGGGTTTCCTCTTCTTTCCAGAGTCCCGGACCGGAGTCGATCCAGAAGAGGTCGAGGCGGTGGCGGCGAAATGGCTTCGGATACAGCCCGGCGTGGCGGGAGTGATCTCTCGCAAGGAAATCGAGTCGGGATGGAGTCGGGCCCCGTTTGCGGACCTTCACGCCCACAGTCTGGCACCGGGGCGCGGTCCAGATCTCTTCGTCGAGACCGAGTACGGTTGTCTCTTCAGCGACTACCCAGCCGGAACCAGTCATGGCTCACCCCACGATTACGATCGTCGGGTTCCGCTGGTTTTCTTCGGGGCTGGAATCGAGCCCGGCGAAACATGGCTTTCGGCCAGGACGGTGGATATTGCGCCGACCCTGGCCAGTCGGATCGGGCTTTCCGTCTCGGATGAGCTTGACGGCAGGGTCCTGCCGCTCGGAGACTGATCGGTTGACCGTCTAGGCCTGGAGTCGGCTCTTGGCCTCGGACAGGAGCAGGGCGTTCTGGTCTCGTTCCGATAAGGTGGGATCCTCGATGGGCCAAGCCACCCCGATTGNGGGGTCATTCCAGAGAACCGAGACTTCGCTTTCAGGGTGGTAGAAGTCGCTGCACTTGTATTCGACCTCGGCTTCCTCGCTCAGCACCACGAAGCCGTGGAGCATGCCGGCCGGGATGTAGAACTGGGTCTGGTTCTCGGCTGACAACTCGACTCCGACCCAGTGCCCGAAGGTGGGAGAANCCGTACGGACATCCACCGCGACATCCCAGATGCATCCTCGGACCGCGCGCACGAGCTTGGTCTGGGCTTTGGCGCCGACCTGTATGTGTAGACCGCGCAGGGTGCCGTGGCCGGATCTGGAGTGGTTGTCTTGAACGAAGACGGCCTCCAGGCCGGCTTCCTGGTACCGGGCCTGGTGATAGGTCTCCAGAAAGAAACCGCGTGGGTCGCGGTGCACATCGGGTTCGACCACAGTCAATCCGTCGATTTCGGTGGCGAGGAATTTCACGGGTGTTCCCCTTCTTCGGCCAACTGGAGCAGGTATTCACCGTAAGTGTTCTTGCTCAAGGCCTCTCCCATCCTCTGCAGGTCGGCACTCTTGATCCAACCATTGCGCCACGCGATTTCCTCGATGCAGGCGACCTTGAGGCCTTGTCTCTCCTGAATGGCTTCGATGAAGTTCGAAGCCTGCTGAAGAGAGGTGTGCGTACCCGTATCGAGCCAGGCGATGCCTCGGCCGAGTTTTTCTACGTGGAGTTCACCGCGGGAGAGGTATTCCAGATTCAGATCGGTAATTTCAAGTTCGCCGCGCTCAGATGGGGAGAGCCTNGAGGCGATGTCGACAACCTGGTCATCGTAGAAGTAGAGGCCCGTGACGGCCCAGTGGGAGCGGGGTTGGGCTGGTTTTTCTTCGATGGCGATGGCGCGACCGGCCTCATCGAACTCGACCACTCCATAGCGTTCTGGATCGCGTACCTGATAGCCGAATACGGAGGCCCCGCGATCTCTTTCCGAGGCGCTTTGCAGGGCTTCAATCAGGCCGTGGCCGTAGAAGATGTTGTCGCCCAGGGCGAGCGCCACCGGATCGCCATCGATGAAGTCGGCNCCAATCAGGAATGCNTGTGCGATGCCATCGGGTGAGTCCTGGGTGGCGTATTGGAGGTTGATTCCGATCTGATTGCCATCCCCGAGCAGCCGACGGAAGGAGGCTGAATCTTCNGGTGTCGAGATCANNAGGATGTCGCGGATTCCNGCGAGCATCAGCACCGAAAGAGGGTGGTAGACCATGGGCTTGTCGTAGATGGGGAGGAGTTGTTTGCTCACGCCCAAGGTGATCGGATGAAGCCTTGATCCGGTTCCTCCCGCTAAGATGATTCCCTTCATACTACGCAGACTCCATCGGAATGTAGGGTTGAGACGAACCGGATTCCTGTTNCCGTCCGCTCGCGCCGCATTCTAGCCCGGAAAAGCCGGCTTCGCGCATGGAGGTCAAGGAAGGAATTGACTCACCTTCTTGAGCTTGGCAGGCAGATACTCGTCCATCACATAGTTCAAACCCCACATGGCCAGTGACTGCTGCTCTGCGCGCACCCCCATGGAGATCAGTTGCTCGATGGCTTTTTTCCAACTCTTGTGGGTCTTGAAGAAGGGGTCATTCTTCAAGGCATCCTTCGCNCGCTTGATGTCTACTTCNTGTAGTGGGTGGGTTGGNAGTTCGTAGTCCAGGATATCCTGGGGTGTCACGCCCAGGTAGCGAGCCTGGGGTACGGAAAAGAATCGGGAAATGTGGGCCGCATTTCCGGAGCCCACCTTCAGCGTTCGGTAGATGTTGGAAAATCCNTAAGGGTCGCAATCGACGAAGGCGTAGACCGGNATTTTGCAGTCGTCCGAGAGCTTGCGGATGAACCGACGTGTGGATCGNGTGGGCACGCCGGCCAGGGAGACGAGCACGCAGTTGGCCGTTTCCCAGAAGCGATGACTCTGCAGTCGCTGGAATACGCCTCCGGTTTCGATGGCCAGGATGAACTTGGCTTTGGTTTCGAACGAGAGTTGTTCGACACTCGAGGGGATCGAATAGGCGCCGGATCCAAAGCGGGTACAGTCGATTCGTTCGACCCGTCCGGTGGCAATGTCNGGGTCCAATACGATGAGCCTTCCNGCAACCGCTCCGCCATGTTCGTCCGGAATGAATCGGAGTTGCTCGCGAGAGACTCCCTTGATGGAGAACATNGCTTCGATGTCGTCCATCACGGTGTCGGATTCGCTCTGTTCATCGAATTTGGCCGACTCCCAGTTCTTGCTCTGGTAGTAGGCATCNCGCTTCGTNGCGAAGTCGTTCTCCTCGATGAGGTCCTTGGAGAGCCCCATCAGTCGCAACGTCTGAGCGAAGCCCTTGACTGTATTGACGCTGAGGGTCCGGGTCTTGACCTGTTTTCCGATCTCGAAGTAGCCCTTCTTCTCCGAGTAGCTGACATTGCCCAGGGCACGGATGGGAAAAACCAGGTCCGGCTTTCGTTTCTTGAGGATGTCCTGACGGATTCCTTGCGCCGTATCGACGATCAGCCCCGCAGTTTTCGGGTCACTGCTCTTGGCCCTGGTTTTCTTCCGAGCCCCTTTCTTCTTGCTGGTTTTCTTCTTCGAGGCCTTTTTCCGGGCTGCGCTTTTTTTCGCAGAGGCTTTCTTCTTGGCCGCTTTCTTGGAGGCCTTCTTCTTGCTCGCGCTTTTCTTGGGGCTGGTGCGCTTGGCAGTCTTCTTTCGAGCCGGGGCTTTTCGGCTTGCTTTCTTCTTCGCGGCTTTTCTTTTTGCGGCCAATGGAGGCTTCCTTCTGGATCAGCGGGTCGCTGCTAGAGCTTGCGGCTGCGTTCTAGAACGTCGACCAGACTGTTGGTGATCCGGCTGGTTTCACGATCCGGTAGGTTCAGGATCTCCTGAAGTCCGATGGAGACCTGGGGAATGTATTTTTCGATGTAGGCCGCTTTCTTGGCCGCGTCTTCGGCGCGACGTTTCTTGCGCAGGTGGGTGGCCACTCTTCGTCCACATTCCTGGAGGGCGAATCGGAACTCTTTCAGGATCTCGTCATAGTGGGCCACCGCATCCTTGCTTTCAGAGGTGAAGGGGACCCAGACACTGGCAATGTGCACCATGATCAGGAGAGGGCCGACTGGCAAGGCGCCCTTCGGGTGCTGGACGAGGTAGGATTTCCAGTTGGTGTCCGAGACGGCTTTGGTAATGGCACAGGCGCCTTGCTGGTACTGAAGAGGCACCCGGTTCGCATACCGGTACAAGGTGGCACTTTCTTCCATCCGCATGCTTCCGCCGTAGGCGATTCCGGCTTCCACCAGGAAGGGGTTTCCCCGATACACGGTGGGCCTTCGGGTGACGGCTGCGTAGAAATCGGCATCCACTTCCGCTTTGAGGGCCGCATGGATCAGATCCTCTCCAATGGGAGCAATGCAATCCGTCGGTGGGGCCATGATCTTCGTTTTGGCGATGGCTTTGTAGATGGCCTCCGCTTCTTCTCTTCGGATCTCATTGGGCCTGCGTTTGTGCGAGATCCCAGCTCGGTCACAGATGTCGGCCGCCACCCGGCCGGACACTCTCGAGAAATCCGATCGCAAACAAGAGGTCAGGTTGCGAGCCTTGGTGTCGCGGAACATCTGCATCAGAACGCCGAGTTCGACGCCGTAGGGGTGCGGCTGGATTTCCTCGGTGTAATCCGGAAGCGTCTTCGTGACCCGCGGAAAGACGTGTTCGTCGCCGTGCTCTTCCGCCACCGGCGGTACGTAGGTGATTTTTGCGTGAGGATTGGCCAGCGATATCTGGCGGATGTAGTTGTCTACGGAATGTCGACCGCCCCGGTAGCTACCCTCAAGCTCGATCTCCACACGCGTACCCTGAGGCTTCTTCCATTTGACCACGCTGTCCTTCTTGACCTGGGGGCGGTTGGTCTGGGTGTCGATCACCAGATCGATCCGGTGTGCGTCTTTTCTTTTTCCTGTCCGTGTGGTGACCTTGACCGGCCGGCCTGTCGTCAGCAGTCCGTACATGCCCGCTGCACTGATGCCGATGCCCTGTTGACCTCGGCTCTGGCGAAGCCGGTGGAACTTGGATCCGTAGAGGAGACGCCCGAAGATCTTGGGGACCTCGGATCGGACAATGCCCGGGCCATTGTCCTCGATGGCGACGCGGAAACGGGAGTCGTTCTCTTGCTGGATCTCCACACGGATGTCCGGCACGACCCCGCCTTCCTCGCAGGCATCAAGAGCGTTGTCCACCCCTTCCTTGACTGTGGTCAAGAGCGCTTTGGAGGGGTTGTCGAAGCCGAGCAGGTGCCGGTTCTTGGCGAAGAATTCGGAAACCGAGATATCGCGTTGCTTGGCCGCGAGGTCGTCCGCGGTCGCTTGAGGGGCTGACTTCGCGGTGACCTTCTTCCGAGGCGACCGTTTTCCTACCGCCTTCTTCGGGCTCGCCGTTTTGCGAGCGGCCTTTTTGCCCGTCTTCTTCTTGGCCGCCGCTTTCTTCTTACTGGCTTTCTTGGCGGCTTTTTTGGCGGTCTTCTTGGCCGCCTTTTTCGCCGCCTTCTTCGCGGCCTTTTTGGCGCCGCTCTTCCTCCCGGACGCTTTCTTGACGGCTTTCTTCTTGCTGGCCATGGATCCCGCCCCCATCGGTGATCCGGAGGCCTTGAGCCTCCTTGTTGGGGATCATCCACGGTCCGGGCCTGAGGTCAAGTGACTGGACTGTGCGGGACTCGATTTTTCTGGATCCTGCCCGAAATGGGGGCTGATTCAGTCGGACGGCGTGCTTTTCCGGCCTTCTTGCTCTGTGGTCCAGGGGCCCGAAGCGACGGCTGGAGGCTCAGTGACGATTGACTGTCACCGGGACACCCTCATCCTGGAAGTGGCCGCGAAACCGCACGCGTCCTGAGCTGAGAAGGTGCGCCACGGTGGCGATGACTTCCTGATCGTCATCGGTCACTTCATTGATGGCTTCAATCAGGGACAAGAGGGTGGGTTGTTCGGTGGGGCTGGAGTGACCAGGTTCCTGAATGGATTCCGGGGAGCCCGGGTTGAAGAGTCCTGTCTGGGTCGGCTCCTCCTGCAGCGGTTGATCCAGCCCTCGCAGCAAGGTTGTTGCCTTCGTCGATGCTTCGCTTGTCATGTCCATTTTGATTCCCCCTTTTTGTATTCCGGCTGTTTTGATGCCATTCGCGCGTCGTTCACCCGGTAGAAATGCATGAACCGTGCCTACATGGGGCAGCGCATCGGAAGAGGGGCGATTTCAACAAGATCAGAGACTTAGCTTTGGCCAAGGGCTCCGAGAAGCGTTTTGAAGTGAACCAAAGGGGACATTTATTGGCGGAGGTGAACCATTTGGGACACCTGGGGCGGCATCTTGTGGGCAGGCCTTTTGAGTCCGTGCGGCCTCATATGAGCCAAAATCAAGGCACCTGGGTGTCATGACGGTATGCAAGGGCTTCGCCCATGTCGGCTGGGCCGATCACGGTCTCTCCCGCCAGATCGGCAATGGTTCTCGCCACCCGTTGAATCCGGCGGGTTGCGCGAGCCGAAAGGCCCCACCGGTCCACCGCTTGGCTGAGCAGACTCTCGGCTTCTGGGGATAGATCCAGGATTTGGTCCAGGGTGGTGTCCAAGATGCGGGCATTGGATGCCCCGCTTCGCTCAAGTTGAAGGCGGCGGGCCTGAATGACGCGTTGCTGAACGGCCTCACTTTTTTCTCCAGTTCGCGCAGAGGCCCACTCGCTCCACCGCTGGGCCGGGACCTGGACGTGGAGGTCGATTCGGTCCAGCAAGGGACCCGAGAGGCGCCTGCGGTAGCGTTCGATGGCCCCATCATCGCAACGACAGTCTCGGTGGGAGCAGCCGTAGAACCCACACGGACATGGATTGGCGGTACAGATCAACATGAAGTCGGCCGGGAACTGACAGATCAGCCCCGCTCTGGCCAGAGTCACACGATGGTCTTCCAGGACCTGACGCAGCGACTCCCGGGTGCGGCGATCGAACTCGGGTAGTTCGTCGAGTAAAAGGACGCCGCCGTGAGCCAGTGAAACTTCCCCGGGAGAGGGAGGTTGCCCCCCTCCCAGCATACCCGCGGCGCTGGAGGTATGGTGGGGGGCTCGGAAGGGTCGGTCGTTGACCGACTGCCCATCTTCGGCGAGAACGCCGGCCGCGCAATGAATTTGAGTGACCTCGACTCTTTCGTGAGACTCGAGTGGGGGCAGAATGCCGGGAAGGCGTCGGGCGAGCATGGTTTTGCCTGAGCCGGGTGGGCCGAGGAAAAGTGCTGCGTGACCGCCTCCGGCCGCGATCTCCAGCGCGCGTTTGCCGAATTCCTGCCCTCGGACTTCGGAGAGGCAGGGGCTGGGCGTTTCCGATTCGGGGATCGGGTTCGCTTGGGTCGGGGGGATTGGATGGATGTCTCGAAGGTGGCCAAGAACCTGGGTCAGATCTTCGGCGGGAAGCACTTCGAGCTCCTCGCCGGCCAGGGCAGCGGAGTGGGCACAACCAGAAGGCAGGATCAGCTTCTTGATTCCGTGCTCCTTGAGAGCCAGAGCCATGGCGAGCGCTCCAGCGACCGGTCTGATTCGTCCATCGAGGGCCAATTCGCCGAGAAAGGCCGTGCCCTGCACGGAAGCGTGTTCGATGGCGGCGCTTGAGAGGAGCACCCCGATCGCGATGGGGAGGTCCAGTCCCGCGCCATTTTTCCGCAGCGCGGCCGGCGCCAGGTTGACCGTGACTCGATTCTGGGGGAAACGCTCTCCCACGGAGCCGATGGCCGCTCGGACCCGGGCCCCGCTCTCCCGCACGGAGAGCGCGGGGAGTCCCACGATGTCGACGCGAGGAAGTTGAGCACTCACGCGGACTTCAACTTCGATCACACACCCTTCGACGCCGATGAGCGCCGCACCCGTTACCCGTGACATGGGCTTGTTTTCCGCGGGACCGGAGTTTGGGGGTGACTGGCCGCGTGAATATGGGGACGCCCGTGCGGCTAGCTGAGTCTGAAACAGGATCCGAAAGCAGGACCCCCAGGGAGGGGTCCTGCTTTCTTCTCTTGAAAAGTCCCGCGAGGAGCGGGCCTGTCAATGAGTAGTGGGCCCGTAAGACTTCGTGTGTCATAAATAATCCAGAATTTTTCAGATTTCTGGGCCGCGTTGGGCGCCTGAATTGGTAACTATCTGGACTCAATCAGCTTTCCGGTGGGGAGGAGTCGCAGGCCATGCGCGGCCGATGGGGTCTTCGTAGACGNTCGAGAATGGGTTTGAGGTCCAAGGTGGCTGGTATTTCGGCTTTTTGGATCCGTGGGTTCGGCCTGATCCTGATCCTGGCCTTGTTCGGTTGCGCGGGGGCTCACTCGGGAAAGGACGGGCTTGGTTCTTCTCAGAAGCGGGCCCGGAACCAATTTTCAGGGGCGCGTGTGCTTGAGAATGTGCGGGCCCTCTCGGTTCAGGAGAAGGAGGGCGCCCAGGGCTGCGTTCCGGTCTCGAGGCGATTGCGTTCCAGACTGAGCGCCATGGGAGCATCGATCGAGGGCCATTCGTTCACGGTAGGGGACGCGAAACATCGCGCGACCGAGACCGGTCCGAGCACCGTGGCGTTTCTCAAAGGGTTTTCGCCGGATCCCATCCTGTTGATCGCCCCGTACACGGAGGCCTGCGAGGATCTCCATTCAGGAACGTCGGGGCTCGACGATGCGGCGTTTCTACTGGAACTGGGTCGGGTTCTTTCGCTGCATCCCATGCGGTATTCGGTTGGGTTGGTGTTTGTCCCCGAAAAGGGGGCTCCGGGGGAAGGGCAGGATCAGGAGGGCTCGCCCGAGGCGACTCCATGGCCCGAACTTGTACGGGTGGCATCCCGACTCCAGGGCTCCGGGTTGCTTGAACGCGTTCGCGTCGCGGTCTTCTTCGACGGACTGGGCGTTGCGGACTCGGCTGCTCTTCGCGATTCGCATTCTCATCCGATCTATCGGGAAGTCTTCTGGGAAAGCGCTCGTGATCTTGATCTGATTGATGTTTTCCCCCCGGACGCAGTCTTTGCCTCGTCAAAGAAGGGCCATCACGCACTGATTCAGAAGGGTTTGAGACGCACCGTCATGATCACGCTGGATGCAGAAATCGCTCCGCTGGCCTCTTCGAACCCGGGTCAGGACCCATCCACGCGAGTCCAGGCCGAAGTGTTCCAGTCGGTGGGGGATGTCAGTTTCGAAGCGATTCAGCGGATCCAGAAGCGCCTCGAGCGTATCGATGGCCTGTCGGTGGATTCAGGGCAGGACTAGGGGCCAATCGATTCCCAGCTACCCTGATGGGAAGGTCGATGTCAGATCGCCCGGGTTGGAGGCACGGTGAAGAGGGTGTTGTCGGTGAGTGTGAATTGGAGATCGTTTTCCTGCGTGGGCTTGAGGCTGCTTCTTTTCTCGTTTCTTCTTGCTCCGGGTCTCCTCAGTGCAGATCCGGAGTCGGAGGGGGAGGCGCTTCGAAAGCCGGCCGACGTCCGTCTTCGGATCACGTCCCCACTCCCGGGTGAAGTGACTCGCAATCGAGTCACCATGGCCGAGGTGCGAGGCACTGCGCGGTCGGGCCAGGAAGAGGAGAACGATTTCGATGTCTTCATCTTGATCGACATCTCCCATTCGACCCGGTATCCGAGTGGGCTCGATATCGATGAGGATGGAGATACGGGCTTCAATCCCCATCAGGAGTTGATTGCACCGGGCACCTATCCGGACGAAATGGTTTGCAGTGATCCCGAGGATACGATCCTGGCCGCTGAGGTCAGGGCGGCCAAACTCTTGTTGACGGTGCTCGACCCGGAGCACACGCAGGTGGGCGTGATCGTTTTTTCGGGGGCGGTGGATCCTGAAACCGGCGAGCGGCTCAGCGCCGAGCAAAGAGACGCCTTGGTCAAGATTCCCCTGACTCGTGACTTCGCACGAGTCGATACGGCCTTGGATGAAGTTCTCGAGGATGGGCCGCAGGGGGCCACGAATTTCGCGGCTGCGGTCCAGCTTTCGGTGGTCGAATTGGCTGGGATCGGTCGGGCCTACAGCGAGCCTCGTCCGGGCGCGCGGAAGGTGGCTTTGTTCCTGACCGATGGCGTGCCCACTTTTCCCTTCGGCAAGGCGACGATTTCGGATCCGGAAGACATCGAGGCGGCGTTGACGGCGGCGCGGTTGGCGAAGACAGCGGGTGTGACGGTGAATACGTTTGCGCTGGGACAGCATGCGCTGGCCTCGCCGCTTGCCCCTTCTGAGTTGGCGCGCATCACACGGGGTCGTTTCATTCCGGTACGGAACCCGGGTGACATCGTGAGCTTCCTCCAGGGCATTTCCTTTGCGGACATCGATGATGTGGTCATCACGAATCACACTACGGGCGATGTCTCCTATGACGTCGAACTCTCCCCGGACGGGAGTTTCTACGGGATTGTGCCGGTTCGCCCGGGCCGGAATCGCATGGAAGTCTCGGCTCTGGCTTCGGATGGAGGCGAGGCGAGTCAGTCCTTCGATCTTGAATTCGAGAAGTCGGGTCTGACCGCTCGTGAGTTGGAGCGAGAACTCGAGCGGATCAAACGTCGGAATCAGGCCCTCATGCGGATGATCGAGAAGCAACGCATTGAAGAGTTCCGGAAGCGGCAACAGCGTCAGGTGGAGATCGAAGTCGAGGGGGATTGAGGTTGGTTCTGGAAGCCGCTCAGGAAAGTGGAACCAGGTCGGCATCCCGGATCTGTCTTCGCCTCAGTTTTCCGCCCACGTAGAACGAAACGACGTCGATCTCACCGTCGCCGTTGAGATCCTGTTCCCGCCGGAGCAGTACGCTTTTATTGCCTTGGCTCTCGAAGATCTCGAAGGTGTCGGCAAAGCCGCCCCCTTTCGTGTCGCGTTCGATCTGCCCGACTCGTTCGATCTGCCCGTCATTTGTATACCGCGTCCATAGATCCATTCGGCCGTCTCGATCCGTATCTTCTTCAGTTCGAACGCGAAGTCTCTTTTCGTAGATCATCACCAGGTCGATGGTGCCGTCGTTGTCGGCGTCGTGTCGCTCCTCCACAAGGGAATCACCTCGGTAGCGGTAGAATACGTCCCGGACCCCGTCGTCGTCGCGATCCAGTTCTCGGAGACTCACTCGGCCGTCCCGGTAGGTTTCGAAAACTTCCGGGTTTCCGTCGTCGTTTTCATCGAGAACCCGTGCGGTCAGTGTGCCTGCATCGTATTCGTGCCAGCTGTCCAGTATGCCGTCGTAGTTGCGATCGGCTTCCTGTCTGATCAGGGTTCCCTGATCCCGGTCGATGAAACGGATCAGCTCCGGCTTTCCATCGGCGTCCGCATCGAGAACCAGTCGGATGACACGGAGCGGCTCCTTGTTGTTCCAGGTGCCGGGCTGAATCTCCTCCTTGGATCGGTCGAAGATTTCATCGGGGAGGACCCGGTCCTTTGGAGCGCGCCCCGCGATCCGGGGATCCGTGCTGGGTGGCCCTTGTTCGGATGGCCTGGGTGACTTCCCGGTGGACTCCATCCCGGCGTTTCCATTGCGTCCGGTCGCTTGGCGAAGAAGCGATTCCTGGAGGGTCTTCTGGTCACGCAGGGCCTGCTCGATGGGGGCCGCAGCCGCTTCTCCTTGCTCGTAATCGGTCTTCTTCTTCTCGTCGAGTTGGGCTTCTCGTTCCAACCGCTCTTTTTCTTGTTCTTCCGCCCGCAACTCGCGCAGCATGCGTTCCTGGCGCGCCAGGGCTTCGGCCTGTTGCATCAGGTCCGGGTTGCCCGGATCGGTCTGGCCGAGTGCCGGCGCGGCCCAGATCGCGAGAGCCCCGATCAGGAGGATTCGACTCGATGCCGCTCGCAATCCATGGGTGCGCTGTGAAAACATGGTTGATCTCTCCGCCTCGGGCCGCCGTTCGCATTCGCTTCGTGGACATTGTCACAGGCAGCGGCTGGAAATACCATCCCACTCGACGCGGCGCAGCATTTATTCCCACTGAGTCGCTGGGACCCCGTTTTCAGCCTGTACAGCTTTTGTCTTAGTGTAGGCGGTTTCTTTTGAGACACGCCTGAGGCTGTCCTCACGGATTTTCAGAAGCTCTTCTCGACTTGGTCGCAGCAAGAGCGTATTCTGACGCGGTGCAGCGTATTGATCTCGGACTGCTGGGCCAATTCGACCGGAAGGGTCGAGGGGGGAAGGGCGTGATGGCTCAAACCCTCCAGGCACTTCCTTGCCCGTCTATGGGATGCGGCGAGGTCCACGTCGGGATTTCACTTCAGAGAGGACGTCTCGGATGGGTCTGACCCTGATCCGAAAAAGTCGAGGCCCCAGGCTGAAAAGCCAACCCAAGGTGGCGCTTGTCCTGGCTGGCGGGGCCATCTCCGGAGGGGCCTTCAAGGTCGGCGGGATCAAGGCTCTGGAGGACTACCTCGTCGGTCGTGGACTCTGTGACCTGGATATCTACGTGGGTTTGTCGGCGGGGGCGGTGCTGGCTGTTCCGCTGGCGGGTGGCATCAGTCCAAGTGAAATGATTCGCGTGCTCGAGGGTCGCAGTGAAACCGTGAGCGAAATTCGACTGGGGGATCTCTACAGTCCGAACGCCAGCGAGTTCATGAACCGACCGGCTCGCTTCGCCTCTGAGATGCTCGGTTACCTGCCGGGAATCGGTCTGGACTTCCTCCGCTCCTTGCCCGGGCTCCCTGACTCAATGGGGGCGGCTTTCCGTCGCTTCGTACAAGCGCCGGGGTATTCCCGACTCGAGACGCTCTGGTCCGAGGTGGCGAGTCAGATGTCTCCTCAGCGCTCGCGTCCTTCCCTGGGTGCGCTCCTGCCTTCAGGGATCTTCCAGAATGGCCCGCTGGAGCACTGGCTTCGCCGCAATCTTGATGGGCTGGGCTTGCCCAACGATTTCAGTGCCTTCGCGAGGCAGCGTGGATCCTCTCTCTACTTGAGCGCGTGTGAACTCGATACCGCCGAGCGCGTGATTTTCGGTGCGGATGAAAACAGCGAAGTGACCATCTCCCAGGCCGTCCAGGCATCAACGGCTCTGCCGGTCTTCTACAAGCCTGCCCGACTCAATGGAATCGACTACGTGGACGGTGGCGTGCGCAACACGGCGAATATCGATGTCGCCATCGAGAAGGGGGCGGATCTGATCATCTGTTACAACCCCTTCCGGCCCTTCCTGAATCGAAGCGATCGGGACAATCGCGACCCTGAAAGTTTTGAACAAGGCTCGCATCTCGCGGACCGGGGCATGAACCTTGTGGTGAGTCAGGCTTTTCGGACCCTTCTGCATTCCCGGCTTCAACTGGCCGTCCAGCACTACATCGCTGACCAGGATTTCCGCGGAGACATTGTCTTGCTTGAGCCCCAGCAGCACGATGCCGACTTCTTTGCCTTGAACCCGATGGCATTCTGGCGCCGTTCCGAAGCGATGCAGCTTGGCTTTGAATCGGTTCGTTCCACGATTGAAGGAAACTTTGCAGAACTCGAAGCGGTCTTTGCTCACCACGGGTTGGATATGAGTCGGGATCTGGCTAGCCGCAAGGCCACAGCCCTTCGCGCGGAGCAGGGCTGGGAAGGGCCAACCTCTTCTCCGCCCCGGCAAGCCGAGCGTGCGCCTTTGCGCGTCGTGAAGGCCTGATCGATCCGATCGGGTTGACGTGGGTGAGCCCTCTCCAGGCTTGCGAAAAGGGCCGACTTGGTGTAATTTCTTCAGCCATCTCGCGGGCTTAGTGGAGATCCCGCGCTTCGTTCATGAAGAACGTGGCCCTGTGTGCACCTTGTCTGTGAACCGGCTGAATTTGATACGGTTTTGCGGATTGAGCCGAAATCGAGTCGGAAGTGACTCCTGGATTGAGAGCCACGGGAATCGCGGGGAGACCCGTGGGGCGGCGTGCGAATCGCATCGTAGGCTTGCGAGAGGATCGGCCCTCGGAACGAGGCTCGATGAAGTCCGAAGAGAGCACGGAAAGGGAGAGGCGGAATCGGATGTGCACCCTGATTGCAGTCTACCGGACCGTCCCCGATCGCTGGTTGGTTCTGGCCGCCAATCGAGATGAATATCTTGATCGGCCTGCAGAAGGGCCCGCCATCCGTGTCTTGGAAAAAGGGGCTGTGCTGGCGCCCCTCGACCTCAAGGCGGGTGGGACCTGGATCGGAATGAATCCATCGGGCGTGCTGTGTGCCTTGACCAATCTATCCGGCGGCGAAAACGATCCGAATCGTCTCTCGCGCGGCAAGATCGTGACCGACTGCTTGAGCGAAACACGGGCCTCGGATGCCGCTGAAACATTGAAGCATCTCGGCCAGGATCAGTACAACGCGTTCAACTGCTTTGTGTGTGATCGCGAGAATGCCTTTGTGGCCGTCTACCGAGGTCTTCCTCGGGTTGAGGCACTGGAAGAAGGGGTGCATGTCATCGGCAATGGGGATGCACTCTCATCGCCTGTGCCGAAGGTGGAACGCCTTGAGAAGCAGGTCCGGGCTCTTGTGGCGGGGCCCGAAGAGGACCTGCTTGCGAGCCTGGGAGACGTCTGTAGAGAGCACGGGGCCGCCAAAAACGAACTCGATGAAACATGTGTGCACCTTGCGGACACTTATGGGACCCGGAGTTCGATGCTGATTGAACTCGGCGATGAATTCGGGCAGGTGGTGCCGGCCTCGGTGTCGGAAAGTCGATTTTTCTATTCGGACGGCCCGCCCTGCACAGCGCCGTACGAGAACCTTTCACCTCTGCTGCAGGAGTTCGAGCGGATGCCGAACAACGAGACAGCAGAGTTTCTTGCGAGGAATGCGAGTTGAGACGTATAGGAAGTAATATCAGGAAGAAGAACTCTGAAGA
The DNA here is from genome assembly GCA_002691025.1 of Spirochaeta sp. Taxonomy (GTDB): domain Bacteria; phylum Myxococcota_A; class UBA9160; order UBA9160; family UBA4427; genus MED660. Next base: position 2,829 of record NZGT01000083.1, on the reverse strand, counting down.
GCGCTCACACCGGGTTACTCAGAACATCATCGAGTACTCGACGGAAGAAGCTCCGAAGAATGATTATCCGCGGCGCATTGTTTCACCTCCGACGCCTTCTCAATGCTGCACCGACAAGAATCGAGTGAGCGTAGGAAGTGTGCGGGAAGTGGAAGGATTCAAGTTCTGCTACCGGGTCTGCCAGGAGTGTGGGCATGCCGTGAAGTACTTCTTCCCGGCCATTGAATCCACGAGCGTGGCAGTCAAGAAGTATCGCGAAAGCCAGCGCTACCTTCAGCAGTAGATCGCTGTACCCGGAATCACCAAGGGGCGGTCCTTTTTTGAGGGCCGCCCTTTGTTGCTTTCTGAAGAGAATGGGTGGGTAGATTCCATTGGCGGTAAGAGCATCGATTCAGACTGCACTTGAAGCGGGGAATTGGCTCGAGGGCCTGATCAATTTCGAACGCGATCCGGCGTCGACTCGGGCGCGTTTCGACTTGACGGCCATTGGGGCTCTTCTCAAGCGTCTCGGTGACCCGCATCAAGGCCTTTCCGTTCTCCATGTCGCGGGCTCCAAGGGCAAAGGGTCCACCTGCCTCATGGCCGAGGCCATCTTGAGGGCGGGGGGAGAGCGGGTGGGGACCTTTACGTCTCCTCACCTCGAGCGCTGGACGGAACGTTTCCGAATCGACGGTGCGGAGGTGGAGGGTGGCGAACTGGCAAGAGCGGTGGAAACCATTCGTCCTCACGTCGAAACCATGCAGGCAGAGGATCCAGATGGGGCCCCCACGTTCTTTGATGTGACCACGGCCGCGGCTCTCCTGCTTTTCTCCCGGATGGATCTGGACCGTGTGATTCTTGAGGTGGGCCTCGGCGGAAGACTGGACTCCACGAATATCGTGGAGCCTGCGAGCACCTGTGTGACGCAGATCGAGCTGGAACATACGGCCCAGCTCGGCCATACGCGGGCCGCGATTGCGGCCGAGAAAGCCGGGATCCTGAAGCCCGGAGTCCCTGTGGTGATGGGCCGTCTGGAAGCCTCCGCGGCCGAGGTCGTGGTGGCGCGGGCTCAGGAAGTCGGCGCTCCCTGCTTCCGGCTGGGGCATGAGTTTGATGCCACCGCCTTGGAGCCGGGTTTCGAGGGTTGGGACGCCTGCCCGGAAGGCGCCGTGCAGGGCTTTCTCTTCACGGACACAGAGGGTCTTGAAAGGCCCATGGGGCTTTCCGTTCTGGGTTCGCATCAGATCCAGAATGCTGCTTTGGCTCTGGCGGCGGTATTCCAGCTTCCGGGTTGGGTCGGCGAGGACCGGGGCTCCGAGGCGCGTGCCGGATTGATGGAGGCGCATCTTCCGGGCCGGGTCGAGATCGTGGCCCGGAATCCGGTTGTTCTCATCGACTCGGCTCACACGTCCGAGTCAGCCGCGGCTCTCGGGCGCGTTCTCGAAACCATGCCCTCGACGCGTCGGCGCTTTGTCTTGTCCATGTCCCGGGAGAAGAGTGTCGAAGCGGTTCTGGCCCATCTGATCTCTCCGGAGTCGGAGGTCTGGATCACGCGGGCTGATGCCTATCGCTCGCTTCCCGTGGACGAGCTTCGTGCGTTTTGTGAACGCGTGGCGCCTGGCTGCCGAATCGTTTGCGAGGAAGATCCTCGGGCCGCACTCTCACAGGCGCGCGGTGGTATGGAAGAGTCCGATCTTCTGTGTTGCACAGGGTCGGTTTATCTCGCCGGGATCGCGCGAGAGGTCTTCCAGGCCCCGTGATACCCAGGCGATTCGGGGCTCTCGCAGGCAGAAAACTTGCGCCCGAGTCGGCTCCTCACGGTCGACGCGAGGGGAGGGATAGTCGACTCGGGCGCAATAAAAGGGTCGGTGGGCAGGCCCGCTCCTCAAAAGCCATGCCCCTCTTCCCGAAACCATGCTTACCAGGATGAAACGGCCGATCGGGGTTTGGACTGAAGAGTAAAATGATCCTCTTCCGGTTTTTTCGCCTAGACAGAAAAGCCGACTCGTTCCTGGCGGATGCTTTCCCGCATGGCATGCGCGCTTCAGGGGCGAAAGGGGCCTTCGGGGGTGCGCTTTTGTCACTCTTTTCCAAGTGCACTGTAGGCCGCGGCGGTGTGGGCGGGGGTCGTGCCGCAGCACCCTCCCACCCAGCTTGCTCCGGTTCCGGCCCAGTCCCTTGCATACCGGGCGAATTGATCCGGTGTCGTTTCGGCTTTGTACTTCGGCTCCGAGTCGGAGCCCGGGACTCCCAGGTTGGTGTGGAGACCGAAGTCCAGGCCGGATTGCTTCAGGATGGCCAGGCCTGGATCGACGCAGGAGGCCGGTAGGCAGTTCATCCCGACACCGAGGGGCAAGTAGGGAGCGACTGCATCAATGGCCTGGGACAGGCTCTCTTCGGATAGCAATCGTCCGGACGAGGAGACGACAAAGCTGACGCAGAAAGGGAGCCCGGTCGCCTGTGCGGCCCGGGCTGCAGCCGAGGCTTCTCGGATGCAGTTCATCGTTTCAATCAGCAGCAGGTCTACGCCCGCATAAGCGAGGTTCTCGGCGTGCCGGCGATGTTCACGCTCGAGAGCCTCGTTTTCCGGAACCCTGTCCGGCTGATAGCAGTCCTCCAGCGGGGCAACGGAACCGGCCACCCAGGTGTCTTTTGAATCTTTTCCGGGGTGGCCCCTGGCCCCGGCCCTGGCGAGTTCAACGGCCAGCGAGGTCAGCTCTCGGTCTCTTTCTCCGAGTCGCTGAGCTCCTCGCTCTCTCTCCTATTTCGCACTCCGCCGGGAAACGACCTCGTGTGCAGTCTGACTCAATCAATCACAAAAAAGGTGAGAAATATAGGGTCAATCACCGC
>NZGT01000082.1 GCA_002691025.1 Spirochaeta sp. | reverse complement strand
GCTTACGATAGACTCGACTTTTTGAAGGGGAGGGCCCTGTGGCTCAGGCAAAGCGTGGAAGTGATTCTTGGAAGGACTCTTTTTCTGGATGGCATGGGTCGCTTTCCGTGATCGGTCTGCTTGTGTGCCTGATCGTGTTCGGGTGTGGGCGGCCGGAGGCGGTCCCTACGCTCTTGCCGGATACGTTGCGACAGACAGAGCAAGGCGCCACGATCGGCTTCCGGAGTGAGAACGGAGCGCACGTCTGGCGTGGGATTCCCTTTGCCCGTCCTCCTGTGGGTGCGCTTCGCTGGCGTGCGCCTCAGGAACCTGAATCCTGGGATGGGGTGCGTGAGGCTCTGGAGTTTGGCTTCCCTTGCCCGCAGTTCGATGTCGAGTCGCCGGGCTCCACGGTGGGAAGCGAAGACTGCTTGACGTTGAATGTCTATGCCCCGCCCTGGGCGCCCGCTGAGGTTCCGCACGGGGAGGCGCGAGTGCCGGTCATGGTCTGGATCCATGGAGGAGGAAACTCGTACGGAGACACCCGCTTCTATGAAGGAAGCCTCCTGGCCTTGCGGGGGCCCGTTGTGGTGGTGACGATCCAGTATCGACTCGGCGTATTCGGTTGGTTTTCCCATCCGGCGCTTCGAGAAGGAGTGGATCCAGCAGACGATTCGGGAAACTATGGAACGCTGGATGTGATTCGCGCACTCAGTTGGGTTCAGGCCAACATCTCGTCGTTTGGAGGAGACCCGGATCGGGTTCTTGTTTTCGGTGAATCTGCCGGGGGATCGGATACCCATGCCATGCTGCTCTCGCCTCTGGCGGAGGGACTCTTTTCCCGAGCCATCTCGCAGAGTGGTTCGGCGCGGATGACGCTGCCGTCGTATGCGGAGAACGACGTGGACGATGTCGTGAGCCCGGGAGCGAGTTTCAGTTCAGGAGAACTGTTGCTTTGGCTTCTCGTAGAAGATGGACAGGCCACGGATCGCGCTTCGGCCAAGACGCTTCGGGATGGGATGTCTTCTTCTGAGGTTGGGGAGTACCTGAGGGGTACGAGCCCGGAAACTTTTCTGGCGTTTTTTGCGCAGTTCGGGAATGGGCCCATGTACTCGACACCTCAGTTACTCCGCGATGGGTATGTGCTTCCAGAGACCACCGCCGTAGACGCCTACGCACAGGGCCGCTTCAATCGGGTACCCGCGATCTTCGGGACCAATCGGGATGAGACCAAGTTGTTCATGATGATGGGGTCGGAGCATGTGAGGCGATTGGCCGGGATTCCGCTGTGGCGGAGCAATGCTTCTCTCTATGACGCCTCGGCGATGTATACGTCCCAGAACTGGAAGCGTGTGGGTGTGGATGATCCGGCTCAGGCTGTGCGCGCCCATCAGGAGGAGATCTGGGCGTACCGATTCGATTGGGACGAGGAGCGTCGGCTGCTTGGGTATGACCTGCCTGGCCTCGTGGGCGCGGGCCATGCCATGGAAATCCCTTTTGTGTTTGGAGGCCTGTCTCTGGGGCCGGCCTCGGGACTGGTGTTCGACCCCGCTCGTGCGGAGACCGATGAGGCGCTTTCCGATGCGATGATGTCGTATTGGACGGAGTTTGCCTATTCGGGGGATCCGGGCCGAGGGCGGGAGGGGCAGGGAACCGACTGGCCGGCCTGGAGTGCTGAGCCGGAGGGTCCGAAGATGATGGTGTTGGACTCCGCCAATGACGGTGGGATCCGGCCCTCCTCGGAGGTCGTCACAAAAAAGAGTATCCGGGCGGATAGTCTCGCCGATACGCGCCTGAGGGAGAGACGCGACTGGTGCGCAGTGATGGCTCTTGTGACTGGGAACGGACGGGCTTTCGACCCACAGGAGTACGAAGCCTATACAGACGGTTTATGCGAGGGGTTTCCTTTGGATACGGACGGCGGGGGTGTCTGAAGCGGGGTAGGNGACTGTTCTNGGGGTGGCCAAGCCGCCCGGTTCGTACGCGGACCGGTTTTTTCGGTGGGGCCGCAGGGGATTTATTTTCCTATGCTTCGGCCATCATGGACAACCCCCTACACGAGGCGAGANCTCTTCATCGAAGACGACGCACCGCGACTCGTGTGTGGGCAGGGGCTCTGTTGGCGGGAGGGTTGGTCTGGCCACTGGGCCTGAAGGCNGAGCTTCCCTCCCTGGCTCAGCGCTTGCCCGGAGCCGAGACGGCTCCCCGAGTTGTGGAGGGCGGCGCGGTTCTTTCGCTGGAGGAAGCCCTGCGTCTTGCCCTGAAGAACAATCGGGGTGTGGTGAACGCGGCGCTGGGTGTCGAGAAGGCGTCTGAGGAGATTGGCTCCATCAAGGCCAAGCGTCTTCCTCAGTTGAAAGTGGCTGTTTTNGAGGCGTACAACATCACTGACTCCGCCTTTACTCTGGGCCCAGGGGATATTGGCGAGTACCCGAATCCGCTGCCCGGCGGNGGCAATATTCCCATTCCACCGGAGGAGATCCGTATTCCCACGGTGAAGGACTTCTCGACCCTGATCACGGCGAGCGTGGCGGTGCCGATCTCCCAGCAGTACAAGATCGGGCTGGGGGTGGAGGAGCGAGAACTCTCGGAGGCCGTGGCCAATCAGCAATTCCGCTCCCAACGAATGGGAATTGCAAAGAACGTACGCGACCTCTACTACTCGATTCTCAGGACGGAGGCTTCGCTTGCAGCGACCCGAGCCAACATTGAGTACCTCGGGGCGCTGTCGGAGACGGTGAGCAAGAACGTCGAAGAGAAGCGGGCACTGACTTCGGACGGTCTGCAAGCCCAAGCGGAATTGGCGCGTTCACGGCAGCGGGCGATGGCGGAAGAGGACTCCATTGCGACCCAGCATGAGCAGTTGAACCTCCTTCTGGGGCGGGCGATTTCAACGCCGTTCCGATTGAGCCTGATCCCGGAGCCGGCCGATTACGACATCGATCCGGATCGAGCGGAGGCCCTGGCCCTGGCCCAGCGTCCGAATATCCAGGTGGCGAAATTGCAGGAGCAGTCCGTCNCCATCGAGGTCAAGCTCAAGAAGTGGGAGTACATCCCTGAGTTGAGCGCGGAGCTTCGTTACTCGACGCAGTTCGGCTCCGAGTTCATCCCGCAGAATATGGCGAGCGTGGGGATCCTGGCGAGTTGGGATATCTGGGATTGGGGGGCACGCTCTCATGAGATCTCAGCCAAGAAGGTAGAGCTTCGGCAAGCCCAGAATCGGATCCGGGAGGCGGAGGCGCGGGTACGGGTCGATGTGAATCAGAAAGTCCGCTCGCTCCGTCAATCGGAGGCCCGGGTTCCGGTGGCTCGCTTGGCGGCGGAAGCGGCGGAAGAGAAACTTCGCGTGGCGCAGAATCAATATGATGAGCAGGCCATCCTGATCGAGGATCTCTTGCAGGCCTCGGCGGGCGTCGTGAAGGCACGCAGGGATGTGGAGGATGCGAAGCTGGCGGTGTGGGTGAGTTGGACCGACCTGAAAAAAGCGATGGGAGAGGAGTGAGGCGTGGCCGGATATAGAGCCGCAATCAGACGGGTTCTCGTTCTGATCCTGATGTTCGGAGGCTGTAGTCAGCCGGCTTCGGAAGAGAGGGCTTCGCTTCCCGTTCGGGTGGTGACGGTGGAGCGGGCAGCCGGGGAAGACGGGCTGCGGTACTCCGCGAGCATCGAGCCTCAGGCCCAGGTTCCGCTTTCTTTCAAGGCGCAGGCGCGGGTGGAAGCTCTGCTTCTCTTTGAAGAGGAAAACGGGTTGCTTCGGGAGATCCAGCCTGGCGATGATGTCGAGGCGGGCACGATTCTGGGGCTTCTGGATAGCAGCGAATACCAGGAAAAAGTGACAGCCGCACGGGCGCAGTTGGTGGGGGCGGAGGCGGCGCTGGAAGCCGCGCAGGCCAGTTTCAGGCGGTCATCCAACCTCTTTGCAAGCAATAGCGTCACGGCTCCGGAATACGACCGGGCTCGCAAGGGCTACGAGAGCGCCTCGGCGCAGGTCTCGGGATCTCGGGCTCAGTTGGAACAGGCTGAGTTGGCGCTTCGGGACTGTACGCTGAGGTCGCCGTGGGCAGGCGTGGTGGTCAAGAAAAGTGTGGAGGTCGGGCAACTGGTCAGTCCGGCCACCGAAGCTTTTGAAGTGGCGGATATCTCTTCCGTCAAGGCAGTTTTTGGCGTCCCTGGAATCGTGCTGCAGTCAATCGCTCTTGGGACTCCGATTTCGCTGCAAGCTGACGCTTTTCCTGGAATGAACTTTGAGGGGCGCGTGACCGCTGTGTCTCCGGCCGCGGATCAACGAAGTCGGGTCTTCCAGGTGCAGGTGACGATTCCAAATCCAGGGAGTCGATTGAAGATCGGGATGGTGGGCTCTTTGCTTCTTCCGGGTCGAGTTGAACGGTTTCCCGTTGTCCCTCTCAACTCGGTGGTGCGGGACCCACGAGATTCGGACGCCTATGCGGTGTACGTCGTCGATGAAGAAAGGTCGGCTGTGATCTCGGAAGTAAGACGCGTTGAAATCGGAGCTGTCCGGGGCGATTGGATTTCCATTGTCTCTGGTGTGGCACCCGGCGAGCGTGTCGTCACCAATGGCGCGACGCGCGTCGTCAGCGGTCAGCCTGTTCGGATCATCCCCTAAAGACCATGCCTCGACTCTCAGACCAGGAGCATATTCGCTCGACCCGGAATGTTTCCCGATTCTTCGTTGAGAACCGGTCGATTTCGTGGGTTCTCCTCGTGGCCACCGTGGCTTGGGGCATCTACGGCTACGTGACGATGCCGAAGAGCAAGGATCCGGACGTGCCCGTGCGGATCGCGCTGGTTTCGTGCCCTTGGCCCGGGGTGTCGGCTGAAAAAGTCGAGCAGTTGGTGACGCGGCCCATCGAAAACAAGATCGCGGAGAGCGATTTCCTCCACAAGCCCCAGTCGGGTAGCCGCTATGGGATCCAGTCCCTCAGTCTTCCGGGGATGGCGCTGATTCGGGTGCAGCTAGACGAAAGAGTGATGGACGTCGTGGAGCCGTTCAACCAGATCAATTTGGATCTGAACGCGCTCAATGACTCGCTTCCGTCAGGCGCCGGACCCATCCACTTCGATAGCCAGGCGGGTGAGACAGCCGCCTTGATGCTCACCGTGGCGAGTCCGAGAGCGAGTGACGTCCAGGTCAGGATCCGTGCGGACGGGATCGAAAAAGCGATTCGAGCCGAGCGCTCTGGTCTTCCCGCGAGTGAGCGAAGGAATCGAGCGGCCTTCGTTCTGGTGTTTCCGCACGAAGTGAATTCGCGGTTGGCTGTCAGGATGAGCGAAGCGGTGGCGGACCGCATCCAGGGTGCCGGACTGATGGAGGAGATCCAGCAGATCTCTGGAAGCGGGTTCGTTGGATTCGATGGGGTGACCCAGGCGTCGGACGACGCGGCCCTCAAGGAGCAGGTGCGGGAGATCGCGCGGCTGCGTCTCGGAGCGAACCAGATCCATCCCGATGCCTGGGAGCCGATCCTGGTTCGAGATCCATCGGGTACCTACAACGAACTCATCAAGTCGGCGGGGCCTCGTTATAGCTACGCCCAGCTCGACGATGCCACGGCGCTGATCAGCCGCAGCCTGCAATCCGTGGCTCAGGTGTCGCGTGTGACCAGTGTCGGAAACCTTCCCCAGCAGGTCTGGCTTTCCTATTCCCAGGAGCAACTGGCCGCGTATGGGCTGAAACCCTCGAAGCTGAAGGATGCTCTTTCCGCTCGGAATATCACCACCGGCGCCGGGGTGGTGGAGTCTGGAGACGTACAACTCTTTCTCGAGCCCACTGGGGCGTTCAATGATCCATCGGAGATCGGGGACGTGGCGATTTCGTTCAGTTCGGACGGTTCGCCGGTCTATCTGCGGGATCTGGTCGAGATTTCATCGGGTTATGAGAGTCCTCCTCGCTTCCTCAATTTCTACGGTCATCGGGGAGAGAATGGGAACTGGCGACGAAGTCCGGCCATTACCCTGGCTGTGGACATGCGGCATGGGGAACAGGTGGGGGTCTTTGGTGAGGAGGTCAACGCGGCGCTGGATGAGCTCCGCGGGCGCCTTCCGGACGATCTGATCCTGGCGCAGACCAGCGACGAGCCTCGTCAGGTGGAAGAGAGTATCGACCTCTTCATGACAGCCCTCTATGAGGCCATCATCCTCGTGGTGATCGTGGCCTGGATCGGCTTTCGGGAATGGCGCTCCGCCTTGCTGATGTCCATTTCTATTCCCTTGACGCTGGCAATGACTTTCGGGGCGATCTCCGTGATCGGGATCGAACTGCAGCAGGTTTCCATCGCGACGCTGATCATTGCGCTAGGGCTACTGGTGGACGATCCCGTGGTGGCGGGGGACGCCATCAAGCGATCCATGGCCCAGGGGCAGCCTCCCGAGGTGGCTTCCTGGCTGGGGCCAACCAAGCTGGCGGGAGCGATCCTCTTCGCGACGATCACCAATATCGTGGCTTATCTGCCTTTTCTGCTGCTGACCGGGAATACGGGGAGCTTTCTCTGGAGTCTTCCGGTGGTGATGGCGACCACGCTTATCAGTTCACGTGTGGTGTCGATGACGTTCATCCCGCTGCTCGGGTACTACTTGTTACGGCCCGAGAAGGCGCATCTTTCTCTTGAAGACAGGAAGAAGAGCGGCTTGTCGGGGCGTTACTATCGCGTGGCGGGCGAGAGCTTTGATCGCCGTGGGCGGGTCTTTGCGCTCTCCCTTCTGGTCCTGATCCTGGGTTTTGGCGTGGGGAGTCGTCTGCCGTCCTCGTTTTTTCCGGAGGAGGTCGAATACCTTTCGTATATCGATCTCTACATGCCCACTTCTTCGCCGGTCGCGCATACCGATGCTGTGGCTCGGAAGATCGAGGACATCGTGAGGCGGGTGGCCGACGAGTATGTCAAGAAACAGGGGGGCGAAGAGGACTCCGACGGGGTCCTCAAGTCGGTCACCAGTTTTGTGGGAGGCGGCGGGCCGCGTTTCTGGTCCACCTTTACGCCGCAGTTGATGCAGAACAACTATGCGGAGCTACTGCTGGAAGTCTACGACAAGGACTTTACGCCCGAGTTGATCGGTCCACTTCAGGCGGCCATGGATGCCGAGGTGCCTGGGGCCATCGTGCAGGTCAGGCAACTCCAGACGAATCCGGTCGCCTACCCCGTGTCCATCGAGATCTCCGGGCGTTCCAGCCTGAGTGCCGAGAGCGAGAGCCGTGATATCCGCACCTTGCACCTGCTTTCCGAGAAGGTGAAGGCCATCCTCCGGTCTGCGCCAGGCGTGGGCAATGTCTATGACGATTGGATGAGTGAGGGCTTTGAGGTCACCCTTGATGTGGATCCCGATCGTGCGAATGAGGCGGGCGTGACCAATGCAGACGTGGCGCAGTCTGTGGCGGCGGCCGTGTCCGGGGCCAAAGTGGGAACCCTGCTCAAGGGGGACGATCAGATTCCGATTGTGGCGCGGCTCACGTTGGATGAACGAGGCAATCTCTCTGATCTGGAGGGGCTCTACGTCTATTCGTCCCAGAACTCAAACAAGGTTCCGCTCAAGGAGGTCGCGACGCTGGAATATTCGCTCTCTGAACAGAGGATCTGGCGACGAGATCACTTCCGGACTATTTCGGCCGTGGCCTATCCCCAGGAGGGCGTTCTCGCATCCTCGGTGCTTGGTTCTGTTCTAGAAGAGATCGAAGCGCTTCAGGCTTCGCTCCCTCCCGGCGTCCGAATGGAGATCGCGGGGGAGCGGGCTCAGCAACAAGATGGTTTCCAACAGCTTTCGTTGATCATGCTCATCTCGGTCATTGGTATCTTTGTTGCGCTGGTGGTGCAGTTTGGGAGTACGGTGAAACCCATTCTCGTATTCGCTGCCGTGCCGTACGGTATCGCGGGTGCCTTGCTGGCCCTGGCGGTGACGGATACTCCTTTTGGCTTCATGGCGTTCCTGGGCATATCAAGTCTGGTCGGCGTGATCGTGAGTCATGTGATTGTGCTCTTTGACTTCGTGGAGGAAACCCAGGAGGCCGGAGAGCCGCTTCGCGAGGGTTTGCTCGACGCGGGGCTGGAGCGTCTGAGGCCTGTGATGATTACCGTGGGTGCCACCGTGCTGGCGCTGGTTCCGCTGGCCATTCATGGGGGCCCGCTTTGGCAGCCCCTGTGCTTTGCGCAGATCGGTGGACTCTCGCTGGCGACGTTCATCGAGTTGCTCCTGGTGCCCGTGCTCTACGCCATCTTCGTGCTCGATCTGAAGTTCGTGAAGTGGAACGGCGCGGCCGAGCAGGGCGGGGACGGTATCCAGGGCTAGCGCCTCATCTCGTTTCCGGTTTCGGAGGGGCGAGCGCTTACCTGCGCTGGGTCTAGGAGTGCTGCGTCGCCATGGCGGTGTAACGATCGGCCATGTCCTGCATGGCGGGTGAGATGTCGACCTTGTGTGGGCTGTAGTGTGGCAGATAGGTGCGGAGAAGTGGCACGAGGAGGTTTCGCACTGCGTTTCGCCGCGCGGAGCGGCCTTCGGCTCGGCGTTTCTTCTTTTGCGCGGGGGTGCGCTTGGGTGGAGGATTCGCGCGAAGCATGTACCGATTCACCTTGCGAAGCCATCGCGTAAAGTGCCACTGGGCATAGACGCCTACAATGAGCCGATAGAAATAGCCACCGACGACATGTTCGTAAACGTCAAAAGTAACGGTGCGGTGTTCAAGTTCTTCGATGAAGTGCCACTCCCACATCTGGCGGATCGGTGAATCCGGTAGATCGAGTCCGTCGTCGCCCATGATGAAGTGGACCAGGTTCATGGTGAAGGCCTCGAAACCCTCCGCATAGGCGAGGTTGAAGCGCAGGGATTTCTGGGTGGTGAAACGCTGGTAGTCGTCTTTGAGTTCTTGCTCCAGGGAGGCCAATCCGGGAAAGCCCTCCAATCGGCAGGCTTCGTTGAACTTTGAATGGATGCGATAGTGCTGGCCTTCTTGAGCACAGAAGCCATCGAGCCCGCTCAAGACTTCGGGATCCGACACACTGTCCCGGGCCGCGCGCATGGACCGGATCAGATAGGGCTCGAGATAGGGCAGCAGGAGTGAGGCGGCGATCAGACCGTAGGAAAGCTCAGGCTCGTCTGGCACGAACACGGAGTCGATTCCGTCCGGAAACTCAAACGGCATCCTTCGAAGGGTGATGGTATCCAGGGGCCTCTGCACGGGGGGAGGCTACAACAGAGTCGCAAGAGCCGACAAGCTGTATTCCCGGGCCGGGGATCAGGACTTCTCCTTGCAAGCGAGGGTTCAGCTTGGGGTTGTCTGCCGGGCCACCCGGAGCCAGAGGGATAATGATTCGGAGCATGCGATCAATGGTATGCTTCAAAGCGTGCGCATCGCATTCTGGGGCTCTCGAAATGGGGCCCTGGGAGCAAGGAGTACCCATGACATTGGTGGCACAGGCTTACTGGGAGGGAGCTCCTTTCTTTTTTCGGAAGGAGCCCGCCGACGCGCGTGTGGACTCCGTCTGTTTGCGTTCGGAGGATGGCCGCCAGATACTGGGCCTTTTCTGGCGCAGGGCTTCACATCCCCGGCCGCGTGTGGCGGCGGTCTTGATGCACCCTCGCGTGGACTTCAGTCGTCACTATACGATTCCTCGTCTTCTGGAAGCGGGAATCGGAGTGCTGACGGCGAACACGCGGAACCCCAACAACGACACCACCACAGTGCATGAAGAAATCATTCTGGATCTCGGCGCGTGTGTTCGCGGGCTTCGGGAAGACTGGGGGGTGGAGAAGGTCGTTCTGATCGGAAACTCGGGCGGGGGATCCCTCGACGCCCTCTATCAGAGTCAGGCCGCGCTCGCGCCGCCGGATCGGATCCAGAAGACCCCGGGAGGGGTGTCAACGGCGTTGGGCCGCGTCGAGATGAGCCCCGCCGATGCCTTGGTGCTGATTTCGGCCCACAAAGGTCAGGGCATGGTGATGAATGAATGCATTGACCCCGCGGTGATGGATGAGTCCGACCCCGATGTGTCGGATGAAGAACTGGATATGTACCGCGCAGCCAACGGCTTCCGGCCTGCGCCCGAATGGAGCCGATATGAGGCGGACTTCGTCAAGCGCTATCGAACAGCCCAATTGTCTCGTGTCCGGAAACTGGATGAAGCGGCCCGGGAGCGGATTGGCGACAACGAAAAAGCCGTGGAGATCCGGAGTGACCCGGGCTTTCAGTCTTTGGACACCCAGGCACAACAGGACATCCTGCGTCGCGAGGCGCGTGAGCCCGTCATGACGATCTATCGCACGATGGCGAATCTGCATTATGTCGACAACCATCTCGATCCTTCGTCACGGGAGTACGGGTCGCTTCTCAGCGACCGCCCCGACCTCATGAATCAGAAGATCCTCGGCTTCGGACGCCTTTGCTCTCCGCACGCCTGGCTGTCTACCTGGTCGGGGCATTCTTCGAACGCAAACCTGCTGAGGACGCTGCCGGACGTTTCGGTGCCCACCCTGGTTGTGAATGCTGGACGCGATCGGGAGATCTACCCGGAGACCGATGCGAAGCCGATCTTCGAAGCGGTGGGTGCGGCGGATCGGAGTTTTCTTGAGTTTGCCGAGGCTCGGCACTATTTCGAACCTGATTTTGGATCGAAAGAGGCGCCGGATGTAGAGGGTTTGATGGACCGTCTGATCCCGTGGATCGGGGAACGGCTTGGCGATGCGTGAGTCAAGAATCCAGGGGTCGTGAAGAGATCATGCGGATTGCGCTCGTCGTAGAGAATTTCTCGCGTTCAGGCGGTGGGGTTGAATATGCGGTGTGGCAACTCGCCCAGGCTTTTTGTGAGCTTGGAGACGATGTCCATGTCGTGGCCCGTGCCGGAGAAGAGCAGGCGGGGGTGACGCTTCACCGCGTTTCTGTTCCGACCTTCTGGCAGCCCTGGCGTGTTCTGGCGTTCTCTCGAGCCGCTGGGGAAGTCGTGCGGCAACAGGATTTCGACGTGGTGCACGCCTTCTCTCCGACGCGAAGCCAGGACATCCTCCATGCGGGTGGGGGGAGCCATGCCGCCTATATGGAGCACGCGTATGGGGGATGGGGGCGACTTATCCGAACCCTGTCGCCTCGTCACCGGGTCCGACTCCATATGGAAAGGCACGTGCTGCGCGGGACCCGTCAGCGGGTTCAGTGTGTTTCAGAGCAGGGGGCTCGGGAATTTTCTCGGTACTATTCACCCGATCCCCATCGACTTTTTGTGGTGCCCTATGGGGTCGACGCCCAGCATTTTTCGCCTGATGCAGAATCGGGAAAGAGACGCTCTATGCGGGAAGAGTGGGGCGGCGCAGACGGAACGGTCTGGCTTTTTCCGGGATCAGGCTTCCGCCGCAAGGGGCTGGCTACTGCGTTGTCCGCGCTGTCGCTGTGTGAGGACCAGACCGCACGGCTCTGGGTGGTGGGCAGGGACAAGACCCGACGCTGGCGCCGGCGAGCGCGTGCGCTCGGGGTGGAGGATCGTGTCTTCTTCCTTGGTTTCCGCGAAGACATGCCCGCCCTGTACCAGGCTTCGGACGGGATGATTCTACCCACCCGGTATGATGCGTGGGGTCTTGTGTGTCTGGAGGCCAGCGCCTCAGGGCGTCCGGTCATTACCAGTGCGCAATGCGGTGCCTCTGAGAGCCTGGGGTCGATGGCCCGCGTGGTGGATCGAGCCGACGATGTGAGAGGCTTTGCTGAAGCGCTGGACCATTTTTCGGACGCGGGGCAGCGTGCGCGTGCGGGCGAAGAAGGACGCCTCGTTGCGGAGGGTCTGAGTTGGTCTGACTGCGCGGCTTCTTTGCGTGAAGCCTATGCGCAGGTAGACCACGCCCATCAAGAGGGTTCAACGCGGGCGGGATGAAGAGGGCTCGTGGGTGGCCGGCCGGGCGGTCAGCGCGGCGGGAGGCCGTGGACCAGGGTCAGGAAGTTGAGCCGTGTGCCGGCGCGGCGATGTTCCGAGAGTGCCTGGTAGTCGGGGTCCTTGTACCAGGCCTGAGCCGCTTCCTCGGATGGGAAGGAGAAGATGACCATGCGTCCTGAAGGCGGCTCCTGGCCCTCGAAGGTGATGGTCTTGTCGTCAAACGTGACGAACTCTCCGCCGTGTTTCTTGAGGATCGGGAAGAAGCCCTTCTCGTAGGTGAGGTACTCGTCTTTGTTCTCGATGTGTAGGTTGACCACCATATAGACCGGGACTTCCGCCATGATTTCCTGCCTTCTTTTATGTGCGCGACCGGCACGGAAAGCCAGCCATGGCGCGTTCAAGNGAAGCTCGATTCTACAAGAATCGNCCGAGTCNGCTCGTGGATGGGGCGCGGCGTCTATTTCGTAAAGCAACGGGCCAGGGCGGTTGCTTGCTTCGGACTGAGTTTGACCTCCAAGGCGAGCAGGTTCTCCTCGAGTTGGTCGGGGTGGGTGGCGCCCGTGAGGATGCTGGTCACGCCTTTTTGCTGAAGAAGCCATGCGAGTGCCAGTGTGCCCGGGGCCACGGANTGCGCCTCCGCTTCGAGNCAGAATTNCTTCACGCCTTNGAGGACAGGGGGTTTCATGTATTTCTCGACCCAGGGCGTGGTGTCGCCTCGACTACCCGGCGGGATCCCGTCGTTGTACTTGCCGGTGAGGACGCCCCCCGCCAGCGGGCTCCAGACCGTCATGCCCATCCCGAGGCGTCGAAGGGTGGGGGTGACTCGTTTTTCGACCCAACGATCGATGAGGTTATAGGGCGGTTGCTCGACGCGAGGCGGGTGGAGGCCGAGTTTTCGCGCCAGTCGGTGAGCGCGTAGGAGGGTGCGGGGACGCCACACACTGGTTCCCCAGTAGAGGATCTTTCCGCGTCGGATGAGTTCGTCCATGGTCCGCACGGTTTCTTCCAGGGGAGTGGAAGGGTCCTCTCGGTGGCAGAAATAGAGATCCAGATAGTCTGTGCCCAGGCGGTCCAGGGTCTCCTTCAGGCTTTCGGTGATATGCTTNCGACTCAGNCCCTGGTCGTTGGGGCCGGGCCCAACGGGTAAGGCCACCTTGCTCGAAATGACGAGGTCCGAGCGTTTCAGTCCGGTGAGGATCGAGCCGAACACCCGTTCGGCTTCACCGCCCGCATAGGAGTCCGCGAGATCAAAGAGGTTGACGCCATTCTCCACGGCGCGTCGTACGATGTGTTGCGCNGTGTCCCGGTCGATTTGATCACCGAGGGTGATCCAGCCTCCCAGTGCGAGGGCACTCACCTTGAGGCCACTNGAGCCCAGATTTCGATACTCCATTGAACCCCATCCATTCGGAATGAGGGGGGAGGATAGGGGTCCTGGGGAGGCCCTGCGAGGCGAGAGGGGGCGGCCGNTNTGCCATGAAGGTCAGTGGGTTTCGTCGTCGCTNTGCCAGGGGTCCNGATAGTCNCCTCGGGGCGGCCGGAGGTGTGCGAGCCCCAGATTTTCGGGAAAGCGCGTCGTGGTATGCCAGAGGTGGTCTCCGAAAAGGAAGGGCCGGAAAGGGATGGCATCGGGGAGAGGCAAGGGTTCGATGAGGGTGTTGGCTCGNGGTTCGAAGAAGAACGGGATGGAGAAGCGTTCCTCACCGGAAGAGAGCACACGGTGCAGAGTGGCTCGGNTCTTCTTCTGGGTCCAGCGCGACAGGAGTCCCCCGAAGTTGATGGCAAAGTCATCGTCCCGAAGCGGAACGTCGACCCATTCGCGAGTGTCCGTGTAGGCCTGGAGTCCCGGGGTGCCGCTGTCGGAGAGGATGGTCAGAAGGCCGGTGTCATAGTGGGGGCCCGTGACGGTTTCGAACTCCTGTCCTTCGTGGGTGCACCGGGCGGCCTTCAGTTCCGCGGAGTCAGGCCGTGTGGCGTCCCGGGCTGGATAGTGGAGAAGGCGCAACGTCGAGATGCCATTCCGGAAGGCGTTCTCGAAGAAACTTTCCGGGATCCCGAGTCTGCGAGAGAGCGAGCCCAGGATGGCAAAGCCGACTTTTTCAGAAGCCGCGTAGAAGTCTCGTGTGTGCGCGCGCCAGCCGGGGAGTTGATCCTCTTCGGGAAGGACAGACGCTCCGTAGAGGAGATCGTCCGGGTCGGGGGACGGGAGAAAGGGGCGGACGATGTCCGGTCCGATCTCGAAGCCTTCGCGGCAGCGCGTCGCGCCCGATTCCAGAGGGAACCATCCGCGATACAGGTTGGGGTTTTCCGGGGCAAAGTTGCTCTTCCAGAGTCTTCTTTGCGCGTGTTCGGGCAGGTCAAAGAGTCTCAGGATCGAACGTCGTCGCGAAGCGTCTAGATGATCGGAAAGTGGCGTATTGTGCACGGTCATGAAGCCGACGCGAGTGGCGGCCGCGTAGAGATCCCGGTCGGTGCGCTCTCGTGCGGGGCATGCGGGGCCGAAGAGCGGAGCGATGTCGATGCGAGGAATCAGCGCGCTTTCTCCTTGAGTACGCCTGCTTGGGGACCATAGCGCCCATGAGCCGGGGGATCTGTCTTCGTCTGAAACTCTTTGGTCGCTGGGTCTTCCAGAGGTCTACTTGAGATTTTTGCGGGGGAAGACCTCGTGGCCTTCCTGCCTGGCTTCGTGATCCACCATTTGGGGCGGGAATCCAGGGGCCGTGATCCTGGTTCCGGTTGCATCCTCGAGTCGGCGGATGACATTGGATGACCATTCTCTAGCCCCATAGCGCTGGGCCGCGTCCTTGAAGATCTGGATCAGGAGCGGAGAGAGCTCCAGTGGGACCTGCCCCTGGTCGGCGAGGTCCTGGAAGAGCGTGATGTCCTTCAGGACGAGGTCCATGGTGAAATTGATGTCACGGCTGC